>CAZDVY010000014.1:0-33243 GCA_964508935.1 uncultured Candidatus Competibacteraceae bacterium | reverse complement strand
CGCATAGGATTTGTCCTTCAGGTTGATTGAATGTGGAGAGGAGTCTGGCGTCAAGACGCACGGCGGCCCGCCAGCGTCAGGTAGAGAATGACCAGTAACCATCCGGCAACGCCAACTACATACTTGATTTCCGAGGGAATCGCCCGGTTCGAGGACCAGAACGCCTCGATGAACGCCGCCAGCAGGAGGAGTGCGGTCACGCCGAGAATCAATCGCACCCCGCCCGCCGCTGCCTGCCGCAGCGCCTCAACCCGGCTGAATCGGCCCGGCGCGGCAACCGCCCAGCCCAGTTTCAGCCCGGCGACGCCCGCCAGCACAATGCCGGTCAATTCAAACGCTCCGTGACCGGCGACGAAGGTATAAAAAGTTTCGATGAAGCCGCGTGCGGTCAAATAGCCGGAAACCGCGCCGATAAACACGCCATTCAACAGCAGCATAAACGCCGCGCCGACGCCCAGCAGCAGGCCACCGGCGAAGGTGCGGAAACCGAGACCGATATTGTTGTAGATGTAGTAGCCGAACATCGTGACATCATCAGTGGCGCTGCGATCATCAGCGCTTTTACCGGGAGTGTACATCGCCTCCAGATCAGCCACCGATTCGGGCGACAGCAGGCTGTAGATCAATTCCGGGGCCTGATAGACCGCCAATCCCATGCCCAGCAGCGGCAGGTAAAACAGCGCGGCGCATAGCCAGAACAGCCCGGCTTCAGCACGCACCCGTTGCGGAAAGTCGGCGGTCAGAAAGTGCATCACGACCGGCCAGCGACGTTGCGGGGCGCGGTAAATTTGCTGATAGGCGCGCAAGGCCAGTTCATTCAAACGCGCCAGTAGTGAACCGCTGTAACGTCGGCTGCGGGCGATAGCCAAGTGCTGACAGAGTTGTCGGTAGGCGGATGGCGTCTCGGCGACCGGTAACGGGGTCGTTCTGGGCGCATTTTTAGGCGCTGCTTGGCGTTCCAGACGATCCAGACGGGCAGCGAAGGCTCGCCAGCCGGCGGCGTAACGTTCCTCGAAGGGGCGCTGTTTCATCGGGACTCTCCAGCCAGCCAGCGGGCGTAGGCGCGCAAGCGCTCGACGCCGACCACGCCATGCAATCCGGTCTGGCCGGCCAACAGCTCGGCCAGCTCCGCCTGCCGGTCGGGATTCAGCGCCGCGCCGCGCTCGGCGAAGTCGATCAGGAGTTGTTGTTCGGCAGGACTCAAAGGGAAGGGCGGCGGCAATACGGGGCCGAGTGGTAATTGCGGCGAATGTTCAGACGGGTCGCGGTAGATAACCACCGTACCAGCAGCCAAATCGCCGAGGCGCTGGAAATCGCGGTTGCCCAACATGGCAACCAGGCCAAAGCCATAGAGGACCGGCAGGAAATCTACCGCCCGCAGCAAATTGCGAATCAACGCCGCCGGCCAGTCGACCGGCGTGCCATTGGCGTGAATGACTTTGAGACCCAGCGCCTTTTTGCCGGGGGTTGCGCCGCCGGCGTAGACCTCGAACAGCGCCGGGTAGAGCCATTCCGTCAGAAACAGGGCGATCAGCCACAGTCCGAAACCGCCACCACCCAACAGCGTCAGCACTATCAACAATCCCCACAGTGCCCCGTAGCGAATGAGTCCATCCACACTCCAGGCCAGCGCCCGTGCGACTGGTCCGGCCACTCGCAGGCTCAGTTCAATACCTTCGGGCGTTTCCAGGCGACGCAGCGTGTCCAGAGGAACCGAAATAGCGGGAGTCATGGGTGTTGGGAAAGTCGGAAATGGTTTTAAATAAGCATGGCATGGATGAGGCAGTCGGGAAAGTCGCCGATACCGTGTCGATGCACGCCGATGGCGACAGCAAGAGACGACCATCATGCCTGGCGAAATTCGTATTAACTTCCTTTATAGCGCTGGCTAAATCACGATGAACAATCCCTACCAGTCCCCGCGCAGTTCCATCGCTCCCGCCGCACCGACGCAATTCGGTGCAATCAACGTTCTTTCCGCCCAGGGTCGTTTGGGCCGGGTACGCTATATCGGCTATTCCGTCGGCATCGGTTTTCTGGTCAACGCGATCGCGGCTATCGTGGGCGGATTAGCCGCTTTTCTGCAAGGCGGCGGCGATGCAGTCGGCTGGTTGACCGGCGGCGTCATCATCATTTTGGGGGTGGCGGCGCTGGCGATCTCCATTCTGCTGGGGATCCAGCGTCTGCACGATTTCGACGCCAGCGGCTGGTGGTCGGTGCTGGCCATCATCCCGCTGGCCAATCTGGTATTGTATCTGGTATTAGCCATTATGCCCGGCAGTCAGGGGCCGAATCGTTTCGGCAATCCGCCACCGCCCAATACAGTTGGGGTGATTCTTTTAGCGTTGATCGTGCCGTTGATCGCCGTGATCGGCATTATCGCCGCGATTGCCATTCCGGCTTATCAGGACTATGTCAAGCACACCCGGGAAGTCGCGCCAAGCAGCGCGCCCGCTCAGCAGTGAACACCATTTTTCCCGAAGCGATCGTTGCATGAGCATCACTATCGACCTTGGCCAGGCCATTCATG
Source organism: uncultured Candidatus Competibacteraceae bacterium (assembly GCA_964508935.1). Classification (GTDB taxonomy): domain Bacteria; phylum Pseudomonadota; class Gammaproteobacteria; order Competibacterales; family Competibacteraceae; genus UBA2383. The sequence continues at coordinate 30,713 of CAZDVY010000014.1, read as the reverse complement.
CCCTGTCAGATGCTCTCGATCTGGTCGGCGTAGACGAAGTCTGTCACGGCAAGCGCGTGGGCTACATGGCGCTGCAATGCGGGCGTGGCTTGGGCCTGAGCGACCCGGAACTGGAAGATCTGTTTCATGCGGGGCTGCTGCACGACTGCGGCGTCTCATCCACCCACATGCATCGCTGTCTGGTCAATGAACTGGATTGGGAAGGTTCGGAGTTTCACTGTATCAAGGGCAGTGAACTGCTCTGCCAGTTTCCGCCCCTGGCCCATCTGGCGCCTATCGTCCGCTATCACCACACCCACTGGGATGACCTGCGCGCCGCGAAATTGCCGGAAAAGACCGCCCAACTGGCCAATCTGATCTATCTGGTGGATCGGGTAGACGCCCTGACCGCCCCCCATTACGAGCGCGACCTGCTGCTGGCCCGGCATACGGTGTGCGACACGATGTGGCGTTTAAGCGGTTCCTTTTTTGCGCCGGAACTGGTGGGGCTGTTTCTGGACCTTTCCGGCAATGAAGCCTTTTGGCTGAGTCTGGAAACCCGGCATTTGATCCGCTTCATCCACGAGCGAGAACGGGAAGCGCGGCTGGCCCCGGTCAGTTTCCCGGAACTCAAGCAACTGGCGCTGCTGTTCGCCCGGATTGTGGACGCCAAGAGTCCTTTTACCATGGAGCATTCCCTGGGGACGGCGCGGCTGGCGCGGTTGATGGCCGAGCGGGCTGCATTGCCGGTGGAAACCTGTGAAAAAATCGAGGTGGCGGCGCTGCTCCATGATCTGGGCAAGCTGCAGGTACCGGATGAGATTCTCGAAAAGCCCGGCGCGTTGACCCGTGAGGAACGGGCGATGATCCAGCGCCACAGTTTTGAAACTTATCAGATTCTACGCGGCATTTCCGGCCTGGAAGACATCACCCTGTGGGCGGCCTACCATCACGAAACCCCGGATGGACGCGGTTACCCCTTCCACCGGCAAGGCAAGGAGTTAACCCTGGAAATGCGCATTATCGCCGTATCCGACGTCTTCCAGGCGCTGGCGCAGCAGCGGCCTTACCGGAAACCACTGGCGCCGGCTGAAATCCTTGATCTGCTGCGGGCATTTGTTCGGCAAAATCATTTGGATGGCGAATTGGTGGAACTGGTCGGACGGCATCTGCTCGCGAGTTGGCTGGCGGCCACCGGCCTGTCGTCGCTGGAAGAAGCGCCTGATCAGTCGGCGCTGTCGGAGTGAACCCGCTGATGAACATCGCCGTTATTGCGGAAAAGCCCTCGGTCGCCCGCGACATCGCCAGGGTGCTGGGCGCCCGCCAGCGCGGTGAAGGTTATCTGCATGGCAACGGTTATGTGGTGACCTGGGCGATTGGTCATCTGGTGCGTCTGGCGGAACCGCATGAGATTGAACCGGACTGGAAGCGCTGGCGGCGCGAGGCGTTGCCGATGCTACCGCAACGCTGGCCGTTGCTGGTCAGCGACAGCACCCGCGAACAATTTGAAATCGTCCGGCGCATTCTCAACGATGACGCAATTCAGCGCATCGTCTGTGCAACCGACGCCGGTCGTGAAGGCGAACTGATCTTCCGCTATGTCTATGAAGCCGCCGGTTGCTGCAAGCCCTTCAGTCGCCTGTGGATTTCCTCGCTGACCCCGGATGCTATCCGTCAGGGCTTTCAAAAACTGCGCGACGGCCATGAGTTTGACCCGCTGGCGGCGGCGGCTCGGGGCCGCAGTCAGGCCGACTGGCTGGTTGGCATGAATTTGTCGCGGGCCTACACCCTGGCTTGCGGCGTGTACGGCGACGAGGCGTTGTCGGTCGGGCGAGTGCAGACGCCCACCCTGGCGATGGTCGTGGAACGCGATCTGGCGATTCGTGCCTTTGTTCCCGAAGATTATCAGGAGGTCGTGGCGACATTTGCGCCGCAGGACGCCCTGCCAGCGAGAGAGGAGTCGGGGGTGAGGGGGGATAATTACCAGGGCGTCTGGTTTCGTGGCGAACGCCCGGAACCCAAGGCCAAGCGCCTGCCAGCGGATGGCAAGGAAGCCAAACAGATTGTTGCCCGCGCCAAACGCGGCCAGGCCGTCGTCGAATCCCGTACTGCCGAAATCCGCCGCGCCGCGCCGCCGTTGCTTTACGACCTTACCGAATTGCAGCGCCACGCCAACCGGCTTTGCGGTTTGAGCGCGCAAACCACACTGGACATCGCCCAGAGGTTATACGAACAGCACAAGCTGATCAGCTATCCTCGCACCGACAGCCGCCATCTCTCCCAGTCCGTGGCAGGAACGCTGGGAGCAGTGGTTGCCGCTATTGAGGAACCCTATCGGGAGCGACTGGCTGCGGGAACTGGCCAGCGCCCGTTGAGCAGCCGCTTTGTCGATGACAGCAAGGTGACGGACCATCACGCCATTATTCCTACTCCGGTTGCTGCACGGACCGTGCTGACCACCGATGAACACAGGATTTACGATCTGATTTGCCGCCGATTGCTCATGGCCTGGCACGATGACCACATTTGGGCCGTGACTACATTGATTACCGCGATTCACCCGCCGCCCTCGGCAAAGGGAGAAGCCGTGAACGAAACGCCGCTCATTGACCGCTATCACAGTAGCGGTGCGGCGGTGGAGCAGGTCGGGTGGAAAAGTCTGGACCTCGGCGCGGACGCTGTAAAAGAGAAAACCGTTAGCAAGCGCAAATCGAAAACGACGGCGGAGAAAGCGCCTGTGGATGAGGCGGAACAAACCCTGCCGTCCGGGTTAATGGTTGGTCAGGCGCAGCAGGTGCTGAACATCCACGCCATCGCCAGGCAGACCCGTCCGCCGCCGCGCTTGACCGAGGCGACGCTGTTGACCGCTATGGAAACGGCGGGGAAGACACTCGATGACAAGGAACTGTCGGCGGCGATGAAAGAGCGGGGACTGGGGACGCCGGCCACCCGCGCCGACATTATTGAAACGCTGCTCAAGCGCCATTATGTGACCCGCGACGGCAAGGCGCTGAACGCCACCGAGCGCGGTATCCGCCTGATTCAAACGGTGCAGGCGTCCATCAAAAGCCCGCAGATGACTGGTGAGTGGGAGGCGTTTTTGAAACGCATTCAACGTGGTGAGGCGGATTTGGGTCGCTTCATGACGGATATTGCCGATTTCGTGCGGCAGGCCGTGGCGCAGGCGTTGACCCTGGCGCGGCCCGCTCCGCCGCCTGAGCCGCTGGTGCTGGCGACAGAACCCGCACCGCGCCGGGAACCGGTGGCGGTTGATCGCCTGCTGGAATTGTTGCAAACCGTCTTTCGCCTGCCGGCCTTTCGCCCCTATCAAGAACAGGTTTGCCGCACCGTCACCGAGGGCCGCGATGTGTTGCTGGTCATGCCGACCGGAGCGGGCAAGTCGCTGTGCTTTCAACTGCCCGGCATCGCCCGCGCCGGAACGACGCTGGTCGTGTCGCCGCTCATCGCGCTAATGGAGGATCAGGTCGCCAAACTGTGCGAATTGGGTCTAAGCGCTGAACGCATCCATTCAGGGCGGGATCGGGCGGCCTCGCGCCAGGCGTGCATCGACTATCTGAGCGGGCAACTGGATTATCTGTTCATTGCCCCGGAACGGTTGCGGGTGCCGGGTTTTCCAGAAATGCTGGCCAAACGCAAGCCAGTGCTGATTGCCGTGGACGAGGCGCATTGCATCTCGCAATGGGGCCATGATTTCCGCCCTGATTACCGAATGCTGGGCGGCTACCTGCCCTTGTTGCGCCCCGCCCCCGTGATTGCCTTGACCGCAACCGCCACGGTGCTGGTGCAGGATGACATCGTGCGCCAGCTTGATATGCGCGAGGCGACGCGCTACATCCACGGGTTTCGACGACCGAATCTGGCGGTGGAGACGGTCGAGACCAAGCGCGGGCTGGAACGGCATGAGGCCGTGCGGCGCATTCTGGCTGATCCGGACCGGCGTCCCGCCATTGTCTACGCGCCGATGCGCAAGGAAACTGAAACGCTGGCGCTGGAACTGGGCGCGGATTATCCGACCGCCGCTTATCACGCCGGGATGGCCTCGCCGGAACGCGACCGGGTGCAGGGATTATTCAACGCCAGCCGATTGCAGGTGATCGTTGCGACCATCGCGTTCGGCATGGGCATCGACAAGCCGGACATTCGCACAGTGATTCACACTGCTTTGCCCGGCAGCATCGAGGGTTATTACCAGGAAATTGGCCGGGCCGGGCGTGATGGTCAGCCGGCCCGCGCTATCCTGTTGTATTCCTACGCCGACTTGCTGACTCACAAGTATTTCCATCAGCGCAGCTATCCCGATTCGCAAGTGTTAGCGCGGATTTTTGCTGCGCTGAACGCCGATGTTCAACCGAAAGCGTTGCTGTGCGACTGGCTGGGCATCGAACCGGATGAGTTTGATGCCGCAGTGGATAAGTTACTGGTACATGGCGGCGCCCGGCGCGACATCGAGGGCAATCTCAGCCAGGGCGAGGCGGGTTGGCGGACACCCTACGAACGGCAAAGCGCCCACAAGCTGCGGGAGCCGCAGCAAATGCTGGAATTCGCGGACCAGGCGACCGGCTGCCGGATGGTGCGGCTGGTCCGGCATTTCGGCGACCGGGATGATGATCAGCCGTGTGGGGTTTGCGACGTCTGCGCTCCGCAGGCGACCACCGCCCGGCGCACCCGCCGGTTGACCCGCATCGAAAGTCAGTGGGTTTTGCAAACGCTGGCGGTTTTGCAACAACGCGAGGGGCAAACGCCTCGCCAGCTCTGCGAGCGGTTGATGGGAGGGGCAGGGGACCGGCGGATGTTCGAGCGGTTACTGGAGGCAATGGCCGGGACCGGGTTGGTCGATTTGCAGGAGGATGCCTTTACCAAGGAGGGCAAGGTGATCGCCTTCCAGCGGGTGTATCTGACTGAGGCCGGACGCCGGGCGGGCATCAGTGAGGTCGGGAGGGTGCGGTTGACCGAAAAGGCCGCGACGGTTACATCGACCCGGAAGCCGAGGGCGAGAAGAGGGTGATGAGCACCGCTGATTCTTCCAGATCATTTGCCATCGTTTTTTGATGAGTGTTGCTCAAGGCGGCGCGAATGTATCACGGTGAACGATTCAACAGTATCAGCCATCTCGTCGGCGCGGTCGCTGCGCTCGCGGGTCTGGTTGTAGTGGTCGTGATTGCAGCACAGCAGGGTGATCCGTGGAAAATCGTCAGTTTCAGCATTTACGGAACGACGCTGTTTCTGCTTTACACCATTTCCACGCTCTATCACAGCCTGCGCGGACGGGCGAAACAGATTTTCCGCAAGCTCGACCATCTATCGATTTATCTACTGATCGCCGGCACCTATACGCCGTTTACCCTGGTCACGCTGCGCGGCGTCTGGGGCTGGACGCTGTTTGGCATCATCTGGGGGCTGGCGATCGTGGGCATGGCGCTGGAAGCGCTGCCGCAAAAGGGCAATCGCATCCTGTCCATCGTCGTGTATGTGCTGATGGGCTGGCTGGTACTGTTCGCGCTGAAGCCGCTCCTGGAAGCATTGCCTTTCGCGGGATTCATCTGGCTGCTGCTGGGCGGGGTTTTCTACACCGGCGGCATCATGTTCTACTTGTTTGACGAGCAAATCCGCCATTTCCACGGCATCTGGCATTTATTCGTGCTGGCGGGCAGCATCTGCCACTATTTGACCATTTTGCTGTACGTGGCCTGATCAGCGAGCGGATGAATTCCCCGTGGCCCCGCCGCTCCGTGGTGCGCTCGGCCACAGGATGATCTGTGTGCAACGGAACAGCGCAATTTTACGACCGCTGGTTTCGTCGGTCACAATGGCGTCCCAGACTTGGGTACTTCGTCCTAGATGCTGCGCAGTCGCCAGGCAGGCAATGCGACCTTCCTTGATCGTGCCGAGGTGGTTGCTCTTCAGTTCGATGGTGGTGAACGACTGCGCTCCTTCGGGCAGGTGAGCGATCGTCGCATAGCCACACGTTGTATCCGCCAGCGCGACGATGCTGGCGGCATGGAGAAAATCATTCGGCGCGAAATGCAGTTTCTTAACCGGCATGTGGCTACTGAGAGAGTTTTCTTTCAACTCCAGCATCTCGATACCCAGATAGCCCGGCAGGTATTCCTTCCCCCGCTGATTGAGAAGCTCGATGGAAATGTCTTGCCGTAGTGCGCTCATGGTTCGCTCCATTGCTTGGGTCGCGGTTGAAATCAGACGGTTTTTTCCAGTTTCCGCAGGTGGACGGGCACGTATTTGTGGAAGAGCGTCTTGGTGAAAGGATCGCAATGTCCGCTGGCGGTCAGCCGGTTGACGGGTGGGCCGAGCGGCGCACTGTTTCGGTAGCGCAGGCCGTAGCCATGCGGCAGCGTGACCATACCGCAAGCTCCACCACCAGCCCGCAATTGCGCGAACACAGGATGCAGGCGGTCTTTTCTGTTTTCATGCTTTCCTGTCTTTCGGTTTGATTTCGCGGCGAACCCACTCTAAGAGCATTTCGGCGATGTCTCTGAGGGGTTTCGCGCTGCCGGCGACCCGCGACTGGATCAACGCTCCTTCGTAAGCCGCCACCAGCAACGTCGAGAGTTGCGCTGCCTTAGCCGAACTCACGCCGACCTGTGACAGCAGACAATCGCGCAGGGAGGATGCTAGGCGCTGGCCGCCGCTGCTTCCGCCGCCGCCCGGTCATGGGCGTGATCCTTGGCCAGCAGCATGTACAGCGCTGGCACGACGAAGAGCGTGAACAGCGTCCCGATGGTGATGCCGCCGACCAGCACCAAGCCAATAGAATTGCGGGCGGCGGCTCCCGCGCCGGTGACTAGCGTCAGCGGGAAATGACCGGCAATCGTCGCCGCTGTAGTCATCAGAATCGGCCGTAGTCGAATCAGCGCCGCCTCACGCACCGCTTCCAGCTTGCCCAGCCCATCGATCTGCCGGTGATTGGCGAATTCGACGATCAGGATACCGTTTTTGGCGATCAGCCCGATCAGCGTCACCAGCCCGACCTTGGCGTAAATGTTCAGCGTTGTAGTCCAACCCTCAGTGAACGGGAAAGGAATTTGTGGATTGGGCATCTTCAGGAACGTGAAAATCAGCGCCCCGAACAGCGCCAGCGGCACGGAGCCGAGCAGGATGATCAACGGGTCGCGGAAGCTGTTGAACTGGGCGGCCAGCACCAGGAAAATCAGAATGATGGCAAAGCCCATAGTCTTGAAGAACTGCGCGCCGCCTTCCTGCCGTAATTGCCGCGATTCACCGGTGTAGTCAATCACATAACCCTTGGGCATGATTTTGGCAGCCTCGTCTTCCAGAAAGCGCAACGCTTCGTCCAGCGGGCGAATGGACACGCCGCTGATTTTCACTGCATTCAACTGCTGGAAGCGATTCAGCGAGCGCGGCCCGGTGCTGTTATTCAGCGTGGCAACAGCGCTCAATGGCAAGAGCTGACCTTCCGGCCCGGTCACGTAAATATCGGTCAACTGATCGGGATTCAGGCGGCTGATCCGCTGCACCTGCGGGATGACCTTGTAGCTGCGCCCGGCAATGTTGAAGCGATTGACGAAATTGCCGCCGACTGCCGCACTCAGGTCCGCACCGATCTGTTGCAGACTCAGGCCGAGCGCCGCCGCCTTCTCACGGTTGACGACGATCTCGGTCTGCGGCTGATCCATTTTCACATCCAGAATCGGCGGAAAGGCGAACATTCCGCTATTGGCGGCTTTTTCCTGCACCTGCTGGGCGATGCTGAGAATTTCCTGGGTGTCGGTGGTCGAGGCGATGATGAATTCCACCGGGAACTGGCCGCCGCCCGGCAAGGCCGGCGGGGTCACCGGAAACATGCGGATGCCGGGAATGGCGCTGAGTTGATTCTGCACTTCGGGCAGGATTTGAAAAACCGTGCGTTCACGCTCATCCCAGGGCTTGACCACCATGCCGCCGAAGCCGGACGTGGCGAAGGTGATCAGGAAAGTGAACTCGGTTTCCGGCACGTTCAGAAACACCTGGTTGGCGGCGGCGGTAAAGTGGCTGGTCTGATCCAGGGTGGCGTTGGCTGAGGTTTCGACGATGCCAAAAATCACCCCCTGATCTTCGGCGGGCGCGAGTTCCTGCGCCGAAAACATCCACATCGGCACGGCCAATAGCGCCAGCGTCGTCCACAGCAGGTAAACGGCGGGCCGGCCGCTCAACGCCCCGTCCAGCAATCGGCGGTAGAACTGCTTGATGCGCTCGAAACCCGCGTTGATATGGGCGGGCAGCCAGTGTTGTTCATCCTCCGCATTCAGCAGCTTGGACGACAGCATCGGCGACAGGGTCAACGCCACTACCCCAGAAATCGTGACTGCTCCAGCCAGGGTGAAAGCGAATTCGCGAAACAGCGAGCCGGTTAATCCGCCCTGTAGACCGATGGGGGTATAGACGGCGATCAGCGTCACGGTCATGGCGATGATCGGGCCGGTCAGCTCGCGGCCACTGAGAATTGCCGCATCAAAGGGACTGCGCCCTTCGCGCAAATGCCGCTCCACGTTTTCCACCACGACGATGGCGTCATCCACTACCAGCCCGACCGACAGCACAATAGCCAACAGGGTGAGCAGATTGATGGTGAAGCCAAAAATCTGCATCAGGAAAATCCCGCCGATCAGCGAGATGGGAATGGCGACCACCGGCACCAGCACTGAACGCAACGACCCCAGGAACAGGAAGATAATCACGACGACGATGAGCAGGGTTTCACCCAGCGTGGTGATCACTTCTTTGATGGCGTTGTTGATATAGTTGGTGGCGTCATAAGCGATGTAGGCTTGCAGCCCGGTCGGCAGTTCCTTCTGAATCAACTCCATTTCCACCCGAACCCGCTGGACCACATCAATCGCGTTGGCGTTGGGCAGCGGAAAGATGCCCATGAACACCGCGGTCTGGCCGGAGAAGCGCACTTCCGCGCTGTAGTCCTCTGCGCCGAGAGCAATATCGGCGATGTCGGCGAGCGTCACCAGCGCGCCGTCTTTCTCACGAATAACCAGCGCCTTGAAATCCTCCACCGAGCGCAGATCGGTGTTGGCGGTCAGATTGACCTCGATCATCGCGCCCTTGGTACGGCCCGGCGCGGCCAGATAGTTGTTGGCGGCCAGGGCCTGACGCACCTGCACCGGACTGATATTCAACGCCGCCATCCGCTCCGGTTTCAGCCAAATGCGCATGGCGAAGGTGCGGGCGCCGAGAATTTCGGCGCGTTGCACCCCTTCCAGCGCCGACAAACGCGGTTGTACCGCCCGGGTCAGGTAATCGGTGATTTCGTTCTGCGCCAGCACGTCTGAGGAAAAGCTCAAGTAGGCTGAGGCGAATTCGCTGTCCGCCGACTCGATATTAATAACCGGCACCTCGGCTTCCGGCGGCAGGTCGCCGCGCACCTGATCGACCTTGGAGCCGATTTCCGCCAGCGCCTTGGTCGGGTCGTAATTCAGCTTCAGCCGGGCGCGAATGGTGGACAGGCCCTGCGCGCTTTGCGATTCCATATAGTCGATGCCATCCGCCGCGGCGATGACCCGTTCCAGCGGGGTGGTGATGAAGCCGCGCACCAGTTCCGCGCTGGCGCCAATGTAAGTAGTGGTGACGGTGACGCTGGCGTTGTCGCTGCGCGGATATTGCCGGACGTTCAGGGTGAAAATCGCCTGCGCGCCGGCGATGATGATGAGCAGATTGACGACAATGGCCAGCACCGGTCGGGTGATGAACAGATCGGTGAACGATTTCATCGCGATCCTCTGCCTTACGAATTGGCCGGTTTCGGCGCGAGCTGGAAGTCGGGCGCCAGTTTATTGTCCACCACCACGTTCATGCCATTGCGCAGCTTGAAGACGCCGGTGGTGACGATGGTCTGGCCGGCTTCGAGACCGGAGGTCACGACCACGAAATCGCCACGGGTTCGGCCCAGATGGACAAAGCGTTGATTGAGCACTTTGCCGACAGCGCCGGTTTTCTCATCCTTCTTCTCTTCCACCACGAACACCGAGTCGCCATAGGGCGCATACAGCACCGCGGTGGCGGGAATGAGCAGTACCGGTTCGGTGTCCGGCAATTCGGCGGCGACGGTGACGAACATGCCGGGGCGCAACAGACCTTGCGGATTGTCCAGGGTGGCGCGCAGCCGGATGTTGCGCGTCGCCAACTCCACTTCGGGGTTCATGGCGCTCAGTTCACCGACGAAGGATTGTCCAGGAAAGGCATCAGTAGCGACCTGTACGGTCATACCGACTTTGAGTTGCGCCAGGCGCTGCTGGGGCAGGGCGAAATCGACGTACACCGGGTCGAGCGACTGCAGCGAGACGATGGGATCGCCGGTATTGAGAAACTGACCAAGATTGATTTGCCGAATGCCGGTTCGTCCAGCGAAAGGCGCGCGCAGGGTTTTCTTGGCGATCACCGCGCGGTAGTTGTCGATCTGCGCCTCGGCCTGCTTGGCCTGGGCCTCGGCGGCGTCGAGATCGGCTTGGGACATCATGTTTTTGGGGCGCAGTTCACGAGCGCGGGCCAGATTGGCGCGGGCGAGTTCGGCGTTGGCTTCGGCGGATCGCAACTGCGCTTGTTCAACCCCGACATCAAATTCCACCAACATCTGACCTTCGCGCACCATCGTCCCGGATTCGAAAGCGATGCGACGCACCGTGCCGGCCTCTTCGGCGCTGAGCGTGACGCCTTGCACTGCCACGACCGAGCCGACAGTGTTCAAGGTCGGCTGCCAATGGTCCTGCCGAACTTCGCTGGTCGTTACCGTTTCCGGCGGCGGCGCAAAGTCGGCGCCGGCGGCGAACAGGGTTTTAAATTGCAGAAGTTTGATGCCGGCTAACGCGCCGATCAGCAGCAACAGGCCCGCCAGGGTGAAGAGGATTTTTTTGGTCATGATGAATGACAGGGAGTCGTCCAGAGATGGCGATGCGACAGTCTAGCGCGAATCAGGGCCAGGCCGTTATCAGGGGCGTTGGAACGGTTGCAGCAACAGCCCGGACAGTCGGGTTGCTCGCCCGTCGCGGAAGTAGTCCAGACCGAGGGTCATGCCGGTATGACCCTCACGCGGTTGGTCGCGATAGGTGCCGAACAGCCGATCCCACCAGGGCAGGTTGAAGCCGAAATTGCTGTCGGTTTCTTCCACCCGCACTGAGTGATGCACCCGGTGCATGTCAGGGGTGACCAGCAGCCAGCGCAGCCGCCGATCCAGCCAGGGCGACAAACTGACGTTGCCGTGGTTGAACATTGCGGTCGCGTTCAGCAGTACCTCGAACGCCATTACCGCAACTGCCGGCGCGCCCAGCAGGATCACGACCGCCAGTTTGATCAACATCGACAGCACGATTTCCAGCGGATGGAAACGCAGGGCCGTGGTGACATCGAAATCCAGATCGGTATGGTGCATCCGGTGCAGTCGCCACAGTACGGGAACCTTGTGAAAGACGACATGCTGGGTGTAGATGATCAGATCCAGCAACAGCAGGGAGGCGATGAACGCCAGCCAGAACGGGGCTTCCATCCGGTTAAACAGGCCCCAGTCACGCGCTTCCGCCAGTTGCGCCACACCGACCGCCAGGATGGGGAATATCAGCCGCAAGACGATACTGTCCACGACGATGATGCCGAGATTGGCCGGCCAGCGTCGGGTGCGCGGCAGATTCAGGGTTCGGCGCGGTCGCCGCCATTCCCAGAACATCATCGCCAGCAGGACGGTGAAAAAGCAGCTCAATCGAATGAGAGATTCGTGCTGAAGCAGGGCGGTCATGAACGGCTCCAATCGGTCTATAATGCCGCGCCATAATGAACGCGACGCTGCTTTGACCGTCCTTACGGAAGGATATTCCCATGTCCCGCTTTGTTCAGATCATTCCCGGCCAGTTTCCCGGCGCTCGCCCCCGCCGCATGCGTCACGACGACTTCTCCCGCCGTCTGGTCCGGGAAACGGTGCTGACGCCGGCTGACTTCATTCAGCCACTGTTCGTCATTGAAGGTAAAAAACGCCGCGAGCCGATTGCGTCGATGCCGGGCGTCGACCGACTGACGATAGATGAATTGCTGCGTGAAGCCGAAACGCTGGCCACGCTGGGCGTCCCCGCTGTCGCCTTGTTCCCGGTCACGCCGCCGGAAGCGAAATCACTGGACGCTGCAGAAGCCTGGAACCCCGACGGTCTGGCGCAGCGGGCGGTGCGGGCGCTCAAGGCGGCGCTTCCCGAATTGGGCGTGATTACCGACGTGGCGCTGGACCCCTTCACCAGTCACGGTCAGGATGGCTTGGTGGATGACGCCGGTTATGTGCTGAACGACGAGACCGTGGCGGTGCTGGTTCGGCAAGCCTTGTCCCATGCTGAAGCCGGCGTGGACATCGTGGCCCCCTCGGACATGATGGATGGGCGGATCGCCGCGATCCGCGAGGCGCTGGAGTCCAATGATTTCATCCACACCCGCATTCTTGCTTATTCCGCCAAATACGCTTCCAGTTTCTACGGCCCGTTCCGCGACGCAGTGGGTTCCGCCGGGGCGCTGGGCAAGGGCAATAAATACAGCTATCAAATGGACCCGGCGAACAGCGACGAGGCGTTGCGCGAGGTCGCCATGGATTTGGAAGAAGGCGCGGATATGGTGATGATCAAACCGGGGCTGCCCTATCTGGACATCGTGCGCCGGGTCAAGGATCAATTCGCCGCGCCCACTTTCGTGTACCAGGTCAGTGGCGAATATGCCATGCTGCTGGCGGCGGTCGGCAATGGCTGGCTGGATGAACGAGCGGTCGTCATGGAATCGCTTCTGGCGATCAAGCGAGCGGGGGCGGATGCGATTCTGACCTATTTTGCCGCACGAGCGGCGGGTTGGCTGCGGCAGACATGATCAAGCGCTGGAAAGTTTTGCTATTGGCCGCGCTGGGCGTCGCGCTGACCGGATTTTTCCTGGTCATCATGCGGCCGCCCGGCGGCCAGTCTTCAACACCGGGCCAGGATTTACCCTGGCAAATTATTGTAGGGCCGGGCGGCGCGACATCGACCGTGTTCGGCCTGACCCTGAGCGAGAGTTCATTGCGGGAGGCCGTGGCTAAACTGGGCCGGCGTTATGAATTGGGGCTGTTTGAAGATCGGGACGGGCGATTGAGTCTGGAGGCGTACTTCCGCGATGCCGTGGTGGGTGGACTAAACGCCCGGCTGGTGCTGGCGGTGCATTTGCCGGAAACAGCGCTGGCGGCGTTGAAAACCCATGCCGGAGAGGGCAAGCCGACGGCCAGCGGGATTCGCCGCTATCCAGTCGCGGAGGCCGATCATGACTTGGCGATGCAGGGTATGGTTGCGGCGCTCACTTACCTGCCGGTCGTCAAATTTGATGCCGATCTGGTGCGGCAGCGTTTCGGTGAGCCGGCAGAGCGCATCGCTGCAGAGGGCGGATCGCACTGGCTGTATCCGGCGCTGGGACTGGATGTGCTGCTCGGCGATAACGGCGAGGCGCTGTTGCAATATGTTCCGCCCGCCGACTTTGAAGCGCGGCTGCGGGCGCCGCTGCGGAAACCCTGAGTTTTGTGGAAACCGCGACCATGACCACGACCATCGATCAATACGCGGTGATGGGCTATCCCATCGCTCATAGCCAATCGCCGCGCATTCATACGCTATTCGCCGCACAGACCGGCCAAGCCCTGGAATACCGGGCGATTCTCGTTGAACCGGGCGGCTTTGCTGCGGCGGCGCGCGCCTTCCGGGCAGCGGGCGGCAAGGGCTTGAATGTAACCGTGCCCTTCAAACCTGACGCTTGGGTGTTTGCCGACATCCTCAGCGCCCGCGCCGAGCGGGCCGGCGCGGTGAACACCCTGATTTTTGAACCGGGTGGTGTTCGGGGCGACAACACCGATGGGCTGGGGCTGGTGCGCGATTTGACGGTGAATCAGGGGCATACGCTGACCGGGCAGCGCATTCTGCTCCTGGGCGCGGGCGGCGCGGCGCGTGGGGTATTGCAGCCGTTGTTGGCGGAGCGTCCGACGCAAATCACCATCGCCAACCGCACCGCCGAGAAGGCGCTGGGGTTGGCTGTGCGTTTCAGCGATCTGGGGCGGGTGGCGGCCTGCGGCTTCGCCGAGTTGGCCGGACGGCAGTTCGATTTAATCATTAACGCCACCGCCGCTGGTCTGGAGGGTGCCGCGCCGCCCTTGCCGGCGGGCGTTCTGGCCGACGGCGGCTGGTGCTATGACCTGATGTATGGCCGGGAGCCGACCGCTTTTGTGCGCTGGGGGCGGGCGCAAGGGGCGACCCGGTCCCTGGATGGATTAGGAATGCTGGTGGAGCAGGCGGCGGAATCGTTCCGTCTATGGCGTGGCGTGTGGCCGGACACTGCGCCAGTCATCGCCGCGCTGCGCGACTTCAGTGATGCAAAATCTGGCTCAAAAACAACCGGGTCCGCTCCGACTGGGGATTCGTAAAGAACTCATCCGGTGAATTCTGTTCAATGATTTCCCCGCCGTCCATAAAGATCACCCGGTGAGCCACGGTCTTGGCGAAGCCCATTTCATGGGTGACGCAGATCATCGTCATGCCATCCTCGGCCAGCGTCACCATCGTGTCCAGCACTTCCTTGATCATCTCCGGGTCCAGCGCCGAGGTCGGCTCATCAAACAGCATGATTTTGGGGTTCATGCACAGGCTGCGGGCAATCGCCACTCGTTGTTGCTGACCGCCGGACAACTGCCCCGGATATTTCCTCGCCTGTTCGGGAATCTTGACCCGCTCCAGATACTGCATGGCGAATTCCTCCGCCTGTTGGCGCGGCATCTTGCGCACCCAGATTGGGGCCAGTACGCAGTTTTCCAGCACGGTCAGATGCGGGAACAGATTGAAATGCTGGAAGACCATGCCGACATCACGGCGAATCTGTTCAATGAGCTTGACATCGTTGCTCAGCTCTTTGCCGTCCACCACAATCCGACCACGCTGGTACTCTTCGAGTCGGTTGATGCAGCGAATAGCGGTGGACTTGCCGGAACCGGACGGGCCGCAAATCACGATACGTTCGCTCTTCTGAACGGTCAGGTTAATGTCCTTGAGGACGTGAAAAGCGCCATACCATTTATGGACGCCTTCCATCTGGATCATGCGCTGTTCGGAGAGCAGGTCGCGGGCGGTGGACGGTGAGTTCATGAGAGCGGATTCCTAACGCTTGTGGCCGGTGTGCAGGCGTTTTTCCAGGTTCTGGCTGTAGCGGGACATGCTGAAACAGAACAGCCAGTAAACGGCGGCGGCGAACACGTAGCCTTCGGTGGAAAAACCCAGCCAGTCGGGGTTGGTGGTGGCGTTGTGCACCATGTTCATCAGGTCGAACAGACCGATGATCAGCACCAGCGAAGTGTCCTTGAACAAGGCGATAAAGGTGTTGACGATGCCGGGAATGACCAGCTTCAGCGCCTGCGGCAGCACGATCAGCGCCATGGTCTTCCAGTAGCCCAGTCCCAATGCGGCGGCGGCTTCCAGTTGGCCCTTGGGAATGGCTTGCAAGCCGCCGCGCACCACTTCAGCCATGTAAGCCGCCTGAAACAGGGTGACGCCGATCAGCGCCCGCAGCAGTTTGTCGAAATTCATCCCTTCGGGCAGGAACAACGGCAGCATGACCGAGGACATGAACAGCACGGTAATCAACGGTACGCCGCGCCAGAACTCGATGAAGGTCACGCACAGCGTCTGGATGGCGGGCATTTTGGAACGACGCCCCAGCGCCAGCAGCACCCCCAGCGGCAGGGCTGCGGTCATGCCGACTCCGGCAATCACCAAGGTCAGCAACAGGCCGCCCCAGCGGCTGGTTTCCACATTGGATAGGCCGAACAGCCCGCCTTTAAGTAGCGCGAAGGCGATGAGCGGATAGACGACCAGCAGGCTTGATCCCAGTTTTACTTTGACGGGATTGGGTATCGTGCGCATGAACAGGGGAGCCACGCCGAGGATCAGCAGCAGCACGGCGGTATTGACCCGCCAGCGCTGGGCTTCCGGGTAGAAGCCGTACAGGAACTGCTCGAAATGAACCCGGATAAAGACCCAGCAAGCGCCGCTGGCGCCCTGACAAGCTTCACGGGTATCGCCGCTCCATGTGGCGTTGAACAGTGTCCAGTTCAGAAGTGGCGGGACCGAAATCCACAGCAGGTAGGCTGCCAGCCCGGTCAAGGCGATGTTGAGCGGTGAAGAAAACAGATTGCGGCGCATCCAGGCCAGTAGGCCCATGGTGTTGGCCGGCGGCGGCAGGTCGGGATGGGGCAGGCGGGATTCGGCCATGCGTTAACGCTCCACCAGGGCGACCCTGCGGTTGTACCCGTTCATGATAAGCGAAATCAGCAGACTGAGAGTGAGATAGACCGCCATGGTGATGGCGATGCATTCAATCGCCTGACCGGTCTGATTGAGCGTGGTGCCGGCGAATGATGACACCAGATCGGGATAGCCAATTGCGGCGGCCAGTGAGGAATTCTTGGTCAGATTCAGATACTGGTTGGTCATCGGCGGGATGATGACCCGCAAGGCCTGTGGCAGGATGATCAGCCGCAGGGTCAGGCTGGAATTCAGACCCAGCGAGAACGACGCCTCAGTCTGTCCATGACTGACCGCCTGGATGCCGGCGCGGACGATTTCAGCGATGAAGGCGGCGGTGTAAATCGTCAGCGCCAGCAGCAGCGACGCCATTTCCGGGATGACCACCAGACCGCCCTGAAAGTTGAAGCCGCGCAGCTCCGGGACTTGCCAGTGCAACGGCGAATCGGCCAGCCAGAAAGCCATCAGCGGCAGACCGATGAGCAGCGCCAGAGCCGTTGAAAGGGTTGGAAATGGCTGGCCGGTGGCCATTTGCCGCCGCCGCACCCAGCGCGTTAATGCGATGATCAATACGACGGCGACGCCCAGCATCACCAGCACCCAGCCGAAACCGGGTTGAAATTGCGGCGCGGGCAGATACAGACCGCGAATATTCAGAAAGACCGCATCGCCCAGGTTCAAACTCTGGCGCGGCGCGGGCGCGGCGCGCAATACGGCGAAATACCAGAAGAAAATTTGCAGCAATAACGGAACGTTGCGGAAGGTTTCGATATACGCCAGCGCCAGTTTGGCGATCAGCCAGTTTTTCGACAAGCGGGCGATGCCAATGATGAAGCCGAGCAGCGTGGCGAAAAGAATGCCCAGCGCCGAGACCAGCAGGGTGTTGAGCAGCGCCACCCAGAACACTTGACCATAACTGGACGTAGCGGAGTAGGGGATCAGTGTCTGGATGATGTCGAAGCCGGCAGGCGAGGAGAGAAAGTCGAAACCGGAGGCGATGCCCAGGCGGCGCAAATTATCCTGGGTGTTTTCAAAGAGGTATAAACCAAAGGCTACCGTCACGGTCAGGGCGACTGCTTGAAAAATAATGGCCCGGATCTGTGGGTTATTCCAGAACGGCGGCTTGACCGGGGGGGAGGAAAGCTCGGTCATGAGGGTTCCTGAAGCGCCCTTCTCCCGCCGGCGGGAGAGGGCTGGGGGTGAGGTGAAGGCGTTAACGAACGGGCGGCACGTACTGCAAACCACCCTGATTCCACAGTGCGTTCAGACCGCGTTCGATCTTGAGCGGACTACCCTTGCCGACGTTACGGTCAAAAATTTCGCCGTAGTTGCCGACCTGCTTGATGACCACCGCCATCCAGTCGTTGGCCAGACCGAAATCTTTGCCCCGGTCGCCCTCGACGCCCAGCATCCGCTTGACATCGGGATTGGCGGATTTCTTCATCTCGTCGACATTTTTGGAGTGGACGCCCAGTTCTTCGGCGTTGACCATGGCGAAGAGCGTCCATTTCACGATATCAAACCAGTCATCGTCGCCGTGGCGAACCACCGGTCCGAGCGGTTCCTTGGAAATCACTTCCGGCAATACGATGTAGTCATCCGGCTTGGCCAGTTTGATGCGCTGGGCGTAGAGCTGCGATTGGTCAGAGGTCAGCACATCGCAGCGACCCGCTTCCAGCGATTTGGCGCTTTCGTCAGATTTGTCATAGCTGATGGGGGTCAGCTTCATTTTGTTGGCGCGGAAGTAGTCGCTCAGATTCAGCTCAGTGGTCGTGCCGGCCTGCACGCAGACCGTGGCGCCGTCGAGTTCCTTGGCGCTCTTGACGCCCAATTTTTTGTTGACCAGAAAGCCCTGGCCGTCGTAATAGGTGATGCCGGTGAAATTCATGCCCTGGGCGGAGTCGCGGCTGGAAGTCCAGGTGGTGTTGCGCGACAGTACATCGATTTCGCCGGATTGCAGGGCGGTCAGGCGTTCCTTGGCGGTCAGCGGAGTGAACTTGACCTTGGTCGCGTCGCCAAAAACGGCGGCCGCGATGGCCCGGCAGACATCAACGTCAATGCCGCTGTAGTTGCCCTTTTCATCAGCGTAGGAAAAGCCGGGCAGGCCGTCGCTGACGCCACACTTAATGAAGCCGTTCTTCTTGATGGCGTCCAGCGTGGCGCCAGCATGGGCGGCGCTGGTGGCGGCTAATAGCAGAACAGCGGTAGTAGCCAAGATTTTTAAACCATTCATGCAGTGATTTCCTCATCGGGTGGTGGAGTAACTATTTTTCAAGTTTTACCTCGACTGCACCAACAAAGGGTAGCAGAGCGCTGGCGAAACCGGGTCGCCAATCATGGAATTTTTGCTCAAGCAGAGTTTATGCCAGTGAGTGACATGATGAGAAAAGGTAAAAAAAAATTTAAACAGTTTATGTAGAATAGGGTGAAGCAGCATCTCGTTTGGAAAAAGAGTAATAATTTCCGCATCCTGGCTTCAAATCAACATTATAGCGCGATCAGGCGGTGATCAAAGAGTGGCGATGCTTCGCATTTTGTTATTGGGCAAGCGCGGCAGTCTGGTGCTGTGGTTGGAAAATCTGGCGCGAGCTTGCACCGAATTAGGTCATGCCACCCGCATTTTCGCCATTAATGGCGATTCCTGGCCTTCACGCCTGCGTGCCAAATGGCAGGGCCGGCGTGTGGCGACGGCGGATTGGATGCTGGCCCGTTTCGAGCGAACGCTGGCCGAGTTTCGCCCGAACCTGGCGATCGTGGCGGGGGTGTTTGGTGTGCCGCTGGATTATTACCGGATTTTGCACGGGGCAGCTCAACGACCATGGATTGCCGGCATGGTGGGTGATCGTTTTCCAACCGCCAGCCCGGAGCGGGCGAATCATTGTGACCGGCTGTATTTCACCGACACCCGCTTTTTACAGGACGCCGCCCAGGCCGGGTTCACTGCGCCAGGCAGTTATCTGCCGCTGGCAGTGGACCCGGAACGGTTCCATCCGGGCCGGGCGTCCCGCAGCGCCGAGTTGCTATTTGTCGCCAGCCGCACTGCGTACCGTGAGACAGTGGTACGCAGCTTGCTGGAACCCGCACGGATCATCGGCACGGATTGGAGCGGTCTGGCCACGGCGGGCTTCCATCGGGTGGCGAATCGCAAGATCAGTCACCGGGCGTTGATTCGGCTTTATCAGCAGCATCAGGCGGTGCTCAACATCCGTAATGAGGCCAATGTGGAGCATGGATTGAACCAGCGCAGCTTTGAGCCGCTGGCCTGTGGGGCAGTGGTGTTGAACGACGATCTGGCGGATGTACCGTTGTGCTTTGAACCGGGCCGGGAGATTCTGGTTTACCGGAATGCCGAAGAGTTAAATGCGCTGGCGGCCCGATTGCGTCGGGAACCGACGTTCGCTGTGAAAATAGCAGAGGCGGGCCGGCGGCGAGTGCTGGCGGAACATACCTATGTGCATCGTGTGAAAACGATTGTCAGTGATGGGGGATTATGAGCAGAGCAGGAGAAGCATCCTATTAACAAGGAGTCTGAAAAACCATGACCTTGCGTGTATTGCTGACGCGCGGCCTGTCCAATGTGCGCGATGCCATCGAACTGATTCATCAGGTCATGGCGCCGGACGAGTTTCATCTGGGCGCAACCTACTTTACCGAAGATACGCCCTTGCGCGGGGTAGCCGATTCCTTCTATCTGGAGCCGGCAAACGCCGATGCGGAAAGTTATGTCGAGTGGTTGTTGGACCTGTGCCGGACGCAGGATTTTCAGTGGGTTTGGCCGCAGGGCCGCTGGTCGTTGTGGTTGCAGACGCAGGATCGCTTCGCGGCTGCCGGTATTCGCTTGATCCTGCCTTGTCCGGACACTGCGACGCTGGCGGCGTTGCAGGACAAGGCCCGAGCCAACGCCCGGCTGGAGACGGCGCCTTTGCCCCGGAGCTGGTCGATTGCGACTGCTGAGGAATTCCGGGCGGCGCAGGCGGCGCTGGGCGAAGCGCAGCGGATGTGCATTAAACCGGCGCAGTCGATTTATGGACTGGGCTTTCGGCTGATCGACGACGCCCGGCGGCCGCTGGATCGGTTGCTGAACAATGACTGCTTCACCATCGGCAGCGCGGAATTCGCCGACCTGCTGGACACCGCTGGCGGACAGCGCCTGTTTCTGGCCATGGAGTATTTGGCGGGCGATGAGCGTTCCATCGATTGCCTGGCGCAGGAGGGGTGGTTGGTGCGGGCGGTCATCCGCCGTAAGCCCGCCACTGCGCAAGGTCGCTGGCAGATAATTGAAGAGGATGCGGAAGGATGGGCCATCGCCGCGCAGGTCGTCGCCGAATTCCGCTTGAATGGATTGATCAACGTGCAGACCCGCGAGCGGCTGCATCCGGACGGGCGTCGGGAGCAGTGCTTTCTGGAGGCGAATCCGCGCATGGCGGGAGGCATTCATATGGCGTGTCAGGCCGGGCTGAATCTGCCGTACTGGGGATTGCGACTGGTGACGGGAATGGTCGATGCGGCGGACATTCCCTGGCCAGCGTCCGGGGTACGGGTGACCAAGATCGAGCAGGCGGTCGTGCTGGCTCGGGGAGTGCGTGCATGAGGGTCGTGGAAGCGCCGATCCAGGCCGGTCGTCTAACCTTGACGCTCCGCCGCGAGGAATGGCCTCTGGAGGCGTGCGTGACCTATGCGACGCGCCAGAATCCCCGGCGGCTCTATCTGTTTGTCAGCAAGATCTTGGGTAAGCACTGGCCGGTGCGGCCCCGGGTGATGCGCGAGGCGCATCAGCGATTGGCGGTGAAGATCGCTGATTTGCCCGGGCCGTTACTGGTGATCGGCATGGCGGAAACGGCAACGGCGCTGGGACGCGGGGTGGCTGAAGAAGCGGCGCTGCTGGCCGGGCGGGATGATGTGCTGTATATGCAGACCACCCGTTGCCGGTTGTCGCGGCCTCTGGCGTTCGCGTTCGACGAGTCCCACAGCCATGCGCCCGACCATGCGGTTTACCGGCCGGAGCCGGCGTTGCAGCCTCTCTTTCAAGCGGCGCGCAGCCTGGTGCTGGTGGACGATGAAATCTCCACCGGCCGCACATTGCTGGAATTGGCCAAGGCGTATCTGCGCCTCAATCCCCGGGTCGAACAGGTCGCCTTGGCGAGCATCACCTGCTGGCTGAACGAGGTGCGGCAACGGCAACTGGTGGTGGAGCTGGAACGGCCCATGACCTTCCCGGCGCTGATTGAAGGCGAATTCCGCTTTGCCGCCAATCCGGCGTTTCCGTCGCCAGCGCTGCCTCTGACGGTTGTTAGTTCTGCCGCCGAGCATGACGCGATCTCAACCGACCCGGCGCGCACCGGGATCATGGCCGGGCGCTGGACCAATCCCGGCGGACGCTGGGAAACGCTCAAGGCGTCAGAGCGTCCACTGACGATCATCGGCACCGGCGAATATGCCTATGCGCCGTTTCGCATCGCCCTGACGCTGGAGGAGGAAGGCTGCGACGTGCGTTATCAATCCACCACGCGCTCGCCGATTCTGGTCGGCGACGCGATTACCCGCCGTTGGGAATTCCCCGATCATCAGGGCGACGGGATCGCTAATTATCTTTACAACCTGGACCCGCAGCGGTTGCCGGTGGTGATCTATGAGCATCCCGCCCTGCAAACCGCGCACTCGCTGGCGCATGAGCTGGGGGGACTGACGTTCGCCGTGGAGGAATCATGCCGCGCATCGTAATTTTTCTCGATTTGGACGACACCATTTTGCAAACTGCGCCGAAGTGTCCGGCGGACCAGCCGTTGACGCCCGCCGCCTTCAATCGTGCGGGTGAAGCTTTGTCGTTCATGACCCGCGCCCAGCAGCGATTGCTGGCGTTCTGGCTGGAGCAGGGCGTGGTGATTCCCGTCACCGGCCGCACGGACGATGCTCTGGCGCGAGTGTCCATTGATTTCACGTCCTGGCGGATTACCCATCATGGCGCGGTAATCCGGCGCGCCGACGGGTCGTTGCCGACCTGGTGGTATACCGAAGTGCGTCCGAAGCTGGTCGCGGCGCAACCCTTGTTGTGGGGGCTGTCCGCCCGGTTGAGCGCCGAGGCGGGGGGCCAGTACCGGGTCAGCAATCATTCGGTCGATGAGTGGCTGACCTACATTTCGGTGAAGACCAACGCAGAGGACGCCACGCTGATCCGGGTGCAGGAGCGGCTGGACAGCCTCGGATTGCCGCCGGAACTGGCAGTGCATTGCAACGGCAACAATCTGGCGCTGACCGTGCGCGGCGCGCAGAAGCATGACGCGGTGCGGCGGGTGACGGCGGAACTGGAGCGGGAAGGGCCGTTGGTGACCATCGGCGCTGGCGACAGCCTCACTGACCTGCCGTTTATGCGCATCTGCGATTTTGCCCTGACGCCCCGGAACAGCCAGATTCAGCGTGAAACATGGGAGGCAGTCGCTCATCCGCCGCGCCCCGATCCGCTCCCGCGAGAGGAAGAGGAGTCCAGCCCGGTGGTCAAGGCGCTCACGCCCCTCGCGGCAGCGAGCGAGGGCGGCGTATGCTGAAGCCGTTCACGGGCAGTTACTCGCCTGAGGACGCCGTGTTCCTGCTCAAGCCGATGCGGCTGGAGACAGTGGATGTGGCGGCCAAGGAGCGGCTGATTCAGTCCGGCCAGCGCCATTACAGCGAGATGCTGACTCCGGAAAAAGCGCCGGGCGCGCGTTATCTAGAGCTGTTCGAGGCGCTGACCGAGCGGTATGCGGCGCGGCTGGCGGCAGAGATTCTGGCGCTGGCCCGTCATCTGGCAGCGACCCGGCCCCGGCAAATCACCATTGCGTCGCTGGCGCGGGCCGGCACGCCAGTCGGTGCACTGTTAGTGCGCGCCCTGCGTCGGCTGGGACGGTCGGATGTTCGGCACTACTCCCTTTCGATCATCCGCGACCGGGGGCTGGACGAGAACGCCCTGGCGTTCATGTTGCGCCGTGAGCAGCGCAATCCCGCCGGATTGGTCTTCGTCGATGGCTGGACCGCCAAAGGGGTCATTACTGAAGAATTGCGTCGCGCCCTGCAACGCTGGAACGCCCGTCAGCCCGAACAACTCGATGAAGCGTTATACGTCGTTTCCGATATTGGCGGCACGGCGGACGTGGCGGCGACCTATGACGACTACGCTATTCCCAGCGGCATTCTCAACGCTACGGTGTCGGGGTTGACCAGCCGGTCGATTCTCAACGCCGCCATCGGCCCGGAGGATTTTCATGGCTGCGTGTATTACGCCGAATTTGCGTCGCATGACCGTTCCGTCTGGTTTCTCGACCGGGTAGCCGAACAGTTCGGCGCGGTCGAGGCGGGATCGGTGCGCCGTGACCCTGACGAACAACAAGAGCGGCGACAGGCGATACAGGCGTTTCTGCGCCGCCTGCATGATCGCTACCGAATCAGCGACCGCAATTTCGTCAAGCCGGGCGTCGCTGAAGCGACCCGGGTGCTGTTGCGCCGCATCCCCGGACTGCTGTTGTTGAAAGACCCCGCGCATCCCGATGTGGCCCATTTGCATTGGCTGGTCGGGGAAAAACCGGTTCCTGTGGTGATCGACCCGGCGATGCCGATTCAAGCCGCCGCCCTTATCAAGGAGTTGTCATGAGCGTTATTCCTGTCGATTTTCGCGCCCTGCATCCCGGCGGGTCGAGCCATATTCATTTGGAGTCCCTGCCGGCGCTTTCGCCGACCATGCTGGGCGCTTCGCTGTATGTGCCCGCCAGCCGGCTGGATCTGGCTTTAGTCGCTCAGGGGCAAAAGCGGCCCTCGCTCCGCTCGCTGATTTTCTGCACCGAAGACGCCCTGCATGAGCGCGAGCTGGAGGCCGCGCTGAACCGGCTGGCGGCGTTGTTGCCGGCACTGGACGATGGGCCATTGCTCCGGTTCATTCGTCCCCGCACCCCGGCAGTGTTGCGCCGCTTGCTGCGTATGGACGGCATCGAACGGATTCAGGGCTTTGTATTGCCCAAGATTGGCCCGCAAACGTTGAGCGACTGGCTACGGGTCTGGGATGACCGCCACAGTCATTGGCTGTTGCCGATTCTGGAGACTGCCGAGACCTTTGATCGTTGCCAAATGGAGAGGCTGCGCGACCGGTTGGAGGACAGTGGGTTGCGGGAGCGGGTGCTGGGCCTGCGCATCGGCGGCAACGATTTGCTGAACGTGCTGGGTATTCGCCGGGCGCGCGGCGCGACAATTTACGATACGCCGCTACGCGGGGTGATCGCCGATCTGGTCTGTATCTTTCATCCCGCCGGCTATCGATTGAGCGCCCCGGTGTTTGAGCGGCTGGATGCGCCGGAAGTGCTGACCCGCGAGGTCGAGGCCGATCTTCAGCATGGTCTGGTCGGCAAAACCGCCATTCATCCGATCCAGATTCCGGTGATTGAAGACCTCTACCGGGTTTCCCGTGAGGATTACGAGCTGGCTTCGGCGGTGCTGGCCCCGGACGCAGCGGCGGTGTTCAAACTGCACGAGACATTCTGCGAGCCGGCCACCCATCATCGCTGGGCCGCCAGTGTGCTGGAGCGGGCGCGGGTGTTTGGTGTGGCGGGATAGCAGGCGTTAATGCAGTCGTTCTGTAGCCTGGGGCAAATCAGCGACGGTCGCCGCCCGCAGACTACGCCCGCTCTCTGAGTACAGCAGCCGGCCCGGATGCAACACTTGCCGTTCCGTGCCCTGTTCGGCGCAACGCTGCACCAGGCGGTCGATGATCACGTTCAGTCCTTGCGGCTGTAGCGGATAGTGATGCTCCAGCCGCAACAACTGGCCGTCGGCGTCCAGACTCATGACGGTGTAGGCCAGCGTCCCCAGTTCCGCGTCAGCGTGATGGGTGATCGCCATGTGCCGCTCGGGCGCTTCGCGGTCGTTCTGGAAAATAGCCTCGACCAGATAATCGCCGGACAGGCAGGGAATGTTCCGCAGCGCCGCTTTCGCTGCTTCACCCTCGGCAGTCGCCAGCATTTCTTCCAGTCGTGGATGGGCCAGCACCCGGCGCACATGTAGCCCATACGCCTCCAGCGCCATGGCGTATTGCCGTTGCAACCGCGCCCAGCGCTGATAACCCGCACCCAATTCCTCCGCTGGCAGGGCGCATCCTGGCCCGAATTGCGCCCAGTCATCAAAGGTATAGAACACGGTGTGGGCGTGATCGTCGGCCACCAGAAAGCGGTTGCCGCCAGCCAAAGTGACGGCGCGGACGCCGGGCCGTTCAAACCAGGCCTGTTCCAGCAACTCCCACAAGGGCAACAGGTCATTGCCCTCCAGTTGCACCCGCAGCAGGGCGCACAGATCGCCAACGGTGGCGAAGGACATGTTTAGCGCGGTCAGACCGAACGCCTGCTGTACGGCTTCGCGGGTCGCCAGCGAAGCTTCGCCGTTTTGCAGCAGACCATCTTCCATGACGCGGGCGACCCGATCCAGCGGGTCGCGGGGACCCACCAGGCAGAAGGGCAACAGCAGCAACGGGCCGGAGCCGGGGCGGCGCTGGGGATCGAGGGCGGCAACCGGCAAGTAGCCGCTGTCCGAACCGAGTGCGATCACTGACGGGGCAAAGCCGCCTTGCAGGCTGCGGCGGTACAGATCAGCGAGCGCCTCGATCAGCGGGAAGCCGGGCTGAAGAATCTCGGTCTGGTCGTATAAAGCGCCGGGCAGGATCAGACCCAGTTGCTCGATACCGTCGAGGATATGGTTTAAGTCCTTGGCCAGATGGCCAGCCAGAGCGTCGGCAGTCGCCACATGAAGCGGGGCTGGCGGAATGCCGAACGGATCGGCTTCCTGGGTATCCAGTTCGATAGCCAGCAGGCCGGCGTAATGGCCGAGGGTGGAAACGGCGATGTCGTTGATAGCCACAGTGCATCTCTGGATGCGCCGCTCCCGGTGGGGGCGGACAGTGAACGGGAAGGGTGAAAGCGGGCATTATAGGATGCCCTTCGCTGTTCGACAGTTCGCCCCGGAAATTTTTGCCGCTGATCCTGCTCAAAGCCGTGTGCTTGCGGCGATTTCAGCCTAAACTTGGCGCCTAGAGCCTTACTCATTTCAGGGTTTTTGTAAAAACTCGCTACCACCACTTATGAGGTCACCCGATGTCGGCATCGATCCAGAATCCCGCAGAACAGTTGCAGCAGGCCACTCTGGCGCTGGACGCGGTTCAAAAGGCGCTTGACTACTCTTTGGCGGACTTGAGGGAACGCTCCCAGAAAGCCGATGGCAAAATTTCCGCCGCGCTGCTCGACCAGCATCAACTGGTGAGCTATGACCTGTCGCTGTCCTGCGCGGAAGTGACAGGCGCCCGCTTTGCTTTGGACTACGCCCAACGGGCGCGGAATGCGGGCGGTGGCTCCGCCAGCGAACTCACCTTGGAAGAACGCTTTGCCCTGCTGTTCTCGGCGGAAGCTCTGCAAGGCGTGCGCAATCGGCTGAGTGCCCGTCCCGCTGATTTCGGGCTGAACGACCAGTGGCTGGGCGCGACCGTCGATCATGCCGCCGTGCGGCAATTCTGCGTCGCGCAGTTGGCCGCTGAGCGGGTGGCCGAATTGGGGCAATTGATGCGCGCCCAGAATGGCGTGACTGGTGCCTATTTGCTCGACGACCATCACGAAATGATGCGCGAAACCTTTCGCCGCGTCGCTGAAGAAGTGGTCATGCCGCTGGCTGAAGAAATTCACCGCCACGATCTCGATATTCCCGCTGCGATCATTGATCAGGTCAAGGAACTGGGCTGCTTCGGCATTTCCATCCCGGAACGCTTCGGCGGCATCCAGAGCGATGAGCAGGAAGATAATCTGGGTATGATCGTGGTCACGGAAGAATTGACGCGAGGCTCGTTGGGTGCGGCGGGCAGTCTGATCACCCGTCCGGAAATTCTCTCCAAGGCGCTGCTCAAGGGCGGCACCGAGCAGCAGAAATTGAAGTGGCTGCCGCAACTCGCTTCCGGCGATCTGCTGTGCGCGGTGGCCGTGACTGAACCTAACTACGGTTCTGATGTGGCCAACATGCGGCTGAAGGCGACGAAGACCGAAGGTGGCTGGCTGCTCAACGGCGCTAAAACCTGGTGTACCTTCGGCGGTCGCGCCGGGGTGTTGCTGATTCTGGCGCGCACCCATCCCGATCTGTCGCTGGGGCATCGCGGCTTGTCGATGTTCCTGCTGGAGAAGCCGGACTATGCCGGCCATGCCTTCGAGTTTGTCCAGGAAAGCGGCGGCAAGTTGACCGGCAAGGCGATTCCGACCATCGGCTATCGCGGGATGCACTCCTTTGATTTGTTCTTCGACAACGTGTTTGTCCCCGATGAGAATATGCTTGGCGGGCCAGAAGGTGAAGGCAAGGGATTCTATTTCACCATGGCGGGCTTCTCGGGTGGGCGCATTCAGACGGCTGCCCGCGCCGTGGGCCTGATGCAGGCGGCTTATGAGAAGGCGCTGAGTTATTCGCAGGAGCGCATGGTGTTCGGCTATCCGATTGGCGATTATCAGTTGACCCAGGTCAAGCTGGCGCGGATGGCGACCTATCTGGCGATTGGCCGGCAGTTTACTTATTCAGTAGGCCGACTCATGGATCAGGGAAAAGGCGATATGGAAGCCAGCATGGTCAAGTTCTTCACTTGCAAGACGGCGGAATGGGTGACCCGCGAGGCGCTGCAAATTCACGGCGGCATGGGCTACGCCGAGGAAGTGCCGGTCAGCCGGTATTTCATTGACGCCCGGGTGCTGTCGATTTTCGAGGGCGCGGAAGAAACGCTGGCGCTGAAAGTGATTGCCCGTTCGCTGGTGGACAACGCCAAGACCAAGGCTGAAGTGGAGAAATAAGCCATGAGTTTCTCAATGCGATTGAGCGAACAGGCGGAAGTCGCCGGTTCGGTGGCGGTCAATCTGGAATGGGCGCGGCGTCCCCAGTATGGGCGCTATCTGGATGAATTTGTGCCGGGGCAAGTGTTCGTTCATCCACGCGGCTACACCTTCGAGCGCGGCCCAATGCTGGACTTCGCTCGGGTGTTCATGCAGTGCAACCCGCTGTATCTGAACCTGGAATACGCCAAGGCCCACGGCTTCCCGGATTTGCCGGCCAGCCCGCAGATGGTATTCAACGTGGTGCTGTCGCTGGGCGTGCATAACGACTCGGAGAAGGCTATCGCCAATCTGGGTTATTACAACGTCCAGTTCCTGCGTCCGGTCTATCCCGGCGACACCCTGCGCGGCTATACCAAGGTGATGGATCGCAAGGCGCGCGGCGAAGACAAGCCCGGCATCGTGCTGATTCGCACCTTGGGCGTGAACCAGCACCATCAGGTGGTGTTGCAGTACGAGCGCAAGATCATGGTCGGCTATCGCGGCGACCGCCTGCCGACCACGCCCGCGCCGACGACGCCGGTGGAATTTCCGTGGGTGGAGCATCCAGTAGCGGAGTTGCCGATCAATGCGGGTGGTTATCCGAGTCAGTTGACCGGCCCTAATACCTATTTCGAGGATTTCTCCCTCGGCGATCTGATCGTTCACGCCAACGGCCGCACCATCACTGACGAGCACATGGCCTGGACCTATCTGGTGGGCAACACTCATCCGCTGCACTTCGACCGGGTGTACAGCACCGGCCTATCGGGCAAGATGAGCGGCGAACCGATTGTTTACGGCGGCTTGGTGTTCGCTTGGCTGGAAGGGCTGGCCAGCCGGGATGTCAGCGAAAACGCACTGTGGGAACTAGGCTTTACTGAGGGTTATCACACCCAGCCGGCGGTGTCTGGCGATACGGTGGCGGCGCTGTCCAGAGTCGTGGCGACCGAGACGTTACCGAATAATGACGCCGCCGGTATTGTGACCTTCCAGTTCATCGGCGTGAAGAACATCAGCGCCGCCGCCGCGCTGGAAACCTACGGCGCGGATCTGTTTATCAAGGAGAACGATAAGCAGAAGTTGAGCAAGGAAAAGCTCAGCAGCAAGATTTTCGAGATTGAACGGCGGTTGCTGATTAAACGGCGTCCGGCGTGAGGTGAAAATAGCCCCTCCTTCGGAAAGGGGGAGGGGTTAAGGGAATAGTAAATGGTAAGTCCTAAACTTATAGCAAAAATTGAATCAGAAGATCCAACACGCCGGCTTGCAGTTTTAATTGACGCAGATAATGTGTCTGCATCTGTTATTGAAAGTGTACTTGCTGAAATTGCAACCTTCGGTGAAGCTACGGTAAAACGAATCTATGGAGACTTCACATCACCTACCAGTTCAAGTTGGAAAAAAGTTTTAAATAAATATGCTATCAAACCTGTACAGCAATTTGCTTATACAGTTGGAAAGAATGCTACTGATAGCACTCTCATTATTGATGCCATGGATCTTCTATATACAAGACGGTTTGATGGCTTTTGCCTTATATCAAGTGATAGTGATTTTACAGGGCTTGCAACCCGCATACGTGAGGAGGGATTAATAGTTCTTGGTTTTGGTGAAGAAAAGACGCCCGAGGCATTTCGCAATGCTTGTCATAAATTTACTCCTATTGAGGTTTTACGACCGGTTGCCTCTCAGGGTAGTGGTACCTTAGCTTCTGTAACTACACAAGCAACTAATGCGACAGCAATAACTCTAGCTACTCCTGCCCCAAAACAAAGTCCTAAAGAATTTCCGCGTGATTTTATCCTTCAGGCTCTTGAAAAGGCTTGTGATGATACCGGTTGGGCGCATCTAGGAACTTTTGGTAGTTATTTGACAAAAATACAGCCAGATTTTGACGCACGCCTTTTTGGATTTAAGAAACTGAGTGATTTAGTCAAGGCCAGAACTGATGTATTTCAGTCAGAGGAAAGGCAACTATCGGGTTCGGGAGGGAAAGTTTTATATGTATGTGCCGCGAAAAAGCATAGCAAAAATAAAGCATAATGGAATCCGGAAGAATTTTTATTTTTGAGATTCCACATGGAAAAAATACTGAGAATAGTGTCTTTGAACGAACAACCAAGTGACTATACATACTGGATTTCAAGGCCAGTGAGTGAGCGCATTGATGCTATAGAAATTCTCCGCAGCCAATATATACAGTTCAAGAAAGATGTTAAGCCAGGACTTCAAAGAGTTTGTCGAGTTATTAAACAACCATAAAGTCGAATATCTCATTGTCGGTGGCTATGCTGTAGGGGTACATGGTCACCCAAGATATACGGGGGATTTGGATGTTTGGATCAATGCGACAGCAGAAAATGCCAAAAAAATGATTGAGGTTCTTAACGATTTTGGGTTCTCCTCTTTCGGCTTGACTGAGGTAGATTTTACCAAGCCAGGTAATGTAATACAAATGGGTTATCCACCATTCAGGATTGATATTTTAACAAAAATTGATGGAGTTGAATTTATGGATTGCTACGCAAATAGGATGATTATTCAACACGATCAAGTCTTCATGAATTTTATAGGAATTAATGAG
>CAZDVY010000013.1:32033-33731 GCA_964508935.1 uncultured Candidatus Competibacteraceae bacterium | reverse complement strand
ACCCATCGGGGAAGTGGATAGGACCCGTTTCAAACTCACCCTCCTGTCCCGAAGCGACCTGCAGGAGATTCATCTCATCGCTGGCTCGCGATCTCCAGCGAATCCTCCAGTCACCGACAGCAAGGCAGGTTAGGCGTCACCCGCCGTGCGTGAAATCCCGATTCCGGCGGGTGACACGACGCTCAACGACCGGCCCCCAACAACGCCTTGCGCCACGCTGGCCCTGCCTGATCACACCCCGAACCCTGCTCACCACCATCGACCTGAACCGTCTACGTCATAGACGTCTCGTATTCTCCTTTTCATGAAAGAGGGAAAGCACCGTAGGGCTGCCGAAATCGCGGGCGACGCCTTCAAACTTTCGCGCGATCCACGCCTTCGGGTTTTTTGGCATCCATGTACGTGCGCAGGATGGCGTTGATCCGGGTCTGGTAGCCGCTCTCCCGCCTGAACCATTCCAGCAGGTCGGCATCCAGCCGCAAAGTGACCAATCGCTTGGGTTTCGGACGAACCAGCCGGGCATCCTTCCAGAAGTTTTCGTCGGTCGCGTGGGCGTCGGGGTCGCTGTCGATGCCCGCGCGGAGGTCGGCGTCACTCAGGCGACGCAGGGCCTCCCAATCAGTGCCGGTCTTGCGCCGCTTCGAGGTTCTGCCAGTAGTGGCGTCTTTCATGGGGTTCGGACCTCCACGCAGAGATAAGGTGCCGCTCGTCGCCGTCCCGGTCGGTGTAGATCACCGTGATTTCCAGTCCGCGGACGAGGCCGATGGCGTAAACCCGGATTTCGCCGTAGTCGAAACGGTCGTCTACCCGCTCGACGGTCGGCCCCTCGAAAATCCGTTGGGCGTCCTCGAAGGCGATCTTGTGCCTTTTGACGTTGGCTCGGTTCTTCGCGGCATCCCAGGTATATCGCATCAAGTGTATTTACATAATGTAGTGACAAAATGCAAATTGTTGGGTTCGCCGGTTCCGGGTCAACGACAGCAAGTATACCGTTGCTGACCGACGAAGACGCCCGTGAAGCCCACGGCGAGCAGCGCAGCGGTTAAAGCCTGGGCTGGCTAAATGGACGAATTGTGGTCTTGACCTGGACCGAACGGGAAACGGGGCTGCATTGAATCTCTTGTCGATACGGTGAAAAACATGAAACCCAACGTTATTTCAAAGCCTTAACCCCACTCAAAGCTCTGCGCCACCACGATTCCATTCCGCCGCGTCTGCTCCAGCAGGTCCGGATGGGCGAAATGCGTCACTAGGAGGGGAACTAGCGGCAAGGATTCCACCGCTCGCACCGCATCCAGCTTGCGTTGCAGTTGCGTCAATTTACTCGGATCGTCCAGCCGGATCACGCTCTCGCCGACGATGACCACAGCTTCGTCCCCGCGCCGCGCCCGGGCGTAAAAATTGATCTCCTCACCGTTGATCCAGGTCCGCACCAGCCGCTCGCTGATATCAAGCTGCTGATGGGTCTTGAGAAAGGCGGGTAACATGCGATAAGCCTCGTTTTCCAGCGCGTAGGCCATGCTACGCGCCAAGCCACCCACCTGGCTGCGGGTGTTGTCATGAGCGCGGCTGAGACTGGCGATTTCCCGGGTAGTCTCCCGCTGCGCCTCGGCCAGTTCCTCGACCCGCTGCTCGGTGCGCTTCTGCGCCTCGGCCAGTTCCTCGACCCGCTGCTCGGTGCGCTTCTGCGCCTCGGCC
>CAZDVY010000013.1:0-31933 GCA_964508935.1 uncultured Candidatus Competibacteraceae bacterium | reverse complement strand
GCTCGGTGCGCTTCTGCGCCTCGGCCAGTTCCTCGACCCGCTGCTCGGTGCGCTTTTGCGCCTCGGCCAGTTCCTCCATGCGCACTGCCAAGGTATCGACCCGCTGCTCGGTGCGCTTTTGCGCCTCGGCCAGTTCCTCGACCCGCTGCTCGGTGCGCTTTTGCGCCTCGGCCAGTTCCTCCATGCGCACTGCCAAGGTATCGACCCGCTGCTCGGTGCGCTTTTGCGCCTCGGCCAGATCCCGGACGATATCCTTCAGCTCGCCAAACTCGGTCCTGGTGACGGAAGCTTCCCGCTGCTGCTCGATTTCTTCCAGGAGCAGCAACAAAATTTCCTTGAGTTCCGGCGCAACGGTGTCCATCTTGCGGATTAAAGCAACACTGTATGACATCTCGCACCTCCAAGCCGTCCCGAATTCCCCAGCAGAAGTATAACCCAATCCACTCCTGCATAATTTGATCGCTCCATCACCCAACCCATCCCTTCAAGCGCCTGCTGCCCAACTGCATTATCATAAACAAAAATTGAACCACCCAGGGTGCCCCCGCCATGTACGAATTCCTGCACTACCAGGTCCGCGACGCTATGACCGTAGACCCCATCGCCATCAGTCCCAAGGCCAAACTCCGTGAAGTCGAAGCATTGTTTGAATCCCGCGACTTCAACGGCGTGCCGGTCGTCGATGACCAGCAGCGTCTGCTCGGCATCCTGACCAAATTTGACCTGCTCAAAGCCTTCAGTTTCGACGCCCACGCCCTGGTTCCCCACTACGACGAGATCATGGAACAGACCGCCGAAACGGTCATGACCCCTGATCCGGTCAGCGTCGAACCGCACCTGCCGCTCAGCCGACTGCTGCAAAGACTGGTGGACATGCGCACCAAAAGCCTGCCAGTGGTGGAACAGGGCCGACTGGTCGGCATTATCGCCCGCGAAGACGTGCTCAAGGCCCTGCGCCGCGCCGCCATCCAGCATGAAATCCCGGCGCACGAGGAGCCACAGCCATGACCACCCTGCTCTACACCCACCCGGATTGCCTGCAACACGACACCGGCTTTGGCCATCCCGAATGCCCCGCCCGGTTGACCGCTATCCTCAACACGCTGAAAACCTCGCCCTTCGCCGCCCTGGAATGGCGGGACGCGCCTCTGGCCTCTGACGAACAACTGACCCGTATCCACTCCCCCGCCCATGTCGAGCGGGTTTTCGCCCATATCCCCAAACACGGGCATTACGCCATCGACGGCGACACCATCGTCTCCCCCCAATCCGGCGCAGCCGCCCGGCGGGCGGCGGGCGCAGTCTGCGCGGCGGTGGACGCGATCCTGAACGGCGAAGCCAACAATGCGTTCTGCGCCATCCGCCCGCCCGGCCACCACGCCGAACCGCATCAGGCCATGGGCTTCTGCCTGTTCAACAACGCCGCCATCGGCGCCACTCACGCTCGCTTCATCGGCCGCCTGGAACGGGTCGCGGTCATCGACTTCGACGTCCACCACGGCAACGGCACCCAGGCGGCGTTCGAACGCGACCCCGGCTATCTGTATATTTCCACCCATCAGGCCCATATCTATCCCGGCACCGGTCGCCGCGATGAGCGCGGGGCAGGCAATATCGTCAATATCCCGCTCATCGCCAACAGCGGCACTGCCGACCTGCGCCACGTCTGGCAACAGGACATCGAACCGGCCCTGCGGGAATTCCAGCCGCAACTGATCCTGATCTCCGCCGGTTTCGACGCGCATTACCTCGACCCGCTGGCGGAATTGAATTTCAATGAAGACGATTACGCCTGGCTGACCCGGCAGATTCTGGCAGTCGCCCAGGATTGCTGCGCCGGGCGGGTGGTGTCGATCCTCGAAGGCGGCTACAACCTGCCGGCGCTGGCCGCCAGCGTCGCGGCGCATGTCAAGGCCTTGATGGAAGCCCACCGGGCGGCGCAACGCTCGCTCATCAAGGGCATCCTCGAACGCCAGAAGGCGAAAAGAAACGCCTAGCCGCACCAGACGCCAAACCCTTTCAGACTGGACTATCATAAAGAGCATTGGAAAAATGCGAATACCCCATTGCGAGGATTGAGAGTAATGTCACGAAGCAGAGCGGTGGCTGTCTACACGGGCGAAGCATTAGGTCGCTACGGATTCGACGATCATCCCTTCGGCGAAGACCGCATTCACGCCTTCTGGGATGAGATGCACATCCGTCATCTCGACTACCAGGTGCGCGTGTTCCACCCGGTCAGCGCGGCTGAGGAACAGCTCTTGTTGTTCCACACCCCTGACTATGTGCAAAAGGTCAAAATCCTGTCGGAAACCGGCGACGGCCTGCTGGATTACGGCGACACGCCGGCCTACAAGGGCGTGTTTGAGGACGCTTCCATAGTCGTCGGCACAGTCGTTGACGCCGCCCACAAATTGATGAACAACGAAGCGCGGCGCATTTTCGTTCCCATCGCCGGCCTGCATCACAGCATGCCCGACACCGCCGCCGGCTTTTGTGTGTTCAACGACGCCGGCGTCGCCATCAAAACCCTGCAACGGGACTACGGGCTGGAGCGCATCGCCTACGTGGACATCGACGCCCATCATGGCGATGGCGTGTTCTACCCGTTTGAATCCGACCCGACGGTCATTTTCGCCGACATCCACGAGGATGGCCGCTACAACTTCCCGCAGAGCGGCTTCCCGCATGAAGTCGGCAAGGGCGAAGCCAGGGGCCGCAAACTCAACATTCCCTTGCTGCCGCTGTCGGCGGATGAAGATTTCCTGATGATGTGGGATAAAGTTGAGGATTTCCTGCGCCAGTGGCAACCGCAATTCATTATCGTGAACTGCGGCGCGGACGGCCTGGACGGCGATCCGCTGGCCCATTTGCACTACACCTCCCGCGCCCATCGGCGCGCCGCCACCAGCCTGTGCCAGATCGCCGAGGAGTTTGCCGAAGGCCGGATTCTCGGCGTCGGCGGCGGCGGCTACGATCTGCGCAACGTCGGCAAGGCCTGGGTCGCAGTCATCGACGCTTTTCTGGAAAGCCCCATGCGCTGAATCGCCGGGAACGCCGGTCGCTGGCCGGCGTCGAATCGGCGATTTCCCCCTCATCGCTGGCAAAATCGGGTATGATTCCTCGTTTCCATGCCCGCGCGCTCTCAGGGTCGCGGGCGCTTGCCTTTGCAGAGGTTGCCCATGTTCAGTCGAGAAATGCGCATCGCCGGATTTGATGAGGAGTTGCAGGCCGCCCTGCAGGGCGAGAAACAGCGCCAGGAAGCCCACATCGAGCTGATCGCCTCGGAAAACTACGCCAGCCCCCGGGTGCTCGAAGCCCAGGGTTCAGTGCTCACCAACAAGTACGCCGAAGGCTATCCAGGCAAACGCTATTACGGCGGCTGCGAATTCGTCGATATCGCTGAACAACTGGCCATTGACCGCGCCAGGCAGTTATTCAACGCCGACTACGCCAACGTCCAGCCCCATTCCGGCTCCCAGGCCAACGCTGCCGTCTACATGGCGTTGCTCGATCCAGGCGATGGCGTGCTGGGCATGAGCCTGGCGCATGGCGGCCATCTGACCCACGGCGCCAAGGTCAACTTCTCTGGCCGGCTGTATCAAGCAGTGCAATACGGTTTGAACGAGACCACCGGCGAAATCGATTATGACCAGGTGGAACGGCTGGCGCTGGAATGCCGGCCCAAGATGATCGTCGCTGGCTTCTCGGCTTATTCACGAGTGGTGGACTGGCCGCGCTTCCGCGCCATCGCCGATCAAATCGGCGCTTACCTGGTCGTGGACATGGCCCATGTCGCCGGCCTGGTCGCGGCGGGCCTCTATCCCAATCCAATCCCGGTCGCTGATGTCGTCACCACCACCACGCACAAAACCCTGCGCGGCCCACGCGGCGGCCTGATTCTGGCCCGGTCGAATCCCGAGATTGAAAAGAAGCTCAACTCGCTGGTGTTCCCCGGCACCCAGGGCGGGCCGCTGATGCACGTCATCGCCGCCAAGGCCGTCGCCTTTCTGGAAGCGCTGCAACCGGATTTTGTCGAGTACCAAAAGCAGGTGATCGCCAACGCCCGCGCCATGGCCGGGGTGTTCATCGAACGCGGCTATGACGTAGTCTCCGGCGGCACCGATAATCATCTGTTCCTGGTCAGTCTGATCGCCAAGGGCCTCACCGGCAAGGCCGCTGACGCCGCCCTGGGCCGCGCCTGGATCACCGTTAATAAGAACGCTGTACCCAATGACCCG
This sequence comes from uncultured Candidatus Competibacteraceae bacterium, assembly GCA_964508935.1. Taxonomy (GTDB): domain Bacteria; phylum Pseudomonadota; class Gammaproteobacteria; order Competibacterales; family Competibacteraceae; genus UBA2383. The sequence continues at coordinate 27,692 of CAZDVY010000013.1, read as the reverse complement.
CAGTCGCCGTTCGTGACCAGCGGCATCCGCATCGGTTCGCCGGCGATTACCACGCGCGGATTCCAGGAACGCGAATGCCGGGAATTGACCGGCTGGATGTGCGACATCCTCGACGATCTGCATAACGAAGCGGTGATTGACCGGGTGCGCGGCCAGGTCGCGGCGCTGTGCGCCCGTTTCCCGGTCTATGGCTGATCGCTTGACCCTGACGAGACGGCGGCCGTGCATTGCCCGTTTTGTGGAACGCCCGACACCCGGGTAGTTGACTCGCGGTTATTGGCGGAAGGCGACAAAGTGCGCCGCCGCCGCGAGTGTCTGCGCTGCAACGCCCGTTTCACCACTTACGAAGTGGCGGAACTGCTGATGCCGCCAGTGGTGAAGCGCGATGGTCGCCGCGAGTCGTTTCAGGAGGAAAAGTTGCGCACCGGGCTGATGCGGGCGCTGGAGAAGCGCCCGGTTAGCGCTGAACGCATTGACGACGTCATCCTGTGGGTAAAGAACCAGATTCGCGCCAGCGGCGAGCGGGAACTGAGCAGTCAGCAAATCGGTGAATGGGTCATGATCGAATTGCGCCGGATAGACCCGGTGGCTTATGTCCGGTTTGCCTCGGTCTATCGCAGTTTTGAAGATGTCAACGCATTCCGTGAGGAAGTCGAGCGCTTGCAACAATCGCCCGGCGCAACGAATTCTGTGTGATGGCTGATCAGTTCCCGGCAAGGCCAGTAGATGATTATCGCTACATGGCGCGGGCTTTGACGCTGGCTCAACACGGGTTATACAGCACCGATCCTAATCCGCGCGTTGGTTGCGTGCTGGTTCGGGACCACCAGATCATCGGCGAAGGCTGGCATGAACGCGCCGGTGAAGCCCATGCCGAGATTAAGGCGCTGGAGGCGGCAGGAGCGCGGGCGCAGGGCGCGACCGCCTATGTCACCCTGGAACCCTGCTGCCACCATGGCCGCACGCCGCCCTGCACCGACGCGCTGCTGAACGCTGGCATCGCCCGGATGGTGGCGGCCATGGCGGACCCCAATCCGCAGGTGGCCGGACGGGGATTGGCGCAACTACGCACGGCCGGTGTGGACGTAGACTGCGGGTTGCTGGAAACGGAAGCGCGGGCGATCAATCCCGGCTTCATCCAGCGCATGACGCAGGACCGGCCTTTTGTGCGCATCAAACTGGCGATGAGTCTGGACGGGCGCACGGCGCTGGCCTCGGGGAAAAGCCAATGGCTGACCGGCGAAGCGGCGCGACGGGATGTGCAACATTTAAGGGCGCGCAGTTCGGCGATCCTGACCGGCATTGGCACGGTGCTGGCCGATGATCCCCGTCTGAATATCCGCCTGCCGGAAGCGGCGCGCCAACCTCTGCGGGTGATTCTCGACACGGAGCTGCGCACGCCGCCGACGGCCAGGATTCTGCAACGGCCTGGTTCGGCGCTGATTTTCACCGCCGTCGCTGATTGGACTGCGCAAGCGCCGTTGCGGGCGGCTGGCGCGGAAATCGCCGTCATGCCGCGTTGCGACGCAGGGTTGAGTTTGCGGAAGATCATGGCCGAACTGGCTCACCTTGAATGCAATGAAATCCATGTCGAATGCGGTCCGACTCTGGCCGGCGCGTTGTTGCAGGCCGGGCTAATGGATGAATTGGTGATCTACCTGGCCCCGCTGTTGCTCGGCGACCGGGCGCGCGGGCTGTTCCAGTTGCCGGAATTACTGAACATGCAGGAGCGGCAGGAACTGGAAATCCTGGAGATGCGGGCGGTCGGGCGGGACTGGCGCATTACGCTGCGTCCGGCTCCTTGATCTCAAGAGAAATTTTGACAGACTTGATCTTTCCTCGATGATCCCTTGCTTCTTTGAGAACCCTATCCATGTTCACCGGCATCATCACCGCCGTCGGCGCCATCACGATCCTTCAGCCCCGGGGCGGCGATGTCCGTCTGCACATTGCTACGGGTCAGCTTGATCTGCATGACGTGCAGCTCGGCGACAGCATCGCTGTCAGCGGCGTCTGCCTGACCGTTATCGAGCGATCCAGCGACGGCTTCTGGGCCGACGCCTCGCGGGAAACCCTGGAGCGCACCACCCTCGGTGCGGCCAAGCCCGGAACTCCAGTCAACCTGGAAAAAGCCCTGACCCCGACCACCCGGCTCGGTGGCCACCTGGTGAGTGGTCATGTCGATGGGATTGGCGTCGTCACCGAATGGCGTCCCGATGGCCGTTCCTGGCGGTTGCGGATTCAAGCGCCGGATGCGCTGGCCCGCTACATCGCCGAAAAAGGTTCGATTTGCGTAGATGGCGTCAGCCTGACCGTTAACCGGGTCGACGGCGCGGCCTTTGAACTCAATATCGTTCCGCACACGCTGGCGGAAACCACCCTCGCCGACTTTACCCCCGGTCGGCGGGTCAATCTGGAAGTGGATCTGATCGCCCGCTATCTGGAACGGCTGCTGCTGGGCGAGCGCGCCGCGCAACCTGGCAGCGGTGGTCTGACCGAAGCCCTGCTCCGTGAACACGGGTTCTGGAAATAGCTATGGCACTCAATCGCATTGACGAAATCCTGACCGATCTCCGGCAGGGCCGCATGGTCATCATCATGGATGACGAAGATCGGGAAAACGAAGGTGACCTGTTGATGGCCGCCTCGCTGGTTCGTCCCGAGGACATCAATTTCATGGCCCGCTATGGGCGGGGTCTGATCTGTCTGACCCTGACGCGCGAGCGCTGCCAGCAGTTGCGCCTGCCGCTGATGGTCCAGGATAACGCGACACCCTATTCCACGAACTTTACCGTCTCGATCGAAGCCGCCCAAGGCGTAACGACCGGCATTTCCGCCTATGACCGCGCCCACACGATCCGCACGGCGGTCCGGCCCGACGCCCACCCCGAAGATCTGGTGCAACCCGGCCATATCTTCCCGCTGATGGCCCAGGCCGGGGGCGTGCTAACCCGCGCCGGACACACGGAAGCCGGCTGCGATCTGACCCGGCTGGCCGGGCTGGAACCGGCGGCGGTGATCGTCGAAATCCTCAATGAAGACGGCAACATGGCCCGACGGCCTGATCTGGAAATTTTCGCCGAACAGCATGGCGTAAAAATCGGCACGATTGCTGAACTGATCCGCTACCGGATGCAGAATGAAAAGACGGTGGAACGGGTCGCTGATGCGTTGATGCACACCGAATTTGGCCCGTTCCGGGTGCTGACCTATCAGGATGCGGTTGGGCGGCAAGTGCATTTTGCGCTGGTCAAGGGCGAGATCCACGCCAACGAACCGGTCATGGTGCGGGTTCACGTCCAACACCTGCTCAGTGACCTGCTGGCTCTGCGTCTGCCCGATAGCGGTTGGCCGCTGCGTGACGCACTGCAACGGGTCGCCAATGAACCGTCCGGCATACTGGTCTTTCTGAGTCGCCCCGAAGAGCCGGCCGCGCTGATTCGGCGCATGCGCAGTTATCAATTCGGCGCCAGCGAACCGGCGCGCGCTGCAGATCCATCTGCAGAATTGCGCACTTACGGCATCGGCGCACAAATTCTGCTCGACATTGGCGTGCAGCGGATGCGGGTGCTCGGTGCACCCCGGCGCTTGTCCGGCTTGTCCGGCTTCAATCTGGAAGTGGTCGAATACATTTCCTGAATTATCTCAACCTGTTCACTATGGAATTTCCGCCATGCATCCATCCATCAACACTCTGGAAGGCGATTTCACACCTCTGCAGGACGTCCGCTTCGCATTGGTCGCAGCGCGATTCAACAGCTTCATCGTGCAGAACCTGATCGATGGCGCGATTGATGCCCTGCATCGTCACGGCGTGCCGGAAGCCAGTATTGACCTGGTTTGGACACCGGGTTCGTTTGAACTCCCGCTGGCCGCCCAGCGGCTGGCCGCCAGCGAACGCTACGACGGCATCGTCGCTCTCGGAGCCATTATTCGCGGCGGCACCCCGCATTTTGAATACGTCGCCGGTGAATGCGTCAAGGGCTTGGCCAGCATTTCGCTGGAATACGATCTACCGGTCGGTTTCGGCGTGTTGACGGTGGACACCATCGAGCAGGCGGTAGAGCGGGCCGGAACGAAGGCTGGTAACAAGGGCGTCGAAGCGGCCATGGCGGTGCTGGAAATGGTCAGCCTGTTGCGCCGGCTGGAAGGTTAAATCGTGAGCGAACCGTCGCCTAAAAATCCATCCAATAAACGCAGTTGGGCGCGGCGCTGTGCTGCCCAAGCGCTCTATCAGTGGCAGTTGACCGGCCAGGACCCTGCGATCATCGCCAGCCAGTTTCTGGCGGATCAGGACTTGCCCAAGGCTGATCCTGAGTATTTCCAGGAATTGGTGCATCGGGTGCCAATGCTCGCTGAGGAGATCGATGCGGCTTTTGCGCCGTTTCTGGACCGGCCACTGGCGCAAGTCGATCCGGTCGAGCGGGCGATTCTGCGCATCGGTGGCTATGAGTTAATGCAGCGCCCGGACATTGCTTACCGGATTGTGATCAACGAAGCGGTGGAGCTGGCCAAACTGTTCGGCGCCGAGCAGGGTCATCGCTTTGTCAACGGCGTACTCGACAAACTCGCTCACCGTATGCGAACAGCCGAGTTCACGCCCCGTTCCTGACCAGACGCAACTATTTCTGCCGTTGCAGAAACCGCGTGACTTCCAGAGCGAATGACTCGGCCCGCCAAGTGTTGGTCGCGGTAACGTGGGTGGCGTAAGGCATCACCCACAATCCTGCATTGGGAATCGCCCCGAACATTTCCAGAATTTGCTCGAGTGGCGCTACGGGATCGCGGTCACCCACCACGATCAAGGTCGGTTGAATGATGCGTTCCAGGATGTCCAGATCATGGGCATGATCCGAGGCCGCCGGCTCCAGCGCCTCCGATACCCGCAGGATTACCTCCTCCCAGGCGTCCGGCCCGCCCTGCGGCTCATGAATGGTGCTCAACCACTTGTGCATTCCCACCCCGCGCCAGTAGGCCGGATCAGCCATGCCGCGCGTGCCGGTATAGGTGACTTCATCCTTGCGATAGCCGATCCGGTAAAGCACCAGCCGGCTGACCCGTTGGGGATAGTGGACGGTGAGCCACAGCGCCACAGCGCCACCCATCGAGGACCCGACCAGATTCGCTGCGGGCAACGCCAGTTCATCCATCATGTCCAGCACTGCCCGGCCCATATCCGCAACGGTGAGCCGCTCGGCGATCATCGGGCTGCGGCCATGTCCCAGGTGATCGGGAGTGATCACCCGAAAATTGCGAACGAACAGCGAAACATGCGGCGTCCACTCCGCGCTGGTCATCCCGCCGCTATGCAAGAGAATCAGCGGCTCGCCTTGGCCGCTCTCGGTGTAATGCAGCATCGCCATATTGGCTTTTCCTCCAAGAACATGAATACCCACCATTATAGCCACTGCGCCCGGCTTACCGGATAATGTCGCTATCCAGCCCTTCCAGCCCCCACCCAGGATGACGCTCTCATGTCCATGAAATCCCGCTATTACCGCGCACTCGGTCCACACGGTTTTCACCGCGTTCACTACACCGAATGGGGCGATCCCCAGAGTTCCAAAGCGCTGGTTTGCGTCCATGGCCTGACCCGCACCGGACGGGATTTCGATTTCCTGGCCGCTGCGCTGGAGCAGGATTACCGGGTGCTCTGCCCGGATGTGGTTGGACGCGGCGAAAGCGACTGGCTCGCTGATAAAACCGATTACACCTACCCGCTCTACGTTAACGATCTCGCGATGTTGCTGGCGTGTATTGATGCCGAGCGGATTGACTTCGTCGGTACGTCGATGGGTGGCTTGATTGGCGTATTCCTGGCGAGTTATCCGGGAACGCCGATTCATAAACTGGTCGTCAACGATGTGGGTCCGCGTATCCCCGTCGCCGGTTTGCAACGGATCGCCGATTATGTCGGACAGGTCGTCACCTATGACAGCATTGAGAAAATGGAGCGCTTCATGCGTACTGTCGGGGCCTCGTTCGGCAACCTGACTGATGAACAGTGGCGGCATATGACCGTCCACAGCTCCCGACAACTGGAGGATGGGCGCTACACGCTGGCCTATGACCCGGGCATCGCCGACAACTTCAAGACCCTCGCGCTGAAAGACATCGACCTGTGGTCCTTATGGGACGCTATCCATTGCCCGACGCTGGTGCTGCGCGGCGAATATTCCGACGTGCTGGATCACCCGGACGCCATCGCCATGACCGAGCGCGGCCCCAGGGCAAAGCTGGTGGAATTCCCTGGCATGGGTCATGCCCCGGCATTGATGGCCGCCGATCAGATCGCTGTGGTGCGCGACTGGCTGCTGGCGGATTGAGCAGGGGTTCCGCCGCATCATACGCAACTTCCAGGAACAACGATGCCCCAACCTCCGCAACACCCGCAGACTCCATGGACGCCCAATCGCTGGCGGGATCGCCCGGCGGCGCAAATGCCCGATTATGACGACATCGCTGCCCTGGCCGAGGTCGAGGAACGGCTGGTCCGTTCGCTGCCTCTGGTCTTCACTGGCGAAATTTGCACCCTCCGCCAACAACTCACGGAAGTGGCCGCCGGTCGCGCTTTCCTGCTGCAAGGCGGCGACTGCGCTGAAAGTTTCGCCGATTTCCACGAACGCACCATTACCGACACATTCCGGGTGCTGTTGCAAATGGCGGTCATTCTAACCTTCGCCGCCGCCTGTCCGGTGGTCAAGGTCGGGCGCATGGCCGGACAGTTCGCCAAACCGCGCAGCGCGCCGACCGAAACCCGCAGCGGACTGACCCTGCCCAGTTACCGGGGCGACATCGTCAATGCCCTGGATTTCACTCCTGAAGCCCGCCGGCCTGACCCGCGCCGGCAGTTGCGCGCCTATTCCCAGTCGGCGGCGACCTTGAACCTGCTACGGGCGCTGGCCCAGGGCGGTTTCGCCGACCTGCACCGGGTACAGCAATGGAATCTGGACTTTCTCCGCGCCAGTCCGCAGGGCGCCCGTTACCGCGACCTCGCCGGCCGCATCAGCGAAACCCTGAATTTCATGCGCGCCTGCGGGCTGGACGCCGCCGCTGCGCCGCAGGTGCGGCAAGTGCAGTTCTACACCTCGCACGAGGCGCTGCTGCTCGGCTACGAACAGGCGTTGACCCGGCGCGATCCGGTCACTGGCGAGTGGTATGACGGTTCAGCGCATTTTCTGTGGATCGGCGAGCGCACCCGGCAATGGGGCGGCGCGCATGTGGAATTTCTGCGCGGGGTCGCCAATCCCATCGGCCTGAAGCTGGGGCCGACCGCCGACGCCGATACGCTGTTAAGGCTGCTGGATGCGCTCAATCCCGACGACCAGCCGGGCCGGCTGACCCTGATCAGCCGGATGGGCGCCGATAAGATCGACATCGCCCTGCCACCGCTGATTCGGGCGGTGCAGCGGGAAGGCCGGCAGGTGATCTGGTCGTGCGATCCGATGCACGGCAATACCATTGAATCCAGCACCGGTTATAAAACCCGGCCCTTCAGCCGCATTCTCGACGAAGTGCGGCGGTTCTTCGCTATTCACCATGCCGAAGGCAGTTATCCGGGCGGAATGCATTTTGAATTGACCGGCCAGGATGTGACTGAATGTCTGGGCGGTGCTCAAGCGATCACCGAGCAGGAACTGGCTGACCGCTATCATACCCAGTGCGATCCGCGCCTGAACGCCTCGCAAAGTCTGGAACTGGCTTTCCTTATCGCCGAAATGCTCAAGGAACAGCGGCGACCATCGGGAGTGGACGCTGAATCCGCTGCGCAAGGTGGTCCGCGATGAGTCGCCATACGCCGCGCCGCCCCCGCCTGTTACTGGTCATGCAAACGCCCGATGCCGACGCGGGACGTTGCGGCCGCAAGCTGCGCCAACGCGGTTATCGGCTGGATTACTGCTATCCGCTGTCCGGCCAGCCGTTGCCTGCCGGGATGGACGGCTACGCCGGAGCGGTCGTCTTCGGCGGGCCGATGAGCGCCAACGATGACGGCCGACAGCCAGGCATTCGAGCGCAACTGGACTGGATTCCCCAGGTGCTGGATTCCGGCCAACCCTTTTTGGGTATCTGCCTGGGAGCGCAATTGTTGGCGCGAACGCTGGGGGCGACGGTTCAGCCGCATCCGCAGGGGCTGGCGGAAATCGGTTATTTCCCGGTCGAACCGACGCTGGCCGGCCAGACCGTGTTTAACGCGCCACTGCACGTCTATCACTGGCATCATGACGGTTTCGATCTGCCGTCCGGGGCAGAACTGCTGGCGACGGGCGAGAGGTTTCCGCAACAAGCCTATCGCTACGGCGAGCGGGTCTTCGGCGTCCAGTTCCACCCCGAAGTGGACCAGACCATTCTGGAAAGCTGGCTGGTGGAAGGCGCGCAAGAGTTGCTTCATCCAGGTGCGCAATCTGCGGTTGAACAGCGTTCACATCATGCCCGCTATGACGCGGCGCTGGATCAGTGGTTCGGCGCTTTTCTCAACCAGTGGCTGCCAAACGTCGCTGCGCCCACGCCGGACGCGCCCCATTCTGCTATGATGACGCCCCGCGCCGGATGACCCGGACGCCCTGCTCTTTCAACGACCCGATCCGCCATGCATCCAGTTCTGACCATCGCCAAGCGCGCCGCCCTGAGCGCCGGCCGCATCCTGCTGCGCCATTTCGACCAACTCGAACGCTTGACCGTCACCGAGAAACGACCGAGCGACTTCGTGAGCGAAGCGGACCTCCAGGCCGAGCAGGAAATCATTCAAATCCTGCGCAAGACCTACCCGAACCACGGCATCCTGGCTGAGGAAAGCGGCGAGCACCCCGGTCAGGATGAGTATCAATGGGTCATCGATCCGCTGGACGGCACCACCAATTTCCTGCACGGCATTCCCCATTTCGCTATTTCCATCGCCTTCCGCTACAAAAGCCGGCTGGAAGCGGGACTGATCTACGATCCGATCCGTCAGGAGATGTTCACCGCCTCACGCGGCCAGGGCGCGCAGATCAATGACCGGCGCATTCGGGTCAGTGGAATCAACATGTTGGAGAACGCCCTGCTCGGCACCGGCTTTCCCTTCCGCCATCCTCAGCACCAGCCCGCCTATCTGAGCTTCTTCAACAGTCTATTTGGCCGGTGCGTGGAAATTCGCCGGGCCGGGGCCGCTTCGCTGGATTTATCGTATGTCGCGGCGGGGCGGCTGGATGCCTTCTGGGAAATGAGCCTGAAACCCTGGGATATCGCCGCCGGGGCGTTGATCGTGCAGGAAGCCGGCGGGCTGGTCAGCGACTTCAGCGGCGGCAACGACTTCATGCAATCCGGCCACATCGTCGCCGGCAATCCCAAGGTATTCAAGGCGCTCTTGCAGGAGATGCGCCCGCACTTTATCGCCGAAACCCCGACGTGATCGGATAGCGCCGGTCCCGCCCGAAGGCGCGGGGCGTAATCCGCACCCCGGGAGCCGCCTGCCGACGCTTGTACTCGTTCATGATCACCAGCCGCGCCACCCGCTCCACCAGCTTCGGGTCGAAACCGGCGTTGATCAGTTCCTCCACTGAACGATCTTCCTCCACATAACCGTGCAGGATCGCATCGAGCACCTCATAAGGTGGCAGACTGTCCTGGTCCGTTTGATCAGGCCGCAGTTCCGCTGAGGGCGGCCGGTCGATCACCCGTTGGGGAATCACCGGCGACCGGCGGTTGCGCCAGACCGCCAGCCGGTACACCATGGTTTTCAGCACGTCCTTGATGGGTGCAAAGCCGCCGGCCATGTCTCCATACAAGGTCGAATAACCGACCGCCGTTTCGCTCTTGTTGCCGGTAGTCAGCACCAGTTTGCCGGTCTTGTTGGAAATCGCCATGAGCAGGACACCCCGGCAACGCGCCTGCAAATTCTCCTCCGTGGCGTCCGGCGCCCGGCCCGCCAGTACCGGTTGCAAAATCTCCAGGAAGGACTGAAAGGCCGGCTCAATCGGCATGAGGTGATACTTCACACCCAGCACCCGGGCTTCCTGCTCCGCATCGGTATTGCTCATGTCCGCCGTGTAGCGCGACGGCATCAACACCGCTTCGACCCGCTCCGGCCCCAATGCATCGACAGCAATCGCCAGGGTCAGCGCCGAGTCGACGCCGCCCGACAAGCCCAGCACTGCACCGGGAAAACCATTCTTGTTGACATAATCCCGCACCGCCAGCACCAGCGCCTGATAAATCCCCTCCTCCGTTTCCTGCTCCGCAGCGACTTCGCCGGGAACGGGCGTCGCCTTCTGGGCGGAAGTCTGGAAATCCACTGGGTACAACCCCTCCGTGAAAAAGGGCGCATGCTGCATGAGAACACCGTCTGCGCCGACCACCAGCGAACCGCCATCGAAGACCAACTCGTCCTGGCCGCCAACCAGGTTGACATAAACAATCGGAATACGGCCCTCGCACACCCGATGCTGGAGCGCTGTCAGGCGTTGCTTACCTTTGCCAACGTGATAGGGCGAGGCATTGAGATTGACCAGCACCTGCGCCCCGACGTTAGCAGCTTGCGCTACTGGCCCCGGCAACCAGACATCTTCGCAAATGGTGACACCCACGCGCACTCCGGCAATCTCCACGACCGCTGCTTCTTCGCCCGGTACAAAATAGCGTTTTTCATCAAACACGCTGTAATTAGGCAGCCACTGTTTAAAATAGCGCGCCTGGATTTTACCGTGATTAATCACCACCGCCGCGTTGCGCAATCCTTCCGGAGTTGACAGCGGACAGCCCACGACTGTGGCGACACCATGAATCTCACGACACAAGCGTTGCAATGCCGGATCGACCTGGCGAGTGAAACCCGGACGCAATAACAGGTCTTCCGGGGGATAACCGGTTAAGGTCAATTCCGGGAATACGATTAAATCTGCTTGCAAGCGGTCGCGGGCTTCAACCGCTGCTGTCACGATTTTATCGACATTGCCGGCGATATCACCAACCAGAAAATTCAATTGGGCCATGACGACCCGGAAGGAAGGAGAGAGATCAGTCATTGCTTTCACCGGAGTCGATGCGGGAACAGGATGAATTTTTTGAAAAATATCGATTAGGACAGTCTGTTTAATAGTTATCTGGACATGCTATATTTTAACCAACTATTTAACTTATGGATTTTTTGGTTCTTCGACGGTTTCTAAAATCCCCCCCCCAAAAAAAGCGCGGGACACAATAGGCTTTTACTATTGTATCCCGCGCTGAATGATCAACAACGGTTCTTATTTAAAGAAACCCTTCATCGCCGCGCCGATGTCAGCGGGGGAACGAACGATCTTGGCCCCTGCCGCCTCGAGAGCGGCGAATTTGTCCGCCGCCGTGCCCTTGCCGCCCATGATAATGGCGCCGGCATGGCCCATGCGCTTGCCCGGAGGCGCGGTGACGCCGGCGATATAGGCGACAACCGGCTTCTTGATGTTAGCCTTGATAAATTCGGCGCCTTCTTCCTCGGCGGAACCACCGATTTCACCGACCATTACGATGCCCTCGGTCTGCGGGTCGTCCTTGAACAGCCTCAGCACGTCGACGAAGCTCATACCATGAATCGGGTCGCCGCCGATGCCGACGCAGGTGCTCTGACCCAAACCGGCCTGCGTGGTCTGATAGACCGCTTCATAGGTCAGGGTCCCGGAGCGCGAAACGATACCAATCTTGCCAGGCAAATGAATATGGCCGGGCATGATACCCATCTTGCAAGCGCCGGGGGTAATCACCCCGGGGCAGTTCGGGCCGATCAGATACACATCCGGGTAGTTGTTCGTCAACACTGCCTTGACTTTCAGCATGTCCATGACCGGAATGCCTTCGGTGATGCAGGCGATGACCTTGATGCCGGCATCAGCCGCTTCCAGAATCGCATCGCCGGCAAACGGGGCCGGGACATAGATCATGGTCGCGTTGGCGCCGGTGGCGGCGACTGCTTCATAGACCGTGTTGAACACCGGCTTGCCGAGGTGCGTGCCGCCACCCTTGCCGGGGCTGATGCCCCCCACCAGGTTGGTGCCGTAGGCAATCGCCTGTTCGGAATGGAACGTCCCTTGCGAGCCGGTGAAGCCCTGGCAGATCACCTTGGTGTCTTTGTTAATCAGAATGCTCATGGTCGTCTTGTTCTCTCTGGATCGTGGAAACCGAAGGTGCGCCGGACTACTTCGCGGCGGCGGCGACCGCCATCTTGGCGGCGTCGGTGAGATCGTCAGCAGCCATGATGTTCATGCCGGACTTAGCCAGCATCTCGCGACCTGCTTCCACGTTGGTGCCCTGCAGGCGCACGACGACGGGCAGAGTAAGACCGACTTCCTTGACCGCAGTGATAATGCCTTCAGCAATCGTGTCGCAACGCACAATGCCGCCGAAGATGTTGACCAGGATAGCCTTGACCTTGGAGGAGGACAGGATCAGCTTGAAGGCGCGGGACACCCGGTCAGCGGTCGCGCCGCCGCCGACGTCGAGGAAGTTGGCCGGCTCGCCGCCATGCAGTTTGCACACGTCCATGGTGGCCATCGCCAGACCAGCGCCGTTGACCATGCAGCCGATGTTGCCATCCAGCGCGACGTAGTTCAGGCCGATTTCATGGGCGATATGCTCGCGCTCATCCTCCTGGGTGGGATCGCGCATTTCGGCGGTGTCCTTGTGCCGGTACAGGGCATTATCGTCCAGACTGACCTTGGCATCCAGCGCCATCACCTGGCCGTCCGTAGTCACGATCAGCGGGTTGATCTCGACCATACTGCAATCTTTCTGGACAAACAGGTTGTAAACGCCGCTCACCACCTTGACCAGTTGATCGACTTCCTTTTTGCCCATGCCCATCTTGAAACCCAGATCGCGGGCCTGATAGGGCTGGATGCCGGCGGTCGGGTCGATGGTCAGAGTCAGAATCTTTTCCGGGGTCTTGGCGGCGACTTCTTCGATGTCCATACCGCCTTCGGAAGAGCCAATCAGGATAACGCGCTTCTTGCTGCGATCCACCAGACAGCTCAGATAATACTCTTTAGCGATGTCTACACCGTCCTGGATCAGTAACTGGTGAACCTTGACGCCTTCGGGACCGGTCTGATGGGTGTGCAGGGTGGAACCGAGCAGGCGACCAGAAACCTCTTCAACGTCCTGAATGGTCCGAACGAATTTGACGCCGCCCGCTTTGCCGCGACCACCGGCGTGAACCTGAGCTTTGACCACCCACGGTCCGCCTTCTCGCACTTGCTTGGCGGCTTCAATCGCTTCCTGCTGGGAAGTGACCTTGATACCCTTGGGAATCGCTACGCCAAAGTGCTGGAGCAGTTCTTTTGCTTGATATTCATGCAGATTCATGTGGAGTACAGCCCCCTCTTGTGTTGAAGTTATTATTGTATGCTGAAATCCCCTAATCTTCACGCCCCTATTGCAAGATTGTCGGCAACCGGCGGGACAGTCGGAAAAATCAGCCCGCCCAGCGCCAGGAGTGAATTAGAATGTTGCAGCATAATGATTACAATATGGGATATCTCGTCACTCTGCAGAGAAACTCGCCGCCGTGCGCCCATTCTCATGACCCTGCCTGATCCGCTCGCCAGCCTCTACAATGACCGTTTCACGGACCGTCGCCGCCTGTGGCTGGTGTTCCGGGCCACCAATATTTATCGCCTGGTGTTAGCGGTGCTGTTGCTGGCTGCGTTTGTCTTGGACGAACAAAGCCGGCTGTTTGGCAAGCAGGAACCGCGACTGTTTCTGGGTGCGGCGCTGGCCTATCTGACGCTGGCGGTGATCGCGATTGCCGGCAGTTATTGGCGGCAACCGCGCCTGCTGGTGCAGGCGCACTTGCAGATGCTGGTGGATCTGACGGTACTCACTGTGATCATCAATGCCTCGGGTGGCTTGTCCAGCAGTCTGAACAGCCTGCTGATCGCAGCGGTCGCTGCCAATGGCATCCTGTTGCCGCTGGTCTCAGCACTATTGGCTGCTGCATTGGGCTTTTTCCTGTTGATCGGCTCCTGGCTGGTCGATCGCTGGCAACACGCCGAGGCGCTGGTCCGGCTGGAACGCGGTTCAGGCGGTTGGGAGGGGTTTTGGGCGCAACTCAATAATACGACAGACGATTGGGTGCGCTTGGGGGTACTCGGTGCAGTGCTATTCGCTGCCGCCGGCCTCACCCATGCCTTGGCCGAACGCGCCCGGCGCGGCGAAGCATTGGCCCGACAGCGTACCTGGGAACTGCTGGAGGTGGCTGAACTGAACCAGGGTATCATCCGTCACTTGCAAAACGGGGTCGTCGTCGCTGATGCTCTCGGTCAGATTCAACTGATGAATGATACCGCCCGCGAATGGCTGGGCGCATTGGATGTCCTTCCAGGAAGCGCCCTGGAGCAGGTCTCGCCGCCGCTGGCGCGAGGTCTGGAACGCTGGCTGCGCGACGGTGGCCCCGAGGTGTTTCCCTTCCGTCCGGCTGAACACCGCCCGGAGCTGATTGCGCGCTTCACCCGGCTCAGCGGTCGTCAGGCGGCCAATGTGCTGATCCTGCTCGAAGACTCTGATCAGACAGCGGTGCAGTTGCAGCAAATCAAGCTGGCAGCGCTGGGGCGATTGACCGCCGGTATTGCCCATGAAATTCGCAACCCATTGGCGGCAATCAGCCACGCCGCCCAGTTGCTCGAAGAATCGACCAGCGCCAGCACCAGCGATCGGCGGCTGGCGCAGATTGCTTATGACAATGTGAAACGTGCTAACCGGATTATTGGCGATGTCCTCGACTTGGCCCGACGCGACCGGGTTAAGCCGGAACAATTGATATTGGCGCCCTGGCTGGAAGCTTTCCGTGAGGAATTCCTGCGCGGGATCGACGGCCCGGCACCCGAGTGGCGTCAGCAAGTGGAACCGGCTGATTTGATCGTTCTCTTCGATCCCCACCAATTGCGCCAAGTCCTCTGGAACCTGTGCGCCAACGCCTGCCAGCATGGCGTCCGGTCCGGCGAAACTCCACAAATCGAACTGTATGCCGGGCAGGAAGATAGCCACGAGCGACCTTTCCTGGACGTGAGCGATGCCGGCCCCGGCATCGCGTCGGAGAATGTTTCCCACCTGTTCGAACCCTTTTTCACCACCCGGGCCAAGGGAACCGGCTTGGGCCTGTACCTGGCCCGGGAACTGTGCGAAGCCAATCGGGCCCAGTTGCAATATCTGCCAATGACCGAAGAGGGTAGCTGTTTTCGCATCACCTTTGTTCCCCCAAGTCCCATACTGGAGATGGATTAATGGATGCCTGCAACGCCCTGGTCGTGGATGATGAAGCCGACATCCGCGAACTGATCGAGATGACCCTCCTGCCGCTGGGCGTCGCCTGCCTGCCGGTCGAGAATCTGAGCGACGCCCGCGCGCTGCTCAAACGCCAACCGTTCAACCTCTGCATCACCGACCTGCGCCTGCCAGACGGTAGCGGGCTGGAACTGGTCGCGCATATTCAAAAGCACTATCCCAGTCTGCCGGTGGCGGTGATCACGGCTCATGGCAATGTCGAGAGTGCGGTCGAGGCGCTCAAACTGGGCGCTTTCGATTTCGTGCCCAAACCGTTTGAACTGGCGGTGCTGCGCAACATGGTCGCGACTGCGCTGCGGTTGAATCGCAGCGGCGAGGGCCGGTCCAGCGACAACCGCCCGATCCTGCTTGGCCAATCGGCGGCGATGGTTGAGGTGCGGGCGCTGATCGCCAAGCTGGCGCGCAGTCAGGCACCCATTCTGATCCATGGCGAGTCTGGCACCGGCAAGGAACTGGCCGCTCGACTCATTCATCTGTCCGGACCGCGCGCTGACAAGCCCTTCGTGCCGGTCAACTGCGGGGCGATTCCCGAACATTTAATGGAAAGTGAGTTCTTCGGTTACAAGAAAGGCAGTTTTACCGGCGCGGCCCAGGACAAGGGCGGGCTGTTCCAGGCGGCGCAGGGCGGTACGCTGTTCCTGGACGAGGTCGCGGAATTGCCCGCCCACATGCAGGTCAAGCTGCTGCGAGCCATTCAGGAGCGGGCGGTGCGGCCCGTAGGCGCACAAATTGAGGTGGCGACCGATGTGCGCATTCTGAGCGCTACCCACAAAAATTTAGCGGTGCTGGTGCAGGATGGCGTCTTCCGTCAGGATCTGTTCTACCGCCTGAACGTGATTCAGTTGCGGCTGCCGAACTTGCGTGAGCATCCTGAGGATATCCCGGAACTGGTCGAAACGATTCTTGACCGACTCGGCCGGGAGTCAGGCGGAATGCGGCCAAAACTGGCCCCAACAGCGTTGGCGGCGCTGCGCGCCTATCCGTTTCCAGGCAATATCCGCGAGCTGGAAAATATCCTGGAGCGCGCTTTTACCCTGTGTGAAGGCGAGGTGATCCAGGTTGACGATTTATCGCTGCCGGCGGGTGAAGCCTTCTCACGGCAGCTACCACCGATCACGCCGATTCCGGAACCCCCACCCAGCGAACCGGCTGCAGAACAACTGCTAATGCCGGTCGACTTCGAACCCAAGACCGTTCCTTATCCTTCAGCTCCAGTGGTCAACGATCTGGAAGGTTATCTGGAAAGTCTGGAGAAGGCGGCGATCATGCGAGCGCTGGAAGCCACTCGCTACAACAAGACCGCCGCTGCTGAAAAACTGGGTATCAGTTTCCGGGCGCTGCGCTACCGGCTAAAGAAATTGGGGCTGGATTGAAGATTAAAGGCTGGAAATCAACCCGATTCAGCGCGTCCGGGATTCCGCCATAACACTTCAATGCCACCCTCATCGCGGGCGATCACCCGACACAAGACAAATAGCAGGTCGGACAATCGGTTCAAATAAATCTGGGCCGGTTCGTTGATAGTTTCCTCTCGCGCCAGCGAAATCACCCGTCGTTCGGCGCGCCGGCAAATCGCCCGCGCGACATGGCAGTCAGCAGCCCCCCGACTACCTCCTGGCAGGATGAATTCCTTGAGCGGCGGCAACTGCTCGTTGAAATTATTCAGCGCTGTTTCCAGCGCCGCCACATCCTCCGCCTTGATCGCCTGGTACCCTGGAATACTCAGTTCCCCACCCAAGTCGAACAGCCGGTGCTGGACTTCCTCCAAACACGCGCGGACCGGGCCGCGTAGATCATGCACCAGTACCCGACCGACCGCACAGTTCAGTTCGTCCACTGCACCGATGGCTTCGATACGCGGGCAGTCTTTGGTGACTCGCTCGCCACTGCCCAAGCCGGTCATCCCTTGGTCGCCGGTGCGGGTATAAATTTTGGAAAGTCGATTGCCCATCATTGCTGCTCCTTATAACAATCAGTTATTCACATGGCTAGTGGATTACCGCATAAATTCTGACAGGTCTTGATCTGGCGTAGGGTGGATAAGGCGCTTGCGCCGCATCCACCCATTGCCTGACAGGGCGGATGCGCTACGCTGATCCGCCCTACACCTCCGAACCTATCAAAACTTTTGCGGCAGCCCACTAGTTTGCACATTCCTCTCCCCGCTGATCATCTAGGTTGAAAGAATCGCTGGATGATTTTGCCGTTCCGCCCTGATTGTACTCTCCATCAACGGACTACCAAGCACCCCCATTTTGCAAACCGCCCGCACCGCGCCCCCGCCATCGATCTTTCATGTAAACACCTAATCCAAGATAAAATTAAATTCTTTCAATAGCTTGATTAAAAATTTCATGTAGTTGGAATGTGTTAGTAATAAAAAAATAATCCTTTGATTTTAAAATATTTTTTTATATCGATGCCGCTTTTTCACAATTCATCTTCTACCGAGATCCAGTCTTTGTTCGCAGGCAGAATTGTTTTTATTTGGCAAAAAGGAATAAAATTTATAACTTGTTGTTATTTAAATTTTTTTTAATTTTTTGTCGTAAAAAATAATTTTTATTTAACTTATTGATTTATAAAATATAAAAATAAAATAAACACTGATTTGTAATAAATTGTCAGAGTCTTCAGAAATATCCATTTGCCGATTAGATACTTGCAAATCATTTTTTATCTGTGCTTTCATACGGACGCAATGTTGTATTGCAATATGTTCCTGCCATGGGCCGAAATGCGGCCTAGGAACGTCAGGCGACACCGGTACTGGGCTGGCAGGCCCGCCACCGGAGTTGCTTAGGTCGGATTCGCAGCGACCGGAAAGTTCTCCGGTTCACGTCAGGGAAGGTTTCTCGCCTGCTCAGGGACCCGAATCCATCGAGCACTATCAGTTCGTGCTGATTAACGACGGAGGTCTTTATGGAATTCACGGAATGCCTCAAGGACAGGCTTACTCTGACCCTTAAGTCAGGCTTGCTATGCGCGGTCATGCTGATACCCGCAACAGCGCTGGCTCAATCGCCGGAGATCGTCCGTGGCGACGAGCTCACTCCCATCGCCATGGCCGTGGAAGCGGAAGACACCGCCGCCTACTCCACAACCGCCACAACCGCCGAACAACGGAAAATTGACCGCCTGTCCGGCCATATCCAAAAAAAGTATCGGGTTTCTGAACCCAGGGCCCGGCACATCGTGCATGAAGCCGTTCACAACGCTAAACAGCATCGGCTGGAACCGGAACTGATTCTGGCCCTCATCGCTGTCGAGTCCACCTTCAAGGAACGGGCGGTCAGCCGGGTCGGTGCTCGCGGCCTGATGCAGGTCATGCCCCGGCCCCATGCTGACAAGGTCCGCGAAATCGGCGGCTCCCACCAGTTGTTCGATCCAGCCAAGAACATCCACATTGGATCACGGATCTTGGTCAAGTACCTGAACAACCATTCTGGCAATCTGCGCCGGGCTTTGTTGAGCTATAACGGCAGCCTGGGGACCCGTTCCTCTTTCCCGGACCGCGTCATGCGGATTTACCGCGACCTACAGCGGGTGACCATCGAGGGTTGATACGGTTCCTCTCCCCTGGCCCGCCACACGGGGGCCGGGGATCAGCAGGATGCCGCTTCTATCACCCAGAGGGGTCTTGATCACGGTCGTTGTCGATTCACTATAATATGAGTCGAACTTCTGGCCGCGAACTGACTCCATGCCCCATCCCGCCCCTGACCCTGCCATCCTGGCGACGCAACTGAACGCTAATCGCTCTTTGCCGCCGGTGGATCAATGGACCCCCCCCCTGCTCGGCGATATGGACCTGCGCATCGCCCGCGACGGCGTTTGGCATCATGCAGGAACGCCCATTCAGCGCGAAGCGCTGGTGCGGCTGTTCGCTTCCATTCTGCGCTGTGATGACGACGGTCATTATTACTTGGTAACCCCGGTCGAAAAATGGCAAATCCGGGTCGACGACGCGCCGTTCCTGGCCATCCGGCTCGACGCGACCGGCGCCGGCCCTGATCAATGCCTGACCTTCACCACCAATGTTGGTGATCAGGTCACTGCCGGTCCTGATCATCCGCTCATTGTCGAATACCACACTCCCGGCGGCGAACCCGCGCCTTATCTTCAGGTTCGTGGTCGACTGCGTGCGCTGTTGAGTCGGGCGGTTTTCCTGGAGTTGGCCGAATTGGGCGAGGAACGACGGACGGCGGATGGTCGAGACTACGGGGTGTGGAGCCAGGGACAGTTTTTCAGCCTCGGTCGCCTGGACGAGGAGGTCTGAATTTCGTGCGCTCCTGCCTTTTTTCCCTGCTGCGCACGACCGTACTGCTGCCTTCCTACGCGCTGGTGCTACTGGTTCGTCTGCTCAAGTGGCTGATCGCGCCACCCGTGTTGTTGCTGCAAATGCTGATTGGCGTTCCGCTGGCCCTGCTGCGGATTCGACAGCCGATGCAGCCACGCTTTCTCCCCCTCACCGAGGCGGAACTACCCGATGCCGCCTGGGTTCCCCTGACCGACGCTGCCGAGGCGCTGGCCGCTGATGGCTTTGTCCAACACGGCGATTTTCGCTGCGACCAACTGATTCAGGGTGCAACATTGTGGCTGCGGCTGTTGGTTCAACCGGATCAGGGCATTGGTGCAGTCAGCGTCCATATCGAATTCAATGCGGGCAAACAACCCAGTCAGCAATTCACCGAGTTCTCGACCACGTTCGACGATGGCCGGGTGCTGGATACCAATAATTTCAACCTACCCTACAGTCTGCCAGCACCAGCCTATCTGGCCCGCCTGCAACTGAAGGATGTCTGGGAACCACGGGCGCTGTACACACTGCACCGTAAACTGGTCGCTTCCCTGACGCAGGCGGTTAATGGGTCCAAGATCGACCGCGCCGACCTTGATCCGGCCCGCCTGCTAACCGACAGCTATGCCCGCGAAATACAGGCACTGATCGAGCAAGGCTGGCTGCGGACGGTGGCTGGCAGAGATCAGGTTCGCCTGACCCCGCGCGGCGCGTTGATTGGAGTCTGGCGACAAGCCTGGCCATTAGCCAGCCTGTACCTGCGCGCCGCCGACCGCCGCGCCCGCCAATTGCTGGCTGAACATGCGATTGATGCTGATAAGTTTACCGGTGGCGCCCTGTCCATCGTGATTGACCACCAGTCTTTACCCATCGAAGCCAACGCAATCACCACGGTCTGGGCCGGCTATACCCATGTCCAGCCCCTGGCCCTGCACACTGATCCGAATGCAGTGCTGGAAGCTGTTGTCGTCGAGCTGACCCATGACGCCGCCGGAGCCACTGCGCCTTGCGAGTTTCGCTATTCTTTTCGCAGCGTCCACTGTCAGCCTGAACGACACATTCGCCGGTTGCGCGGCTTTGACGTTGTGCTGGATCCAGTCAACCGCGATCTGGCGGTCACTGCGATGGACCGGGAATTCGACCAGGCGCTTGACGAAACCGGATGGCGAGAAATGACGATGCGCTCGCCGCTGCAAGCCCTGCCGCCGGAATCCGGGTTGCGTGATCTCGACACGGTGCTGCCGGACGCTTTGCGTGCCTTAAACGCCTATTCCAACACTGGATTCATCGAACCGGATTCCGCTTCGCTGTATAGTGATGAGGAGGGAATCCCACGCTGGCAGGTTGTGGCCTGGAAGGAAGACGACACGCCGCTGCATGTTGAAGTGGACGCACGGATTTGAAGGGTTCAGTGCATACTACATAAGGAGCGCAGTCATGCTTGAAGGTTTTTCCGCATTTGTCGTCGGTTTGGTGATCCTGGCGATCATTCTGATTTTCCTCGGCGTCAAATCCGTGCCGCAGGGGATGGAGTACACGGTCGAGCGCTTTGGCCGCTATACCGAGACCATGCGGCCCGGTCTCAACCTCATTATTCCCATCGTCGACCGGATTGGTCACAAAATCAACATGATGGAGACGGTGTTGGACGTTCCCTCGCAGGAGATCATCACCAAGGACAATGCCATGGTCCAGGTGGATGGCGTGGTGTTTTACCAGGTGCTGGACGCCGCCAAGGCCGCCTACGAAGTCAACAATCTGGAGTTCGCGGTCCTCAACCTGACCATGACCAATATCCGCACGGTGATGGGTTCGATGGATCTGGACGAGCTGCTCTCCAAGCGTGATGAAATCAACGCCCGGCTGCTCAATGTCGTCGACGAGGCGACGACCCCGTGGGGCCTCAAGGTGACCCGTATTGAAATCAAGGACATCGCTCCGCCCAAGGACCTAGTGGACTCGATGGCCCGGCAAATGAAGGCGGAACGCGACAAGCGGGCATCCATTCTCACCGCCGAGGGCGCCCGGCAGGCGGCGATTCTCGAAGCCGAAGGTCTCAAACAGGCGGCGATTCTCGAAGCCGAGGGGCGCAAGGAATCGGCCTTTCGTGACGCCGAAGCCCGCGAGCGGCTGGCCCAGGCCGAAGCTCGCGCCACGCTGATGCTGTCGGAAGCGATTGGCAAGGGCGACGTCAAGGCCATCAACTATTTCGTCGCGCAGAAATATGTGGAAGCGATCACCAAACTGGCGGCCTCCCCCAATCAGCGGGTGCTGCTGATGCCGCTCGATACCTCAGGACTGGTCGGGACTTTAGCCGGCGTCGCGGAACTGGCGCAGGAAGCGCTAGGCAAGGGAACTCGTTGATGAACGCCTGGTTGCTGGAGCCGGTTTACTGGAACTGGTGGCTGCTGGGCGTCGTGCTCATGGCGATTGAAGCGATCGTTCCCGGATTCTTTTTTCTGTGGATGGGCGTCGCAGCGCTGCTGGTAGGACTGGTGTTAACCGTCCTGCCTGAACTGACCTGGACCTGGCAGGCGCTGTTGTTCGCCGTGCTATCGTTCAGCTCGATTTTCATCTGGCAAATGCGTTTGCGCCGGCGTCCGACGCAAACCGCTGATCCATTGCTCAACCGGCGCGGTCATCAATACATCGGTCGGGTGTTCACCCTGGATGCGCCGGTGATCAATGGTCACGGGAAAATCCGGGTCGATGACAGCACCTGGAAAGTGCGGGTCGATCAGGATTGTCCCGCCGGCGTTCGGTTGCGGATTGTCAGCGTGGAGGGAACGTTGCTCAAGGGCGTGGTGGAAAACTGAGGCATCCAGCCTCAGACTTCCGGCCTGACGCCTTCAGGTCTCGCGACTGACGGCGAACGGTGAAAATGCCTGGCCTACCGGCATCACTTCGACGCGGTTGATATTGACATGCGCCGGACGGGTCGCTGCCCAGTAGACCACATCGGCGACATCTTCCGCCTGCAAGGGCTGGACGCCCGCGTAGACCCGATCCGCTTGGTGATCGTCGCCTTTGAAGCGCACCAGGGAAAATTCGGTCTCCGCCATCCCCGGTTCGACATTGGTCACCCGCACCGGCGTACCGAGCAGATCAGCACGCAGGTTCAGGGAGAACTGCTTGACGAAGGCTTTGGTCCCGCCATAAACATTGCCGCCCGGATACGGATAATTGCCGGCCACCGAACCGATATTGATGACATGACCGCGATTCCGCTCGACCATGCCCGGTAACACCGCCCGCGTGCAGTACAGCAACCCCTTGATATTCGTGTCGATCATGTCCTGCCAGTCCTGCATCGGGCAGCGTTGCGCCGGCGCCAGACCGAGCGCCAGACCGGCGTTATTGACCAGCAGATCGATGGCCGCGAATTCCGCCGGTAATGCAGCGATAGTCGCATTGACCGCCGTCTCATCGCGAACATCCAGCGGAACCGCATGAACCGGCGCGGTCAGCGCCAGTTCGGCGCGCAAGGCGTCGAGACGCTCCTGGCGGCGGCCACAGAGGATGAGACGCCAGCCTTCAGCCGCGAAACGACGAGCGCAGGCCGCACCAAAGCCGGACGTGGCGCCGGTGATCAAGGCAATTTGAGACATAAATGGACTCCTGGTCAGTCAGCGAACAATCTTATACAAACTGACGATTCAAACTTGGAATCGTAGATCGATTAGAAATACAACCACAAAATCATCCCCAGCGACACGCAACCCACCACCCCATTCAGCGGCAAGCCGATCCGCAAATAATCGCTGAACCGGTAACCGCCGGGGCCATACACCATCAAATTGGTCTGGTAGCCAATCGGCGTGGAAAATTCCGCCGACGCCGCCATCATGATCGCCACCGCAAACGGCACGATGCTCGTGTCCAAACTGGCCGTCGCCGCCTGGGCAATGGGGAACATCAACAGCGCCGCCGCATTATTATTGATCACTGCGGTAAACAGCACGGTCGCCAAATAGATCATCACCAGATTCAGCGCCAGCGAATCCCCGGCCAGATTCACCATCGCCATCGCCACGTTCAGCGCCAGCTCGGTGCTTTGCAACGCCCCGCCGATGCCAAAGGCGGCGGCGATCACCAGCAGCACCGACCAGTCGATGCTTTGACGCAAGCCGGTAATACTCACGCAGCGGGTCACGGCCATCAGTCCCGCCGCCGCCAGCGCGGCTTCGAACATGCTTAATGCGCCAACACCTGCCAGCAACACCATCGCCACCAAAATGCCTAGCGCCAGCAACGCCCGTTCATGGCGGGGCGGCGTTGAATCCGGTACGGCGCTGACCAGAAAGAAATCCTTATTGTTGCGGTTGCCTTCCAGAAAACCGATCCCGGCTTCGACCAGCAAGGTATCGCCGGGGCGCAACACAATATCACCGACCTTGCCGCGCAAGCGCGCCCCATTGCGCGCCACCGCGATCACCACCGCCTTGTAGCGATTGCGAAACCGCCCGTCGCGGATATTGCGCCCAACCAGCGGACAGGTATTCGACACCACCGCCTCGACCAGCAAGCGGTCGCTGCGCCGCTCGGCCAGCTTGAATACCTGATTCGGCGCCGGGGTCAATCCCCGGATGCGCTGTAAATCCACCACCGAATCCACCACCCCGACAAATACCAGCCGATCCCCGCCCTGCAACATCTCACGGGGCGAGACGGCCGGCATCACCGCTCCATCGCGGTCAATTTCCATCAGATAGCAACCCGGCAAATGGCGCAGACCGGCGGCTTCAATGGTCTTGCCAACCAGCGGCCCTTCGGCATTGACCAGCATTTCCAGCGTGTAGCGGCGCGGATCGTCGCCCGGCGACACCGCAGGCCGTCGATCCGGCAACAGCCAGCGACTGGTCAGGATAATGAACGCCACCCCGGCGATAGCGACTGGCAGCCCGATGGGCGTAATGTCGAACATGCCGAGATTGACGCCAGCGCGGTCGATGAGCAGACCGTTGACCACCAGATTGGTACTGGTGCCGATCAGCGTGCAGGTGCCGCCCA
Source organism: uncultured Candidatus Competibacteraceae bacterium (assembly GCA_964508935.1). Taxonomy (GTDB): domain Bacteria; phylum Pseudomonadota; class Gammaproteobacteria; order Competibacterales; family Competibacteraceae; genus UBA2383. The sequence continues at coordinate 3,094 of CAZDVY010000013.1, read as the reverse complement.
GGATCGCCGCGTAGCTCAAGGGCATCATCAATTTGGAAACCGGCAACTGGTATTTGCGCGCCCACTCGCTCACCGCCGGAATCAGCATCGCCACGACCGGGGTGTTATTCAGAAAAGCGCTCAACACCGTTACGGGCAACATCAGCCGCAACTGTCCCTGAATCAGTGATTGGGGCGGTCCCAGGATGCGTCGCACCAGCCACTGCACGCCGCCGGTTTCCCGCAGGCCCGCCACCACGATATATAACGCGCCGACGGTGATCACCCCCTGATTGGCCAGGCCCTGGAAAGCCTGGGACGCCGGCACAATGCCGACCAGCACCAACAGCGCCAGACCGCCGAGCATGACCATATCCGGCGCGGCGCGGGTCATGACCAAAATTCCCATCAACGCCATGACCAGGCCGCCGGTAAACCACGCCTCCCATCCCATGCCGATTGCGCTTCCGCTGCTCAGGCGCCGCGCAGAATGCGCCGCTCACGCAAATAGCCCAGCAACCGCTCCAGGCAGATTTCCACCGAATCTCGCTCGGTGTTGAGCATCAACTCCGGCCGCTCCGGCGCTTCGTAGGGCGAATCGATGCCAGTAAAATCGCGAATGACCCCGGCGCGGGCCTTGGCGTACAAACCCTTGGGATCGCGGCGCTCGCAGGCTTCCAGCGACGCATGGACATGCACTTCCACAAACTCCCCTTCCGGCACCAGCGCCCGCACCAGCGCCCGGTCGGCGCGGAACGGTGAGATAAAGGCGGTAATCACGATGAGTCCCGCATCGGCGAACAACGCCGCGACCTCGCCGATCCGGCGAATGTTCTCAATGCGATCATCCTTGGAAAAGCCCAGATCGCGGTTCAAACCATGGCGGACGTTATCGCCGTCCAGCAGATAGCTGTGATAGCCGCGTTGCAACAACCGCTGCTCCAGCGTATTCGCCAACGTCGACTTACCGGAGCCGGACAATCCAGTCAGCCAGATCACGCACGGACGTTGCGCCTTCTGATTGGCCCGTTGCGCCTTGGTCACCCGGTGTTCGTACCAGACCACGTTGCGCGACTTATCGACCAGGGGCCGAATTACCGGACGGACGATCATCCCCGCGCCGACCGTGGCGTTGCTCACCCGGTCGATGACGATGAACCCGCCCGTACCGGGAATTTCATCGTAGGCATCGAACGGAACCGGCTGATTCAGACTAAACCGGCAATAGCCGATCTCATTCAGCCCCAGTTCCTCAACCCGCTGATGCTCCAGCGTATTCACATCGACCCGGTGATGCAGAGTTTCCGGCATGGCCGGCAACAACCGCGTACCGAGCTTCAGATCATATTGCCGGCCCGGCAACAGCGGCGCGTCGGCCATCCACACCACTCGTGCATCAAAGGTCTCGGCGACTGGCGGCAAGTGATCAGGATGAACCAGTAAATCACCGCGACTGATATCGATCTCATCGCTCAGCGTCAAGGTCACCGCCTGGCCGGCGAACGCCTCCGGCAAATTCCCCTCAGCGGTCACAATGGCCGACACCCGCGACCGTCGCCCGGACGGCAGCGCCACGACTTCATCGCCGGGACGCACTGCGCCGGCGGCGACCGTGCCGCAGAAGCCGCGAAAATCCAGATGCGGACGGTTCACATACTGCACGGGGAAACGGAAATCGCGTGGATTGACGTCAGCCACGACCTCCACCGTCTCCAGCAATTCCAGCAGGGTCGGCCCGTCGTACCAGGGCATGGCAGTGGAAGATTGCGCGATGTTATCGCCGCGCAGCGCCGACACGGGTACACAGCGCACATCCCGCACCCCCAGCTTGTCTACGAACTCCCGGTAGTCCTCGCTGATTCGCGCGAACACATCCGGATCGAAACCGACCAGATCCATCTTGTTCACCGCCAGCAGCAAATGGCGGATGCCCAGCAGGGAGACGATAAAACTATGGCGGCGGGTCTGCACCTGTACGCCCTTGCGCGCATCCACCAGCAAGATCGCCAACTGCGCGGTCGAAGCGCCGGTCGCCATATTGCGCGTGTACTGCTCATGGCCGGGAGTGTCCGCGATGATGAATTTGCGCTTCTCGGTAGAAAAATAGCGGTAGGCGACATCAATCGTGATGCCCTGCTCCCGTTCGGCCTGCAAGCCGTCCACCAGTAACGCCAGATCCAGTTCCTCACCGGTCGTGCCATATTTCGTGGTGTCGCGGCGCACCGCGGCGAGCTGATCCTCGTAGATCAGTTGCGTGTCATAGAGCAATCGGCCAATCAAGGTACTCTTGCCATCATCGACACTGCCGCAGGTGATGAAGCGCAACAAGTCCTTGCGCTCGTGGGTCTCCAGATAAGCCTGGATGTCGGAGGCAATCAAGGGGGAAGCGTGGGACATGTCAAAAATACCCCTGGCGTTTCTTCTCTTCCATCGACCCGGCGGCGTCGTGGTCAATCAACCGCCCCTGCCGTTCAGAATGTCGAGTCAACAGCATTTCCTGAATAATTTCCGGCAGGGTCGTGGCGTGAGAGCGAATCGCGCCGGTCAGTGGGTAACAACCCAGCGTGCGGAATCGGACCCATTCCATTTTTGGCGTTTCGCCCGACTCCAGCGGCATCCGGTCGTCGTCCACCATGATCAGAGTTCCGTCACGTTCCACCACCGGACGTTCCGCAGCAAAGTACAGCGGAACAATCGGAATATTTTCCAGGTGAATGTATTGCCAGATGTCCAGTTCAGTCCAGTTGGAGAGGGGGAATACCCGGATGCTTTCACCCTTGCGCACCCGGCCGTTGTACAGATTCCACAGCTCGGGACGCTGATTCTTGGGGTCCCAGCGATGGTTCCGGTCGCGGAAGGAGTAAACCCGCTCCTTGGCCCGGGAACGCTCCTCGTCACGGCGGGCGCCGCCGAAGGCCGCATCGAAACCATACTGTTCCAGCGCCTGTTTAAGCGACTGGGTTTTCATAATATCGGTATGGACCTGCGAACCGTGGGTAAAGGGATTGACGCCCTGGCGCACCCCTTCCTCGTTGATGTGAACCAGCAGTTCCAGTCCTAATCGTTTGACCTGCTCATCCCGGAATCGAATCATTTCCCGGAACTTCCAGGTCGT
>CAZDVY010000012.1:0-33881 GCA_964508935.1 uncultured Candidatus Competibacteraceae bacterium | reverse complement strand
TTTTCTTGACAACGGCTAATCCTAGCCCGGTTCCCTTGGGTTTGGTAGTCACATAGGGTTCAAAAGCACTCGCCAGAAGGTGTTCCGGAAAGCCTGGCCCATTGTCGCACACGGTCAATTCGACACAATCAGCTCCAGTGACATGTTCGCGATGGGTGCTAATCCACAGGGTCGAGCCGTGGCCGTCACGGATCGCTTCGATGGCGTTCTTGACCAGATTATGCAGCAATTGCCGTAATCGGCCCTTGTCCGCATTGATCCACAGCGGTTCCTGAGCCCGTTCCAGCCGGATCTCCACATTGGCGGGATAATCGCGATAGAGATAAAGCACTTCGGCCACAAACTCGTTTAATTCCAACGGCGCCAATTGCAGGCGCGGCGGACGGGCGTATTCATTGAAGGCGTCCACCATTTCCTTCATCGCCTGAACCTGCTGGACGATGGTGTGTGTGCCGCGATCCAGAATCCGGCCCTGTTCTTCATCCATCTGTTTAAGGTACTTGTGGCGGATGCGTTCAGCGGCAAGCTGGATCGGCGTCAGCGGATTCTTGATTTCATGAGCCAGGCGACGCGCCACTTCCGCCCAGGCAGCGGCGCGCTCGGCTTGCACCAGATGAGTGATGTCGTCAAACACGATGACATGACCGCCACGCAGACCCACCGCGTCGGGCAATGAGCTGCCGCGACCCATCAGGATGCGCCGGCCCGCGCCGCTGAACCAGGTGATTTCCTGCCGCCAGTCGCCTGTTCGGGTCAACTGCGGACCGATCGCATCGATCAGATCCTGAAATGCCGGCTGGACGTTAATGATGCGCTGGCTGTCCGCGCCAATCAGTGTCTGCAGATCGACCCCCAGAATCTGACTGGCGGCGGCATTGCAGGTTTGCAGGCGACCGGCCTGATCGAGGGTGAGTACGCCCGAAGAGAGCCGCGCCAACACCGTTTCCAGATACGCATGCTGGCTTTCGAGGAGTTGCTGACTGCGCTGCGCGGCGTCGCGGGCCTGAGCCAAATTGCGGGTCATCTGATTGAAGGATTCGACGAGAAACCCCAGTTCGTCGCTGCCCCCTCGGGTGACCTGCTGGTCGAACTGCCCGGCGGCGACGGCCTGCGCGCCTTCCGCCAACTCCCGCAGGGGTTGTACCAGCCGGCGGGCGGTATAGAACGCCGCCCAGAACGCCGCCAGTACGGACAGCAATAGCGCCAGTGACAGGATCAGCGTGAAGCTGGCCTTGAGCGGTGCCCGCAGAAAGAGCAGCTCCTTATAGCTGTCGAATGCGGCTTGCACGGCGTCCGCCAGCAGACTCAGGCGATCAGTGACCGGAAACAGCGACTGCAACAGTCCTTCTTCGTTGCCGGGGAGCAGCACTCGCACGGCTACCCGGATATGGAAACCGGTATCGCGGATCGGCTCCAGGCCGACATAGTTGTGGCCCTGTCGGACTTGCAGCAGCACGGAATCGGGCGGCGGATCGGGCAGGATCAGGGCAGGGGCGGCGGCGGCGGTCGCGATGATGCGGCCATCGCGGCCAAACAGGGTCAATTCGGAAGCCTCCCCCAGATCGAGCATCTCATCAAGGCGGCGGCCGACCTGTTCCCCGTCGCTCTCCGCAATGTTTTCAGCCATGCGCAAGGTTTGCTTGAGGACATCGCGCATCCGCAGATCGAGTGCGGTGCGACTGAGTTCCAGGGCATCCTGTAAACCGCGATCCACCTGGACATTAAACCAGCTGTCGATGCCGCGTTGCAGGAAATTCAGCGAAAAACTGTAGACCAGCGCCATTGGGACGATGGCCAGTACCGCGAAGATGCCGGCCAGCCGCAAGGTCAGTCCGGCGCCCGGCGCCCGGCGGCGGTAGCGGCGCAGCAGGTCAATCAGGTTATAGAGAATCAAGATCGCCAGCGCACCCAGGCCCACGGCGCTGATCAGCAGCAGCCAGCCATAGATCTGTTCAAATTGCGTAGAATCCGTCGTCGCGCCGCTCATCAGCACCAGGATAACGAGCAGCAGCCCCAACAATCCCAGGACTGCGGATAACCCCTGACCCCGAGCCAACCGGCGAATTAGAGCCGCCATGTGCGCCATTCGCTGGCTAATCGCCAGTCGTCCGAGATATAGGCAAACAGGCGCAGCGGCGTCGGCAGCGCATCGATATCCAGCCGGGCGCGCAAGGCGCCTTCATAACGCTCGTTGGGATCGAGCAAGCCTTTATCGAGCATGGGAAAATCGGTGATCTGCCCCATGTGCTGCAAAGCGCCTTCCCGGGTAGGGAATGCCCGGCGCTCGCCGCTGTTGAGATTTCTGACCAGGTATTGCCGGCTGAGAGTGTGATACTCCAGCCGGAAGCGCTGGGCCAGGGCATAAACGGTTTCATCCCATACCCAGGGGCGGCGGCGGCGGACCTCCATCTCCAGCGCAATGGTTAGCGGCACCCCATTTTGCAAGGCGTCCCGCGCTGCCTCGCTGAAACGATACTGGATTTGGGCGTTGAGGCGATATACATCGCCTTCCAGCCGGGTCGAGGCGCTGATCACGTCGAATCCCGCCGCCCCGGCGAGCGGCGCCATCAACAAGGTCGCCAGCAGCGCTAGCCAAAGCAGCCCGATCCGCAGACGGGCAGGCATCAGGCGGACTCCGCGGAGGGGCGGCGCTTGGCTAACAGGGCGTAGTAAAAGCCGTCCATGCTGGCTTCGCCGGGCAGGGTTTGCCGACCCTGTGACAAAGCCTGGCCCCAGGACGCGAGAATGGGTTGTTCCTCGGCGTCCGGTTGCGTCGCGAGAAAGTCGGCGATGACCTGTTCATTCTCCTGGCGCAGGATGGAGCAGGTCGCATACAGCAAACGGCCACCAGGGCGTAGCAACGGCCACAGGCTGGCGAGGAGCAGGCGCTGCTGGCCGGCTAGCGCAGCGATGTCGCTCTCCCGGCGCAGCAGTTTGATGTCGGGATGACGGCGGATCACGCCGGTCGCTGAACAGGGCGCGTCCAGCAGCACCCGGTCATAGGGAACGCCATCCCACCAGTCCGCCGGCCGTCGGGCGTCGCCGGCGACCAGTCGGGCCTTGCCACCCAACCGGGCCAGATTCTCTCGCACCCGCTCCAGTCGAACGACGTCCTGGTCGAGAGCGGTCAAGTCCAAGTCGGGGGCGCACTCCAGCAGATGGCCGGTCTTGCCGCCGGGCGCAGCGCAGGCGTCCAGCACGCGCATTCCCGGTTGCGCGTCCAGCAGCGGCGCGGCCAGTTGTGCGGCAGCGTCCTGCACCGACACCCAACCCTCAGCAAAGCCGGGCAAGGTTGCCGGATCCACCGATTCACGCAAAACCAGCGCGGTTTCCACCGGGGCCACGGGTTCAGTGATTCGTTCGGTCTCCAGCCGTTGCCGGTATTCCTCACGGTCGAGAACACGCCGGTTTATCCGTAGGGTGAATGGCGGGCGGGTGTTGTTAGCGGCGACGATAGCCGGCCAGTCGTCCGGCCAATCCTGGTGCAGCCGCGCCAGCAACCAGAGCGGATGCGCGGTGCGGGCGACCGGATCAGTTTCCAACGCCTCAGCCAATTCTGCTCGACGGCGCAAGGCCGCTCGTAAGATAGCGTTGGTTAAACCGACCGCCCACGGTTTGCGCAATTCGCGGGCGGCAGCGACGGTTTCCGCGACGGCGGCGTGTTCGGGAATGCGCAGATGCTGCAACTGATAGAGACCGATCAGCAGCAAGGCCCGGATGACAGGTTCACGCGGGTCGAGCGGCCGCGCCAGCAACCGATCCAGCCAGGCTTGTAACTGTGGATGCCAGCGACAGACCCCGTGGCACAATTCCTGGAGCAGGCCGCGATCGCGCGGATCGGTTCGTTCCAGCGCAGGCGGCAGCACTGTACTCAGCGATGATCCTCCACCCAATACTTGACTCAGCGCCCGGGCTGCGCTGGCGCGGACGCTCATGCTGCGCCCAGCCGCCGGCCGGCCAGTTGACGAGCATTGAGAAAGGCGGCCACTGGCAGCGGCTTGCCACCGGGTAACTGGACTTCAGTCAACCGGAGTACGCCGGAACCGGTAGCGACGACGATCCCGGACGACCCCTCACGCAACACGGTGCCGGGTGGCGCAGTGGCCGACTCTTCCTCAGCCACCGCCCGCCAGATGCGCAAAACATGTTCTTCCAGCCGGGTCTGGGCGACTGGATAAGGGTTAAACGCCAGGACCTGTCGCTCCAAATCCAGCGCTGGCCGGGTCCAGTCCAGTTGCAGATCACTCTTGTTTAACTTGGTGGCGTAGGTGGCCAGCGCATCGTTCTGCGGTTCCGGCGCCAGGCGACCCGCCAATAACTCCGGCAGCGTCGCCCGCAACGTCAAGCCACCCAGCATCGCCAGGGCATCATGCAATTCGCCGCCGGTCAGGCCGCGTTCGATCGGGAAGGCGGCTCGTGCGAACACCGGGCCGGTATCGAGACCAGCTTCCATGCGCATGATGCTGATGCCCGTCTCGGCGTCACCGGCCATCAGCGCCCGGTGAATCGGCGCGGCCCCCCGCCAGCGCGGCAACAGCGAAGCATGGACATTGAGGCAGCCCAGTCGGGGGATCGCCAGCACCTCCGGCGGCAGAATTAGTCCATAGGCAGCGACGATCAGCAGGTCAGGCTGCAAAGTCGCCAATTCAGCCTGTACGGCAGGATCACGCAGGGTGGTCGGCTGGTAGACCGGGATACCCGCGGACTGGGCGCAAGTCTTCAGGGGACTGGCCCGCAGTTGGCGACCCCGTCCCGCAGGACGATCCGGCTGGGTGTAGATAGCGACGACTGAATACCCAGCATTCAGCAGCCCTTGCAGGGAGGGGACAGCGAAATGGGGGGTGCCGGCGAAAATCAGGCGCAGCGCATCCATGCTCAGGACGCGCGGGATTCGTGGCGGGCCTGCTTCTCCAGCTTCTTGCGGATGCGGTCGCGCTTAAGCGTCGACAGATAATCCACGAACAGCTTGCCGTCCAGATGATCAATTTCGTGCTGAATGCACACCGCCAGCAGGCCAAGGGCTTCGAGTTCAAAGGGTTCGCCGTCGAGATCCAGCGCACTGACCCGAACTCGTTCGGCGCGACGGACGGTCTCATAGAATCCCGGCACCGACAGACAGCCTTCCTCGTGCTCACTTTCACCCTCATGCTCCAGCACGGTCGGGTTGATAAACACCCGGGGCTGGTTTTTGTCCTCGGACAAGTCCATGACCACCACCCGCTTTTGGACATTGACCTGGGTCGCTGCCAGGCCAATGCCCGGGGCGGCGTACATGGTTTCCAGCATATCAGCGACCAAGTTCCGGATGCTGGCGTCGACGGTTTCCACCGGTAGCGCCGGTTTGCGCAGCCGGGAATCGGGATAATGCAATACGTTTAATCGTGCCATGGCTGCTCCGTAAATGTCCTGCTTCAATCATTTTCAATCGTTCGATGCGAAATCATACGAGAAACCCCGGCGTCGGGGCTATACTTTGCGCGATGGGGGCCTTGCTGCACTGCTCCCGCCTGTTTCTCTCGGAGGATGAGCATGGACATGAATATCTCGCATTCCTCAAGGCGCTTGAGAACCGCTCTATCGTTGGCGACGGCGATTCTGCTCGGGGCCTGCGCCCAAACCCCTGTCCCACCCGATCAATCCGCACCTGGTCCGGGCGAGGCGACCGCCGGCGAGCCGCCCTTATTGGCGGAATCCGCTGCGACTCAAGCCGCCTCCCTGCCGCCGGTCGCGTTGCGCCCCGACCACCCACAAACCTATACCGTGGTTCCGGGCGACACGCTGTGGAGCATTGCTGAACGGTTTCTTCAAAACCCCTGGCAATGGCGGCAAATCTGGCGGCAAAACCCGCAAATCCGCAACCCCAACCGGATCTACCCCGGCGATGTGCTGCGTTTCAGTTATGACGCCAACGGCCAACCCCAACTGGAGGTCGCCGAGCGGGAAGAAACGCCGTTGCTCAAGCTGTCGCCGGAAATCCGGGTCGAAGAACTCAGTCAGCCGATTCCGCCCGTGCCCCGCGACGCCGTCGAGTCCTTCCTGACCCGCGCTCTGGTGCTGAGCGAGGGGCAGTGGAAAGGTGCGCCCTATATCGTGGCCGATGATGACAACCAGATCATCTATGCCGACCGCGACCGGGTTTATGCTCGTGGCGCTATTTTTGACCAGCCGCGCTATCAAGTGTTCCGCCCCAGCGAACCGCTTATCGAACCCGGCTCTGGCCGCTCACTGGGCGTCGCTGGCATCTATATGGGGCAAGCGGTTCTGGAAAAGGATGCTGACCCGGCCACGCTGGTGCTGACCAACACCGTCGCACCGGTCCGCGTCGGTGACCGGTTGTTCCCCTTCGAAGCGGAAACTGAGCTTTACAGCTTTGAACCCCATCCCGTGCCGCCGGACACCGACGGCTTCATCCTGGCCAATCTCGATCCGGATGTGACCCAGATCACCCAATACAGCAGTGTCGTCATCAACGTCGGCGCTCAGGAGGGTCTGGAGCCGGGCCATGTCCTGGCCATTTACGGCAAAGATCGGGAGGTGGAAGATCAAGTGTCGGGCGGAACCATCAAGATACCGGGCGAGCGCTCCGGGCTGGTGATGGTTTACAAAGTGTATGATTTGGTCAGCTACGCGCTGGTGATGCAGGCCGAACGCGCCATTCGCCTGCAAGACCGGGTAACGACGCCCTGAACGAACGGTTTCCCCCTGCGATCAACGATCCTGCCTGGCTGCTGGCGTTGTTGCGGGCGCCGGGCATCGGGCCAGCGCGTTTTGCCCGGCTGCTCGATCATTTCGGTTCCGCTGCCGCGGCATTCGCGGCAGGCCGGGCCGAATGGGTCGGGCTGGAGCTGCCGACCCCGGCGCTTGAGTATCTGAGCGCCCCGGACTGGCGGGGGGTCGAGCAGGATCTGGCCTGGCTGGAGCAAGCCGACAGTCACCTGCTGGCGCTGGATGATCGGCGCTATCCGCCGTTGTTGCGACAAATTCCCTACCCACCGCCGCTGCTGTTCGTCCGTGGCGACCCCGGTTGTTTGCGGGCGCCACAGTTGGCGATTGTGGGCACCCGTAATCCCACTCCCTTGGGTCGGGAAACCGCACACCGTTTCGCCGCTTTCTTGACTGGGGCCGGTATGGTTATCACCAGTGGCCTGGCGCTGGGTATCGACGCCGCCGCTCATCAGGGCGCGCTGGCCGGCGGCGGACGGACCATTGCCGTGATGGGAACCAGCCTGGACCGGGTCTATCCGGCCAAGCATCGGGATCTGGCTCACGCCATTGCTGAGCAGGGCGCGCTGGTCTCGGAATTTCCCATTGGCACTTCGCCAGCAGCGGGCAATTTTCCCCAGCGCAACCGCTTGATCAGCGGTCTGGCGCTGGGGGTGCTGGTGGTCGAAGCGGCGGCGCAAAGCGGCTCACTGATCACCGCCCGGCAAGCGGTCGAGCAAGGTCGCGAAGTCTTTGCGATTCCCGGTTCCATTCACAACCCGCTGGCCAAGGGTTGCCACGCCCTGATTCGCCAGGGGGCGAAGCTGGTGGAAACCGCCGCCGACATTCTGGAAGAACTGGGATCGCTGGCTGCCGCAGGGGCCGAGACCTCGACATTCCCGATGGAAGCCTCTCCGGCGGTGAGTCCTCTGGATGATGATTATCGGCAATTGCTGGCGGCGATCGGTGATGAACCGGTTGGCGTGGATTCACTGGTGGAACGTTGTGGATTGACGGCAGAAGTGGTTTCCTCCATGCTGCTGATTCTGGAACTGGAGGGGTATGTGGCGGCCGTGCCGGGCGGCTTGTACTGCCGCCTGAAACCCTGAAGCCTGGTTCAGCAGCACCCCGCTGCCCTCACCGAATGGCGAGGGCTTTGTACTTATAAATGCTGAGTTCCCGCATGAAAGAAAACGTACTGGACGTCTTGATGTATTTATTTCAGAACGCTATGGAAGAGGATGTAGAGGTCGATCCTGACCGTGAATCGATCCAGATGGAATTGCTGGCCGCCGGCTTTCCATCGCGGGAAATCGACCAGGCTTTTGTCTGGCTGGATAGTCTGGTGGATCGTCCGTCACTCCCGCTGCCAGTCAATCCCCGCTCCTACCGGATCTATGTCGCGGCGGAACTGGCCCGACTGGATGTCGAATGTCGGGGTTTTCTGCTGCTGCTGGAACAGAGCGGCATCCTCGACCCGGAAACCCGTGAAGGGGTTATCGACCGGGTCATGGCGCTGGAAACCGACGAAATCGATTTGCATCAGTTGAAGTGGATCATCCTCATGGTGCTGTTCAATCAGCCCGGTCAGGAGGAAGCCTACGCCTGGATGGAAGATTTGGTCTTCGACGCTGCCCCCGGCTATCTTCATTAGTCATCGGATTCCTGCGCTACTACGCTACGGGTCGCGACGAATAGCATTGCTATCCCGGCCGGATGCGTCGCCGGCATACCCCCGTTTTTGTCAAGCCCCTTAAAGTCGTCATGAGCAAAAATCTGGTCATCGTGGAATCGCCGGCCAAGGCGAAAACCATCAAAAAATATCTGGGCAAGGATTTCGAGGTGCTGGCCTCGTATGGCCATGTCCGCGATTTGGTGCCCAAGGAAGGCGCAGTCGATCCCGATCACGACTTTGCCATGAAATATCAGCTCATCGACAAGAACGAACGCCACGTTGAAGCGATCGCCAAGGCGGCGGCCAAAGCCGAAGCGCTGTATCTGGCGACTGACCCGGATCGGGAAGGTGAAGCGATTTCCTGGCACCTGGCCGAGATTCTCCGGCAGCGCAACCTGTTGCGCGACAAGCCGCTGCGGCGCATCGTGTTCCACGAAGTGACCCAGCGGGCGATTGCCGAAGCCGTTGCTCACCCCCGTCATTTGTCATTGGACCTGGTCAACGCCCAGCAGGCGCGGCGGGCGCTGGATTATCTGGTGGGTTTCAATCTTTCGCCGCTGTTGTGGAAAAAAATTCGTCCAGGCCTGTCCGCGGGCCGGGTGCAGTCGCCGGCGTTGCGGATGATCGTCGAGCGTGAGGAAGAAATCGAACGTTTCCAGGCACAGGAATACTGGACGCTGGAAGCGGACGCCGCCAAGGCCGGCCAGCCGCTGCTGGCCCGGCTGACGGAATATGGCGGGGAAAAGCTGACGCAGTTCAGCATCACCCAGAGTGAACAGGCTCACGCCATGGAACGAACCCTGTTGAACGCGGCGCAGGCCCAGATCACTGAATCCGGCGCGGTTGCCGATACAACTGTGATGGGTCGGTTGCGCGTCGCCAAGGTCGAGCGCAAGCAGCGCAAGCGCAATCCTGCTGCACCGTTCACGACCTCGACCCTGCAACAGGAAGCCTCGCGCAAGCTCGGTTTTTCCACCCGGCGCACCATGCGCGTCGCCCAGCAGTTATACGAAGGTATCGATACCGGCAGCGGCGCGGTCGGCCTGATCACCTATATGCGCACCGACTCGGTCAATCTGGCTCAGGAAGCGCTCAACGACATTCGGGCGCTGATCGCCCAGCGCTACGGCGCGAATAATCTGCCGGCCGGTCCGCGCCTGTTCAAGACCAAGGCCAAGAACGCCCAGGAGGCGCATGAGGCGATTCGGCCCACCGTCGTGGCGGTCACGCCGGAAGCGATCCATGCCCATCTCAACGCCGATCAATATGCGCTGTACGAACTGATCTGGAAGCGCACGGTCGCCTGTCAGATGATCCCGGCGACGCTGGATACGGTCGCGGTCGATCTAACCTGCGGCGTGGGCAATCTCTTTCGCGCCACCGGCTCGACTATTGCCAATCCAGGCTTCATGGCGGTTTATCAGGAAGATGTCGATGACCCGCATGAAGAAGAGAGCCGAACCCTGCCGCCGTTGAAGCAAGGTGAATGGGTGGATTTATTGGCGCTGCACCCGGAACAACATTTCACCGAACCGCCGCCGCGCTATTCCGAGGCCAGTCTGGTCAAGATGCTGGAAGAACACGGCATTGGCCGGCCTTCGACGTATGCGACGATCATTTCCACCCTCCTGGCCCGCGAATATGCCGTGCTGGATAACCGCCGGTTTAAACCCACTGATATTGGCCGGATTGTCAACCGCTTCCTGACCCAGCATTTCAATTCCTATGTGGACTATGAGTTCACCGCCCGGCTGGAGGATGAGTTGGATGCGGTGTCACGGGGTGAAGAGGACTGGCTGCCGCTGATGCGCGGGTTCTGGGACCCTTTCAAGCAGCGGGTGGATGAGAAGACTGAAAACGTCTCGCGGCAGGATGTGGTGCAGAGCCGGGAATTGGGGTTGGACCCCAAGACCGGCAAGTCGGTGTCAGTGCGGATGGGCCGGTTCGGCGCGTTCGCCCAGATCGGCGTCAAGGAAGACGCCGACAAGCCGCGCTTCGCCAGTCTGCGGTCTGACCAGCGCCTCGATACGATTACTCTGGACGAAGCCCTGGCGTTGTTCCAGTTGCCACGCGATCTGGGAGCTACGGTGGCAGGCGAACTAATCCAGGTCAATATCGGTCGGTTCGGGCCTTATGTGCGCTATGGCAAGCGTTATGTGTCCCTGAAAAACGCCGATCCCTACACGGTCAGCCGTGAGGAGGCTTTAGCGTTGATCGCCGCTCATCAGGAGGCGTTGGCGAATCGCATTCTGCGGACATTCCCGGATTCTCCTCTCCAGATTCTCAATGGCCGCTTTGGGCCGTATATCACCGACGGCAAGAAGAACGTCCGAGCGCCCAAGGGCCGGGAGCCGGAGAGTTTAAGCCTGGATGAGTGTGAAACCCTGATTCGGGAAGCACCGGAGAAGAAGCGTGTTGTTCGCCGTCGCGCTGCCGCGCCGGCGAAAGCTAAAGCGAAACGAGCCAGCAACGGTTAGGCAATGAATCGGTTACGACTGCGCGCCGTGGCCCGCACAATTCAATCAGGCGGCATCGTCGCCTATCCGACGGAAGCGGTCTACGGGCTGGGCTGTGATCCACGTAACAAACCGACAGTGCAGCGGTTGTTGGCGCTCAAACGCCGACCGATGCATAAGGGCCTGATTTTGATCGCTGCGGACTTCGCCCAACTTGCGCCCTTTTTGCAACCCCTGTCTCCTGCCGATCAGGCCCGACTCGCCGCGACCTGGCCCGGTCCGTATACTTGGTTGATTCCAGCTCGGGCGGATACACCACGCTGGCTGCGGGGCCAGCATGACACCCTGGCGGTACGGGTGACGGCGCATCCGCTGGCGGCGGCGCTGTGCCGGGCTTGTGGCCATGCGCTAGTTTCCACCAGCGCCAACTTTAGTGGTCGCCTTCCGGCGCGCACTGCGCTGGCAGTTCGCCGGCAACTGGGCGGGAATATTGATGCACTGCTGGCCGGTCCTACCGGTGGCGCGGCGAAGCCGACGGAAATCAGGGACTTGCGAAATAGTCAATTGGTGCGCGGGGCTTGATGTTGCTGTTAATGAATGACCCCACAGCAAGCTGCGGGGTCAAAAACTAAACCGGATACGGATTCAAAACCCGCCGAGGTTTCACCCTGTTATAAATGCTTGGCCTGCTCGCGCAGGATGAATTTCTGCATCTTGCCGGTGGAGGTCTTGGGCAACGGGCCGAACACTACGGTCTTCGGCACCTTGAACCGCGCCAACTGACTGCGGCAGAACTCGATAATCTCCTCCTCGGTGACATGCTCCATGCCCGGCTTGACGGTGACGAACGCGCAGGGCGTCTCGCCCCACTTCTCATCAGGCCGCGCCACGACCGCCACTTCCATCACGGCGGGATGCCGGTACAGCACATCCTCAACTTCAATTGTGGAGATGTTCTCGCCACCGGAGATAATGATGTCCTTGGAGCGATCCTTGATATCGATATAGCCGTCTTCATGCCAGACCGCCAGATCGCCGCTGTGAAACCAGCCGCCCTGGAACGCTTCATCGGTCGCAGCCGGGTTCTTCAGATAACCTTTCATGACGTTGTTGCCGCGCATGAAGATTTCACCGATGGTTTCGCCATCCTTCGGCACCGGTTCGAGCGTCTGGGGATCGGCCACCATCAACGCCTCCAGCATCGGATAGCGCACACCCTGGCGGGATTTCAGCGCTGCCCGTTCGGGCAGGCTCAACTCGTTCCATTCACTATGCCAGGCGCACACCACCGATGGCCCATACGTCTCGGTCAGGCCATAGGTGTGAGTGACATCGAAGTTCATCCGTTGCATCCCTTCGATGACGGCTGCCGGCGGTGCGGCGCCTGCCGTCATCACCTTGACCGGATGGTTGACGCCGGCCTTCATCTCGTCCGGGGCGTTCTTCAGCAGATTCAGCACGATGGGCGCGCCGCAGAAATAGTTGACCTTTTCCCGCTTGATCAAATCGAATACCAGATCGGCGCGCACTTGGCGCAGACAGACGTTCGTACCGACTGTAGCGGCGATGGTCCACGGGAAGCACCAGCCGTTGCAGTGAAACATGGGCAGGGTCCACAGATAGACCGGGTGCAGGCCCATGTCCCACACCAGGGCGTTGCTGACCGCGTTCAGATACGCGCCGCGATGGTGATAGACCACGCCCTTGGGATTGCCGGTGGTGCCGGAGGTGTAGTTCAGGGTGATGGCCTGCCATTCGCTGTCCGGGTTCCGCCAGGCAAATTCCGGGTCGCCCTCGGCCAGCAACGTTTCATAGTCCAGCGTTCCCAGCTTCTCACCGCCGACGAACTGCGGATCATCCACATCGACTACTAGCGGCCGCTTGACCGCTGGCATCAGCCGCAGCGCCTTGCTGATGGTCTCGGAGAACTCCCGGTCGGTAAGCAGGATTTTGGCTTCGCCGTGTTCGAGCATGAACGCAATCGTCTCGGCATCCAGTCGAATATTCAGGGTATTCAACGTTGCGCCGGACATCGGGACGCCAAAATGCGCCTCGAACATGTCCGGGATATTGGGCAGCATCGCCGCCACCGTATCGCCGACGCCGATGCCGCGTTTTTGCAGCGCTGAACCCAGTTGTCGACAGCGGGCGTAGGTCTGCGCCCAGTCGCGCCGGACAGCGCCATGCACCACGGCGGTATAGTGGGGATAGACCGCAGCGGCTCTTTCGATAAAGGTCAACGGGGTCAGCGGCACATAATTGGCCGGATTCTGATCCAGGCTTATTTCATAGATGTTGTGGGCGTTGGCGCTCATGGGGAATTCCTCCGGGGGCGGTTGGGTTATTGTAATGTCCAGGGCAGATGCTTTAGCAGCCTTTCCACGTCGGCTTGCGTTTGGCGATGAAGGCATCGATGCCTTCGCGGGCGTCTTCGCTGTCCATGTTGCAGGCCATGGTCTGACTGGCGCAGGCGTAGGCCTCTTCCAGCGGCAAGCCCAGTTGCCGATAGTACAATTCCTTGCCCATGCGGATCGCCAGCGGAGACTTGTTGCAGATGGCGTCGGCCAGTCGCCAGACTTCGGCGTCCAGTTGATCGAGCGGCGCGACCCGGTTGATCAACCCCTGGCGCAGGGCGGTCGGGGCGTCGATGAACTCGCCGGTCAACAACAATTCCAGGGCCTGCTTGCGGCCCAGATTGCGGCTCAACGCTACGCCGGGCGTGCCGCAGAACAGCCCGACATTGATTCCGGAGACGGCGAACCGGGCGTTGTCGGCGGCAACCGCCAGATCGCAGGCGGCGACCAGTTGGCAACCGGCGGCGGTGGCGATGCCCTGCACCCGGGCGATGACCGGCTGCGGCAGGCGATTAATAGTCAGCATGACCTGTCCACATTGGGCGAACAACGCCTGATGAAAAGCCCGGTCGGTGTTGGCGCGCATTTCCTTGAGGTCGTGACCGGCGCAGAACGCCGGGCCACTCCCGGCAATGACCACGACGCGAACCGTCGCGTCAGCAGCCACAGCGTCCAGCGCCGCCTGCAAGGCGCTCAACATCGCCTGGGACAGGGCGTTATATTGTTTGGGGCGATTGAGGGTCAGCGTGGCGACGCCCGCTTCATCCTGACGCAGAACAAGAATGCCTTCAGTAGAGGGGGATGCAGTCATGGCTTGGGTTCTCCAGGATGGACAAGGTTGCGCTTCATTGTACCGAACTCTTCCGGCGCGGATGGGATGTTCTATACTCCGATACTCTTTTCTTGGCGCAGCGACGACTAATGAGTCATTGTAATACGCCTATCATCTATATTTTGGAGCCGGACGCCACGTTGGGTGACGCGCTGCGCCGGTTGGTGGAATCGGTCGGGTTATCCGCCTGGGTCTCCGCGGATCTGGCCGCATTCCTGACCGCCTACCAACCGCAGCGTCCGGCTTGTCTGCTGCTTGACCTCCAGATTCCGGGGCTGGCCCAGTCCAGCATCCAGGAAGATTTGCGCACCCAGGGTATTGATTTACCCGTCATCGTGATGACGTATTGCAGCGATGTGGCGACAGTGGTCGCCGCCATGAAGCAGGGAGCGATGGATTTTCTGGAAAAACCGGTCAACGAACAACTGCTGTTGGACTGTGTTCATCATGCGGTGACCGAGGATCAGGTCCGGCGAGGTGCCCGGGCCTGGCGGCAAATGCTGCTGGGCCGGTTTACGACCCTGACCCCGCGCGAGCAAGACATTTTACAGCGCGTCGCCGAGGGCCTGTCCAACCGGGAAATCGCGGATCGACTGGACTTGAGCCACAAGACCGTCGAAGTTCACCGGGCCAAAGTTATGCAGAAAATGGGGGCTCGCACCCTGTCGCAACTGATCCGAATGGCGATGACCTTGGGCCTTCTCAAACCCTATGACGGAGATGAGTAAGAGGCTTTAACTACATGTGTTTGATTTTAATAGCTTATCGTTGCCATCCTGACTACGGATTGCTCGTCGCCGCCAATCGCGATGAATTTCATCAGCGACCCACCGCGCCGCTGGCGTTCTGGGAAGATGCGCCAGACTTGTTAGCCGGGCGTGATCTTCAGGAAGGAGGCACCTGGATGGGAATCACGCGCGCCGGGCGTTTCGCAGCCCTCACCAATTACCGTGATCCCCACCGGATCATGACAGGCGCACCGTCGCGGGGTCATCTGGTCAGCGGCTATCTGCAAGGAGATCAACCCGCCGGCGATACGCTGGAACGGTTACAGTTGATCGCTAATCATTACAACAGCTTCAATCTGGTGCTGGGCGATGAGACCGGTTTGTACTACTACTCCAATCGCGCCGGCGAACCCCGGGCGCTGCCACCGGGATTCTATGGCCTGAGCAATCACTTGCTGGGTACACCCTGGCCCAAGCTCAAACGGGGACTGGCGATGTTGCGCGGTTTGTTGGAACGGCAGCGCGATCCAGCGCTGGATGATCTGTTGCAAATTCTGACGGATCGCACCTTGGCCCCGGAGGCCGAATTGCCTCAGACCGGCGTTCCGCTGGAGTGGGAACGATGGCTGTCAGCAATTTTTATCGACGCGCCAGGCTATGGCACCCGTTCATCAACGGCGCTGCGGGTGGATCGCGGCGGCAACGCCTGCATGGCGGAAATAACCTGGGCTGACGCCAGTCGCCGTGAGTTTCAGTTAGACTGGCCGGCCCGGTCGCCATGAGTTGTTTCGCTTGTTTGCGTTCAGTCCGATCGGCTATGCTTCATTTTGCCCACTTTCCTGGCCCCGGTAGCTCAGTTGGATAGAGCGCACCCCTCCTAAGGGTGAGGTCAGAGGTTCAATTCCTCTCCGGGGCGCCAACCTCCAAGCCGCTTGATCTCATAACCTTCAACGTGCCCGGATTCGGCCGCCGGGGTCAAAACGCCAGGGCGCTTCAATCCGCAGCAGATCGGTTTCCTGGCGCAATTCGGACGGAAACGGCGGATAGGGCGCAGCCATTTTGACGATACGCTGAGCCGCCTGATCAAGTTCGGTATGGCCTGAAGAACGAACGATTCGTACCTCCCGCAAACCTCCATCGGCGCGGATCGCGACCTCCAGCAATGGCCCAGCGCTGGTATTCAACCGCCGGGCCATGTCCGGAAAATTCATTTCACCCACCCGCGTGACCTTGCGCGCCCAGTCGGCGGCGTAGAACCCGGCGGCGGATCGGCTATCGGTCGGACTGACTCGTTGGATGCGCCCGTGCGCCGATTCCTTACGCTGCTGCTCGGTTTCCAGGCTGGCGATCTGGCCGAGCAGGGCAGTGCTGTCCAGCGGGCCACGCGCCGGGGCGACCGTGGTGGAACTGCGGCTTCGTTCGGCATTTTGCGAACGGCGGGCAACCGGTGATACAGCCGGTTTGGCCGTCACCACCGGTTTCGGCAACAGCAGGTTGTCTGTGCGTGGCTGGGGCTTGGAAATCGACGGGGTTGTCGGCTTTGCTACGAACTCAACCGCCGGCGGGGATTTTGGGGCCGCTTTGGCGACCGGCACAGGTCGTGGTTTCGGTGCTGGAGTAACGACCGGCACAGGTCGTGGTTTCGGTGCTGGAGTAGCGACCGGTGCAGATCGTGGTTTCGGCGCTGGCGTAACAGCCGGTACTTTCGGCGCCGATGCCAAAACAGCGGTTTCCGGCAAGACAGGTTTAGACAGCGCGGGCGGCATCAGCATCGGTTCTACCATAGGCGCTATCAATGCCGGTTCCGGACGCACCAGCCGTATCTCAAATGGCGGCGGTATGGGCGATGGAAATGACTGCCGCCAGTCCACGGATACGCCAAACAGCAACACGGCGTGCCAGCCGAGCGCCAGCGCCAGCGCCAGCGCCAGCCGAACGCGATCGTCGCGCAACGTCCTCATACCTGCCCGACGCCAGTTAGCGTTGTAGTCGCCGCTCAATCGCTGCCATCAAGTCATCGCCGATATGCAACCCAAACTGTGCATCCAGTTCCCGGGCGCAGGTCGGGCTGGTCACGTTGATCTCGGTCAAGTAGTCACCGATCACATCCAGCCCGACAAACAGCAGTCCCATCTCCCGCAGGGTCGGCGCTACCTGCCCGCAAATCCAGCGATCACGCTCGTTCAGCGCAACGCCTTCGCCGCGCCCGCCCGCCGCCAGATTGGCCCGCGTCTCCCCCGCCTGTGGAATCCGCGCCAATGCATAGGGAATCGGCTCGCCATCGATCAGCAAAATACGCTTGTCGCCAGCCTGGATCTCCGGAATGTAGCGCTGCGCCATGGTCAACCACCGACCATGCCCGGTCAGCGTCTCCAGAATCACGTTCAGATTAGGATCACCCTCTCGCAGCCGGAACACCGATGCCCCACCCATACCGTCCAGCGGTTTCACCACGATGTCAGTTTGCTCGCTCAGGAACGCTTTGAGTCGCCCCACTTCCCGACTCACCAACGTCGGGGGACCACACTGAGGAAAATGTAGCGCGAACAGCTTTTCATTGGCGTCGCGCAGGCTGCGGGGTTTATTCACAACCAGGACGCCGGCTTGTTCCGCCAGTTCCAGCAGATAGGTGGTATAGATATATTCCATGTCGAAAGGTGGATCCTTGCGCATCAGGATGACGTCCAGTTCTGCCAGGGGCAGTTCCTGATCGCCGTGGAACGCAAACCAACCATTCTTATCATCCCGAACGCTCAATAACCGCGAGCGCCCGAACGCCTCACTGCCGCGAGCATAAAGGTCAGCCTGTTCAAAATAATGCAGCGCCCAGCCGCGCGCCTGGGCGGCTAGCAGCATGGCGAACGTAGTGTCTTTCTTGATAGTGATCGCAGCGATGGGATCCATCACTACGCCGATTTTGAGCGTCATGGTCATCTGTCCGTCAGGTTGCGCAGGTCTGAACCTATCAACGACTTGAATGTTTGTACCGCTTCTATGTACAAAGATTCCCGGTTCCGTCGTGGCGTTGTGATGAGTAGTATGCTAAATATCATGCTAAAAAAACCAATCTTCCGTCGCAGCCCGGCGCGGTGCTGATAAAATTGGCCAGTAAAAGCATCAAATCCTCTCGGGATTTGGCGCAAGGCGACTGGCTTCGAATCCCGTCTCCAGAGGACAGTGATTGTGGCAGATGCGGCAATATCCCCTTCTCAGGCGTCTCCGCCGTCGCATCCCTTCGATGTGTTGCTGCGGCTCGATCAGCGCATCCGCGAACGGACGCCGGTTAAGGAGACTGGCGCGCAGCTTTCGGAGATTCGCGGAAGGCTGGCGTTACGCCTCGCCGGTTGGAACCTGTTATTCTCCATGGATGACGTGGCCGAAATTATCCCGGTGCCGCGTATTATTACCCGGGTGCCTGGGGTCAAGCGCTGGTTGCTGGGTATCGCCAATCTGCGCGGCAAGGTGATCTCCGTTTCGGATTTGCGGGATTTTTTGATCGACCGGCCCACCACGCGACTGCCCGGTAGCCAGATCGTCGTGCTGCACTCCGGAGAATGGGACTACGGCCTGCTGGTGGATGAAATCATTGGCATGAGACACTTCGGACCACAACATCGACTACCCTCGCTGGACGAGCTGGAGGCGAGCCTGCGCCCCTATGTGATTGAGGCGTTTCTAAACGAAAACCTGCACTGGTTGGTGTTCAATGTTGATAAGTTATTGACAGACAGGCGTTTTTTGAATGCTGCCAACTAAACAACAACGGTGAAAACCGGTTTCTTGAGAGTTTCCGTCGGACGCACGGGTGGGGCTATGGAATTTTGTGTGATGAGAAATAACAATGCGTAACTCGCGAAATCATTCAGCATTAAAAAGCTTTTCTGTCACGTATCTGAGTCTTCTCAGTGCCTTGGTGTTGTTTATCGTGCTGATGGGCGCCATTTTCATCCTGCTGGCGCAACAGAACGAGCGGAGCGAAGCCCAGTTCAATCTGACCGGTGAGCAACGCTTGCTGTCGCGCGCCGCAGTGACGGAAGCTCTCGAAGCGGCGCGCGGCAAGGAAAACGCCTTTGCCCGGCTCAAAAACACCCGTGATCGCTTCGAGCAGATTTTGAAAGATCAGCGTAACGGTGGCGGTGGCCTGTCGCCGGCGTCGCCCGAAATTTTGCCAGCCCTGGATGAACTGGACAATCTCTGGAAACCGGTGCGGGGCGAAATCGACATCATTCTGGCCGGGCGTGAACCGGTAGTGTCGACCAACAACTTTGTGCCACTGCTGGAAGATTCGCTGACGCGGATGAATGGATTATCCGATGATATTGCCAAGAGCCTATCCAACAACCGGGGTGATGCCCGACAGGTGTACCTGGCTACCAAGCAACTGCAATTAGGTGAACAAATTGTCAGTGATCTCAAGCGGATGTTGACTGAGGGCGGCCTGAGCGCTGCTGTGGCGGCTGACCGGTTTAGCCGCAACGTCAACCTGTTTGGCCGGGTGCTCAAAGGGATGCGGGAGGGCGATACCCGCGTGACTCTCCCCGACAGCGCCAGCAAATTGGCTGATCTCGCTGATCTGTTCAAATCCCTGGAGGCCGAAACCGCCCGTATCGTCGAGAAAGCGCCTGAACTGGTCAAGGTGCAAAACGCCGCACAAAGCATCGCTAACAAGGGTGATGCTTTACTGGAAGCCGCCACCCGACTGTTGGAAGTCTATGCAACGCAAAGCCGTCAGGTTTATCTGCTTGGCGTCCCGCTCAGCTATCCGATCGCTTATCTTCTCGGGATCATCGCCCTGTTCCTGCTGATCACGCTGTTGTATGTGCAGAACCGCGAAAGCCGCCAGCGGCTGGTCGATGCTGAACAACGCAAGCAGGAAACCGAAGAGCAGAACCGCCGCAATCAGGATGCAATCCTGCGATTGCTGGATGAACTGGGCAACCTGGCTGAGGGCGATCTGACTGTTCAGGCCAGCGTCACCGAGGATATCACTGGCGCTATTGCCGACTCGGTCAATTACGCCATCGAGGCCCTGCGTGACCTGGTATCCACCATCAACAGCACCTCCGGGCTGGTCGCTGCCGCGGTGCAGGAAACCAGCGCCATCGCCGACCGGCTGGCTAAATCCAGCGAGATTCAGGCTCGGCAGATCGAGAACGCCAGCGCCACGGTGATGCAAATGGCGCAGTCCATGGACGAAGTATCTTCCAAAACCGCCGCATCCGCCGAGGTGGCTGAAAAATCGGTTGGCATTGCCCATGAAGGCGGCGACCGGGTGCGGCGCACCATCCACGGCATGAACGCCATCCGCGAGCATATTCAGGACACTTCCAAGCGGATCAAGCGGCTGGGCGAATCTTCGCAGGAAATCGGTGACATCGTGGCGCTGATCAATGACATCGCTGACCAGACCAACATCCTGGCGCTCAACGCCGCTATTCAGGCTTCGGCGGCTGGTGAGGCCGGACGCGGCTTTGCAGTGGTTGCCGACGAAGTGCAGCGGTTGGCGGAGCGCTCCAGCAACGCCACCAAGCGTATCGAAACTCTGGTGAAGACGATTCAGGCCGACACGAACGAAGCGGTCATCTCCATGGAAAAGAGCACCGGCGAAGTGGTTGGCGGCGCTGGGCTGGCGGAAAAGGCTGGCGAAGCTCTGGAAGAGATCGAAAAAGTATCCGCCAAACTGGCTGAGTTGATCGACGAGATTTCCAAATCTGCCGGCCAGGTGTCCGAGATGGCCTCGCGGGTGTCGAGCGCTATGATCTCTATCAACGAAATCACCGGCCAAACCGCTGAGAGCAGTGTGTCCACCGCCTCGGCCATTGGCAAGCTGAATCAGTTGGCGCAGGAACTGCGTCAGTCGGTAGCGGGCTTCCGGCTGCCTGATTGAGTGTGCTGACGTGGCTGGATTTCACCAGTGCATCTTGAGCGACAACGGACTGGACGGTTTTTTCGCAGGGGGGAGATAGCGTGATCACATCGCGTCGCATCACCGATAACCCATTAGGTTTTCTCAAGGATGATTTATTGCTGGCCCTGCGACGGATCCAAATCGATCTGGATGCCTGCGATGAAGGACCGGCGGATTCAGCGGCAATGGAAGCGATGGTCGATGCCATCGATCAGGTTCGCAAACCGCTGGCCGCCCTGGAACATCGGGACGCCGTGGCCTTGCTGGACGAAATGCGTACTACCGTCCTGGAGGGTGTGCGTAACGCGCTCCTGGATACCACACTGCTGCGGCAGGCAGCCCAACAGCTAACGGTCTATCTGGAAACCTACCTATCCCCAGGCAGCCGGCAAGCCAGTCCCGGCTTGCTAATAGAAACTGCCGCAATCTTGCGTCAGGCGCGCCAGAGCGACGTCGTCGAGCCAGATCAGAAGGAGTCCTCTGCCAGCTTGCGTGACCTGCGCCGTCTTCTGGAACGGCTTCAATATATTGTTGTTGAAAAAGTGGAGAAAGCGGCTGATGAAGCGGCTTCCTGGGAAACCCTGCAGGAGGATTTGCCTGTTCTCCGCCAGTTGATTGCTGAACAGGGTTGGAGCCGCGCTACCCAGATTCTCGAACGTCTGAACCGAATTGTTAGCGCACTCGCCGCCGGTGGCGCGGAGCATTACGGAATACTGGTCAGCGGCGTTTGCGCCGAAATCCTGGCAGGTTTGAGCTATTCGCTGGAATCACTGGGCAATGGCGTCCCGGCGGCGGCGACGGTGTTGAACAGTGCCGAAACGCAGTTGGCGCAACTGGATACCCTGCTCGGGTTGCCCGCTGAGCTGGGAGCCGCCTCGAAACCCCTGCTGCGCGCGGCGCCGACCCCGGATCTGGCAAGCAATCTGATCCTTCCCGATTTGCCGGAGCTTGATGCATCGATCGTTGCGCCATCGCAACCCTTGCCGGCTCCCGTGGAGTCCGTACCGATAGAAGATATTGAATTTCCGGATTTTTCGCTGACGCCGCTCGATCTATCTACCGCGGAGACGCCGGTGGTCGTCAGGGATGTGTCGCAACGGGGTTTGCTCGAAGAACCCATTAATAAGACGCCAACCGTGATTGCTGGTGAGACGCCGGATTTGATCTTGCCTCAGTCTGAAGATCCTCCGAAAACAGTCGGAGTGAGCACGGAAGATTTAATCAACCTGATTGGGTTGGGCGATACCGATTCAGAGTTCGTCGAGGTTTTCCTCGAGGAGGCACGCGGTGAATTGGCCGCCATTCGCGAGCAGTTGGCTCTTTTGCGGAGCAATTTGACTGATCGCCAGGCGTTGACCGCCATTCGCCGGGCGTTCCACACCCTCAAGGGTAGTGGACGCATGGTCAGCGCCATGGCAATCGGTGATTTTGCCTGGGAATTTGAAAGCCTGCTCAATCAGGTGCTGGAAGGCAGTCTGCCGGCTAGACCGGAGATCCTCGCCGCCACCACCACTGCAGTCGAAGCGCTATCGCCGCTGGTGGGTGAGACGCCGCTGTGCGGGAATGAGCTGGAGACATTGGCGGCGCTGGCCGTACAGGTGCGAGCGTTACCACAAAGCCTGCTGGCCGCGCCGGAATCCACGGCGGCGGTTACGCCAGAACGGCGTGAACCGGCGGTCGAAGCGGAGTCCGAGACGATGCTTTCTACCCGGATCATCGCACCAGACATGGATGCAGAGTTCGTCGAGGTCTTTCTCGAAGAAGCGCGCGGCGAACTGGCGGCTATTCGCGAGCAATTGGCGGTCTGGCGGGTGAATTTCGAGGATCGCCAGGCGCTGACCATCCTGCGCCGGGCGTTCCATACTCTCAAAGGCAGCGGGCGTGTGGTCGGTGCGACAGCGATCGGCGATTTCGCCTGGTGTTTCGAAAATCTTCTGAATCATATAGTTAACGGTACTGTAACGGCATCGCCGGCGATAGCCGATCTGCTCGACGAAGCGACTGCTGTGCTGGATGCGCTGCTCAGTAAAGAGGCGCTGGCCGATGAAGCGTTCAAACAACTACCGGGCCTGACTGCCCGTGCTGAGGTGCTGTCACAGGCAGCGCCGGTCGCTGCACCTCCGCTGGTCGAGGCGCTTGAAGCGGAAGTGTCAATCAAACCCGTTGCTATCGAGGCGCCGCCTGGGGCGCTTCCTGTTGAAGGCATTGCGCCGGTCAAGACAGCGATTCCAGAGCCGGTCATGACTCCGGCGATCGATGTGGAATTGGCGCAGGTTTTCCAATACGAAGCCGCCGAAATTCTTGACGCCAGCGACGCCATCCTGCAACGGTTAGGCGCCGAGCCGGGCCACACCGGATTGCTGAACGACTTGCGCCGGGGTATGCATACCCTGAAAGGCAGTTCGCGGATGGCCGGCATCATGGCGGTCGGTGATTTGGCGCATGCCGCTGAATCGGTGCTGGATGCGCTGGGCAAGGGGTTGGGTCAGGCGACGCCGGTGGTGCTCGATACCCTGCAGCAGGCTTTGGACCGTTTGAATCAGATGCTGGCGGAAGCCGCCAGCGGCGTGAGTCCGTCCGCCGCAACCGGGCTGATCCACGATCTGCACCGGTTAGCCGATACAGTGACGGCCGGTGAACGGCCGGAAACCCGTCCAGTCGGCGTTATGGAACCGGCGGCAGTAGCTGTAGAGCCTGTTTCGTTCCGAGCCATGACCGAACTCGATCAGGAACTGGTGCAGGTCTTCCAGATCGAAGCCGGCGAAATTCTCGATTCCAGCGATACCATCTTGCAGCGATTGCGCGGCGAACCGGATAGCGTCGAATTGCTGAATGATCTTCGCCGCGAAATGCACACCCTCAAAGGCAGTTCGCGGATGGCCGGCTTCATGACCGTCGGTGATGTCGCCCACGCCGCCGAGGCGGTGTTGGACGCTCTGGGCAAGGGCGTCTTGAAAATGTCCACGCTGGTGTTGGACCAAGTGCAAAGCGCTATGGATGGTCTGCATCAGATGCTGGCCGGGATTCTCAGCGGTACACAACCCGTGGCCCGTCCCGAGCTGATCAACGCACTACATGACGTGCTGAGCAGTCAATCCGTGGAACAGCTCAAACCGGCGGTGACTGCCCCGGTCGTACCGACCGCGCCCCTGGCGATTCCGGCGGCGCGTCGTCCCGCCGAACCGCCCACTGCCGGACCGACAGATGCTATCCGCGTCAGCGCCGCGTTGTTGAATACCCTGGTCAACCAGATGGGCGAGAGCAGCATCTTCCGCGCCCGTATCGACCAGGGCGTCAGTGCGATGAGTAACAACCTCAATGACCTGGAGCAAACCATCACCCGCTTGCGTCGCCAGGTCACCTATCTGGCCACCCAGGCCGAGGCGCGTATCCAGTCCCGCCAGGATCAGGGCACGAAAGCCCATCAGCAGGAATTTGATCCTCTGGAACTGGATCGTTTCACCGAATTGCAACAAGTCAGCCGGTCACTGATGGAAATCGCCGACGACTTGGGCAATGTTGGCAATACGCTGGGTGAACACGCCCGGGAGATCACCACGCTGCTGGATCAACAGGGCAAGGTCAACAAGGAAATCCAGCAAGGGCTGATGCGTACTGGCATGGTGCGCTTCGGCAGCGTGATTCCCCGACTGCGCCGGGTTGTGCGGCAGGCATCCCAGGATCTGGGCAAACGCGCAGAACTGCTGGTCGGCGGTGAAGAAGCAGAGGTCGACCGCACGGTGTTAGAGAGCATGCTGGCGCCACTGGAGCACATGCTGCGCAATTCCCTGGCGCATGGCATCGAAGCGCCAGAGCAACGCCGGATGGCGGGCAAGCCCGAAATTGGCACGGTCACGCTCAGTCTGCGTCGGGAAGGCGCGGAATTGGTGCTGGAATTGAGCGATGACGGTGCGGGCCTCAATTTCGCAGCGATCCGCGCCAAGGGGGAAGAAAAAGGCTTGTTACTGCCGGAACAGCCGGCGACCCCGGAGGAGCTGATTGCTTTGTTGCTACGTCCCGGATTTTCCACAGCCACCACCGTCACTCAGGTTTCCGGGCGCGGTGTCGGCATGGACGTCGTCAACGAAGCCATCCGCGCCATGCGCGGCGCATTACTAATCCAGACTGACCCTGGACAAGGCACCCGCTTTATCGTTCGGTTACCCTTCTCACTGGCAGTGACGCAGGCGCTGTTGGTACAAGCCGGCGACGGTCTGTTCGCTATTCCTTTGCTGAGCATCGAAGTGGTGACTCGCCTGAAGGAAAGCGAGTTCCAGGCCTATTTGACGGGTGAGCAGGTTCAACATCAATACAGCGACCGCCATTATCCAGTACATAATCTGGGCATTCTGGTGAGCAGTGAGCGCGTCTTGCCCTTTGAAGAAGTCAAGGATCGCCGTCCGCCGACACTGTTGTTCCGCAGCGCGGAAGCCAGCGCCGCCCTGCAGGTTGAAGCAGTGATGGGCAACCAGGAAATTATCGTCAAGCCGATCAGTCCTCAGTTTAACGGGGTGCCGGGTATTTCCGGGGCGACCGTGCTGGGCGATGGCCGGGTGGTGGTGGTTTTGGAACTGGCGGCGTTGGTGCGCAACATTGGTTCTCAGCGCCAGAAGCAACTGGAAAGCCGCGCCTTGCGGGCGGCGCGCCAGGAAGCCCGCCAAGAGAAACTCAGCATCATGGTCATCGACGACTCTATCACCATGCGCAAGGTGACGGCGCGCATTTTGGAGCGCCACAACATTCACGCCATCACCGCCAAGGACGGTCTGGACGCCGTGGCCATGCTGCAAACTCAGGTGCCTGATCTGGCGATTTTGGACATCGAGATGCCGCGCATGGATGGCTTTGAAGTGGTTGCCCACGTTCGCAATCAAAGTAATCTTCGGCATTTGCCGATCATCATGGTCACTTCGCGCGGCGGTGAAAAGCACCGTGAACGGGCCATGAGTCTCGGAGTCAACGACTACCTGACCAAACCCTATCAGGAAGATCAGTTGATGGAATCGATTCGTAACATCCTCGGCGAACGCGCCCTGGATTTGATTACCTGATACCCGCAAATGGATAATCTCCGTTGTCTCCTCATCACCGTCCAGGGCGGACAAGTGATTTTGCCTAATAACCTCGTCGTCGAGGTTTTGCCCTTCGCCACGCCCTTGCGCATCGAATCGGCTCCTAACTGGGTGGTCGGGGCCATGTTATGGCATAACCTGACGACTCCCCTGATTAGTCTGGGACGGTGGTTTTTTAGTGTGGCGCCGGATGCCGACCTCAATTCCCGGGTGATCATTGTCAATACTCTGGGCGCTGATTCCCGGTTGCCGCATTTCGGCATTCTGGGGACCGCCGCGCCGCGACCGCTGAATCTGCAACGCCAGGATATCGATCCAGATCAGGAAATCGCCGAAACCGAGCGACAGCGGCCGGGCGTCCTGAGCTGGGCGCGTTATCAGGATCAGTCAGTACTGATTCCCGATATGGACGCGATTGAGGCAGTGCTGCAGCCGCTGGTGCGGCGGGCCTGATCGGTGCGGAGTCGACGCCTGACGTTTCCATGCGGTTAAGCAAGATCAAGCTGGCGGGGTTCAAGTCATTCGTGGACCCTACAGTGCTGCATTTGCCCGGCAACCTGGTCGGCGTGGTTGGCCCGAATGGTTGCGGCAAGTCCAATATCATCGACGCCGTGCGCTGGGTGATGGGCGAAAGCTCGGCCCGCAGCCTGCGCGGCGAGACCATGAGCGATGTGATCTTTAACGGTTCCGCCAGTCGCAAACCGGTCGGCCAGGCATCCATCGAGCTGGTGTTCGACAACAGCGCTGGCCGCTTAGGTGGTCCCTGGGCCAGTTATGCCGAAATCGCCATCCGGCGGCTGGTTGGTCGCGATGGCCAGTCCAGCTATTTTCTGAATGGCGGCCGTTGTCGCCGCCGTGACATTGCCGATATTTTCCTGGGCACCGGGCTGGGGCCGCGCAGCTACGCCATCATCGAACAGGGCATGATTTCGCGGGTGGTCGAGGCCAAGCCGGAGGATTTGCGGCTGTTTTTGGAAGAAGCGGCTGGCATCTCCAAATACAAGGAGCGTCGTCGTGAAACCGAGACCCGTATTCGTCATGCCCGGGAAAATCTCGACCGGCTCAATGATGTCCGCGAGGAATTGAACCGACAGCTTCAGCACTTGCAACGCCAGGCCAGGGCTGCCGAGCAATACCGCGATGCGCGCATCGAAGAACGCCGGTTGCGGGCGGAATTGTTGACCTTGCGCTGGCGCGCCCTGCACGGTGAAATGCAGGGTCACGAGCAGGCGGTGCGTCAGCAGGAAACGGCCCTGGAGGCGCTGTTCGCTGAGCAGCGCCGGCTGGAGGCGCTCCTGGAAACCGGCCGGGCGCGGCGGGCGGATTGCAACGAGGCGTTCAATGCTGCCCAGGGGCGTTATTACCAGGCAGGCGCTGAGATCAGCCGGCTGGAACAGTACCTGCAACATCAGCGGGAATTGCAGCGGCGGCGCGACGAGGACTGGCGCCAGACGTTGCTGGCGCTGGAACAGGTCGAGATGCAATGGGCGCTGGACCGGCAACAGCGGGATGAATTAGCCTCGGCCCTGGCGGAGGCCGAACCGGAACGGGTGCGATGGTTGACCGACGAGACGGAAGCTGATGCGGCGTTGTCAGCGGCTGAAGCCGCTTTGCGGGAAGGTCAGGGTGACTGGGAGGATTTCAACCGGCGTCATGGTGAAATCCAGCGGCAGATCGAAGTGGAGCGCACGCGAATCGAGCATCTGGACCGGCAACTGTTACAGGGTGAACGCCGGCTGGAGCGGCTGCGCTTTGAACAGGAGCAACTGGCTAGCGCCGACCTGGAACAGGCACTGGTCGAACTGCGCGAGGCGGAACAGTCGGTTGCTGAGGTGTTGCGCCGCGCTCAGACGCAACTGGCGCAGACTGAGACTGATCTGAATGCCACCCGGGACGCCCGTCAGCAGGCGGATCGACAACTGCAAGCTACGCAGGAGCGGTTGCAGACTGGACGTGGCCGGCTGACCTCGTTGCACACCCTGCAGGAAGCGGCCCTGGGCCGGCATGAGCGCGGTGTAAATGACTGGTTGCAGATCCAGGGGTTGGCTGATGCTCCCCGTCTGGCAGAGCAACTGGACGTGGAATCCGGCTGGGAAGCGGCGGTGGAAGCGACGCTGGCTGGCTGGCTGGACGCGATCTGTGTTTTTGACCTCGATGAACCGGCATCTGCTGCGCACGCTGCCCTGTCCCGTGGTCGGCTGACTTTATTCGAATCGCCGCGTGAGCCGCCGCCAGATATCTGCGCGGATGCGCCGCCAGTAGAAACGCTGCAAGCCCGGGTCCGGGCGCCCTGGCCGCTGACCGGCCTGCTGGATGGGGTGCAAACCGCCGCCAATCTGGCTGAGGCGCTGGCGAACCGCGCTGGTTTGCAGGAGAGCGAAACTCTGGTCACGCCGGAGGGTATATGGTGTGGTCGCCACTGGCTGCGGCTGCGGCGCGGCGGTGAGGAAGATGGCGTACTGGCCCGTGAGCGGGAAATTCGCCAACTGGAAGCGGCGTTGGCCGGCGATGCGCTGGATGTCGAGCGACAGACGGGGCAATTACGCCAACTGCATGATCGGCAAAGCGAACTGGAACAACAACGCCGCGAGTGGCAACAGGCGGTCAACCAGGGTCATCAAGATCAAGCCGGTGCTCAGGCTGAAGTGAAGACCGCACAGGCCCGCTGGGAACAGGCGCGCGCCCGCACCGAAGCGCTGGCCGGGGAACAGGCTGAGCTGGAAGATCAATGCGAACAGGAACAGGAGCAGGTGCAACTGGCCCGCTTGCGGCTGGAAGAAGCGCTGCTGACTTTGGAGGGTCTGCGCACCGAGCAAACGGAACTAGGCACTCGACGGGAGCGGTTGCAGGTGGAATACCAGCAATGTCGCACCCGGACCGAGGCGACCCGGCAGGCAACGGCCCGGCAGGCAGCGACTCTGGAAGCGCTGCGGGTACAAGTCGCTTCTGCTGACCAGGCGCTGGCGCGCCTGGATCTTCAACGACGCCAGTTGCAGGAGCGGCGAGATCGACTGGCGCTGGAGCGGAAGGTGGACAGCGACGAGCGCCTGGCGGTGGCGGGAGAGGAATTGGCCGGCTGGCTGGAAACCCGACTGGCGGTTGAGGCGGAACTGGGCGAAGCCCGCCGGCGATTGGAGGCTCAGGATGCTGAACTGACAGCGGGCGAACAGAGCCGCAGCCGCTGCGAGCGGCAGGCCGAGGCGCAGCGCCGGCAGATCGAGGAGCAGCGGCTGGCGCTGGGTGAGGCGCGGGTCAAACAACAGAATCTGCGTGAGCAACTACAGGCGTGGGAGACTACCCCGGAAACAGTGTTGCCGACCCTGCCAGCTACTGCGATTGAAAGCGACTGGCTGGCGCAGGTGGAGCAGGTGGAGCGGCGCATCCAGCGGCTGGGAGCCATCAACCTGGCGGCGATTGAAGAATTCGCCCAGGCTTCGGAGCGCCAGCAATATCTCGATGCGCAGAATGCAGATTTGCTGGAAGCGCTGAATACGCTGGAAGACGCGATTCGCAAGATCGATCGCGAGACCCGCGCCCGGTTTCGCGAGACATTCGCGCAGGTGAACGCCGGCTTGCAGGAACTGTTTCCCCGCCTGTTTGGCGGTGGTGAGGCCCGTCTGGAATTGACCGGTGAAGATGTACTGGACGCCGGGATCACAATTATGGCCAAACCACCGGGCAAGCGTATCGGTTCGATCAGCCTGTTGTCCGGCGGTGAAAAAGCGCTGACTGCAGTCGCCCTGGTTTTCGCCATTTTCCAGCTTAATCCAGCGCCATTCTGTCTGCTGGATGAGGTGGATGCGCCCCTGGATGAGGCCAATGTCCGGCGCTTCGGGGCGCTGGTCCAGGATATGGCAATGCGGGTGCAGTTTATCTTTATCACTCATAATAAGGCGACGATGGAAATCGCCCAGCATCTGGCGGGCGTCACCATGCAGGAACCCGGCGTGTCACGGCTGGTTGCCGTGGATGTCGCGGAAGCCGCACGCTTGGCCGGGGTCGGTTAGGCGGAGCGGTTGAGCAGCATGATTTCAGTATCAACCGCCGCCCCCATACAATAGGATTGAAACAGGCAAACAACCGGGCTTTCGACTCATGGAAATGCTGGACAAAACACAATTGCAATGGCTATTGGCGGGTATCGGAGTTGTCGTCGTGGCCCTGATCTATCTGTGGGGCATGCGCGCCCGTATTCAGGAAGGCATCGGCAAACGCCGGCGCCGACCCATGGAGGGCAACGAACCGGTGCTGGGTAGCACAACCGAACAAATCGCGGAAGACTGGCTGGCGGACGCCCATGATTTTGGCGAACTGGGACGCATTACTCCAGACCATCATCTAGCGGGCAAGGTGTTGGTCGATGTCGAAATCCGGCCAATTCTGCGCCAGGAAGGTCCCCCTGCCGCCGAGATAGATTCTCAACCGCCGCCGATAGTTGTGGAGCCGCCCCGTGAATTGCATCGGGAACCGGCCATCCTGGCGCCTCCGAAAATGACCGTCGCCTTAACCGTGATTGCGCCGCGTGGTCAGCCCTTCAAAGGCGCTGCCATTCAGGCGGCGGCCCATGAACTGGATTTCCGGATTAGCGCCCTGGGTTTATTCGATTACCGCCCGGAAGACGATAGTGATCCGTTATTCAGCATGGCGCACTTGCGCAAGCCGGGGTCGTTCGATGCGAAAACGCTGGATGAGCTGGTGACGCCGGGGCTGTTACTGTTCATGAATCTGCCCGGCCCGCGAGAGGAAATGCAAGCACTGGAACAACTGGTGGTGACGGTGGATCAACTGGCGCAAAAACTGGGAGGAATGATCTGTGACGAGCGCCGTAATCGCTTGACCAATCAGGGACTCATGCATCTGCGCAGCGAGGTCGCCGAATTCCGGCGGCAGCGGCGGGCTTGGGTGCAGTCATCCGGGTGATGCATCAGGAAAACACAACGATGGCCTCTAACCCGCTATGGACTCGCGCCGCCGAGTTACGCGAGGAGCTGAACCGGCACAACGTTCGGTATTACGTGCTGGATCAGCCGGAAATCCCTGACGCCGAGTACGACCGGCTGTTCCAGGAATTACGGGATCTCGAAGCCGCGCATCCGCAACTGATCACCCCCGATTCACCCACGCAGCGCGTAGGCGGTCAACCCCTGGAGGCCTTTGCGCCGGTACGGCATACCGTTCCGATGCTATCGATCCGCACCGAGACCGATGCAGGCGGCGCAGCGGCCTTTGACGCCCAAGTGCGGCGCAGACTCGATCTGGGCAAGGATGCGCCACCCATTGAATATATCTGTGAACTAAAATTCGATGGTTTGGCTATCAACCTGCGTTACGAAAACGGCCTTCTGGTACAAGCGGCGACGCGCGGCGATGGGGAAACCGGCGAGGATGTGACGCAGAACGTGCGCACCATTAAAACGGTGCCATTGCGACTGCCAGGTGCGGCCCCCGAAGTTCTGGAGGTGCGCGGTGAGATTTACATCAGTCGCCCGGATTTTGAGCGTTACAACGCTGCGCAACGGGCCGCTGAACGGCCTACATTAGTTAACCCGCGCAATGGGGCAGCGGGCAGTCTCCGGCAACTCGATCCGAGTCTGACGGCCCAGCGGCCCCTATCCTTTTTTGCCTATGGTCTGGGCGAAACGCGAGGCTGGATAGCGCCGGCTACGCATAGCGCGGTGCTCGACGCGCTGGCGGCCTGGGGCTTGCCGGTGAGCAGCGAGCGCACGGTGGTGCAGGGCGCGGAAGGCTTGATCGCATTTCACCGCACGATTGCCGCAAAACGCGATGCGCTGCCCTTCGATATCGATGGCGTGGTGTACAAGGTCAACCGTCTGGATTGGCAGCAGCGGCTTTGGCGCCAGCAACAGCGACAAAATCTCCTCGCGCGCGAGCCGCACTGGGCTATCGCGCACAAATTCCCGCCCCAGGAAGAATTGACGGTGGTCGAGGCCATCGAGGTTCAGGTAGGCCGCACGGGAGCGATAACCCCGGTGGTGCGGCTGCGGCCGGTGTTCGTCGGCGGTGTGACCGTGACCAATGCGACCCTGCATAACGCGGATGAAGTAGCGCGCAAGGATGTGCGGGTGGGGGACACCGTGATCGTGCGCCGGGCGGGCGATGTGATTCCCGAAGTCGTCGGCGTGGTACTGGAACGCCGCCCGCCGAACGCCCAGCCATTTGTCATGCCGGACGCCTGCCCGGTCTGCGGGTCGCACATCGCCCGTCCGGACGGAGAAGCCGTTGCGCGCTGCCTCGGCGGACTATGCTGCCGCGCCCAGTGCAAGGAAGCGATCCTGCATTTTGCTTCGCGCCGGGCGATGGACATAGAAGGGCTGGGTGATAGATTGGTGGAACAGTTGGTGGACCGGGATTTGGTGCGCAGTCCTGCCGATCTGTACGCGCTCAGTGCAGGAATGCTGTCCAGTCTGGAGCGCATGGCCGCCAGATCAGCCGCCAATCTGGTGGCCGCTCTGGAGCGCAGCAAGACCACGACTCTAGCGCGATTCTTATACGCTTTGGGTATTCGTGAAGTCGGCGTAGCGACCGCAAACGTGCTGGCGACCCATTTCGGTACACTGGAAGCGCTAATCGCGGCTGGTGAAGAGCGGTTGCAACAGACTCCGGACATCGGTCCGGTGGCTGCCGCCGCCATCCGGGCGTTTTTCCAAGAGCCGCATAACCAGCAGGTCATCGCCCGCTTGCAGGCTGCCGGCGTATGCTGGCCTAACCCGGTCAGACCGGCTGGTTCTCAGTCTCAGCAACTCGCGGGTTTGACCTTCGTATTGACGGGGACGCTGGAATCTCTGACCCGTGATGAAGCGGCTGATCGATTGCGGGCGCTGGGCGCCAAGGTCTCAGGTACGGTCTCGCAGAAAACCCATTATCTGGTGGCGGGCCGCGATGCCGGTTCCAAGCTGGACAAGGCGCGGAAAATGGGCGTGGCGGTGTTGAACGAAGCGGAGTTGCGGGTGTTTTTGGGATTGCAATAGATCAGAAATTCATGCAAAACCACTCTGAAATTGCTGAGTTCCTGTGGAAAATCGCCGATCTCATCAAAGACGACTACGACGCCAAGGATTACGAAGACGTGATCCTGCCCTTCACCCTGCTGCGCCGCCTGGATTGCGTGTTGCAACCGACCCGGAAAGTCGTGCATGAGGATGCGGAAAAATATAAAACCGCGCCGGCGGGCGTGCGCAAGGACCTGCTGACCAGAGCCGCCGGGCAGAACTTTTACAACACGTCGCAATATTCCCTCGACGAACTGATCAAGCGGCCCAACGATCTGACCCAGAATTTTTCCGCTTATCTGGCCGGCTTCTCGGTCAACGTGAAGGACATCCTTTACAACTTCTCCGGCGGCGAGGAAAAGGGACTGGCGCCGATTTATGAAACGCTGGCCCGCAAGCGGTTGCTGTTCAAGGTGACCCAGGCGTTTACCGAAGTCGATCTGTCGCCCGAAACCGTGGACAACCACGGCATGGGCACGATCTTTGAGTATCTGATCCGCAAGTTCAAGGAAGCCAGCAACGAAGCCGCCGGACAGTTCTACACTCCGCGCGACATCATCCGCCTGATGGTCAAGCTGATGTTCGAGCCGGACCGCGCCAAGCTCGCCAGGGAGAAGCTGGTCGGGATTTACGATCCGGCGTGCGGGACGGGCGGGATGCTGACCATCGCCAAGGAATACCTGCTGGGCGCGATCAATCCCGCGCTGGAAATCTATCTCTACGGCCAGGAGCTGAACGAGAAAACCTACGCCATCGCTAAGGCCGACATGCTGATGAAGGGTGAGAACCCGGAAAACATCAAGCGGGAAAACACTCTGAGTCACGATTTACTACCCGGCGCCCAGTTCAATTACATGCTGTCCAATCCACCGTTCGGCAAGGACTGGAAAAACATCCGCGAAGAGATCGAAGCCGAACACCAGCGGGGCGCGGCGGGCCGCTATGCGCCCGGTCTGCCCGATGTCGGCGATGGCGCGATGCTGTTTTTG
This sequence comes from uncultured Candidatus Competibacteraceae bacterium, assembly GCA_964508935.1. Lineage (GTDB taxonomy): Bacteria > Pseudomonadota > Gammaproteobacteria > Competibacterales > Competibacteraceae > UBA2383. Next base: position 155 of record CAZDVY010000012.1, on the reverse strand, counting down.
CTGCACAAGCTCAGCAAAATGGCGCCGCAGGGTTCCAAGATTGCAGTGATTTTCAACGGTTCGCCGCTGTTCAACGGCGACGCCGGCAGCGGGCCGAGCAATATCCGCAAGCATCTTCTCGAAAATGACTGGCTGGACGCCATCGTCGCCTTGCC
>CAZDVY010000011.1:0-34131 GCA_964508935.1 uncultured Candidatus Competibacteraceae bacterium | reverse complement strand
GCGATCTTGCGCAGAATGCGGCGCATGATCTTGCCGGAGCGGGTCTTGGGCAGACCGGGTGCCCATTGCAGCACATCGGGACTGGCGATCGGGCCGATTTCCTTGCGGACATGAGCCACCAGTTCCTTGCGCAACGCCTCAGTCGGTTCGACGCCCATTTTCAGGGTGACATAGGCATAAATGCCCTGGCCCTTGATGTCATGCGGGAAGCCGACCACCGCCGCCTCAGCGACCGCCGGATGCAGCACCAGCGCCGATTCGACTTCGGCGGTGCCCATCCGATGGCCGGAAACGTTGATGACGTCATCGACGCGCCCGGTGATCCAGTAGTAGCCGTCTTCATCGCGGCGCGCGCCGTCACCGGTGAAATACAGCCCCTTGTACATCGAGAAGTAGGTTTCAATAAAGCGCGGATGGTCGCCGTAAACCGTGCGCATGATGCCCGGCCAGGGATGGGTGATGACCAGGTTGCCGTCGGTCGCGCCTTCCAGGAATTGGCCTTCGGCATCGACCAGCGCCGGCGTCACCCCAAAAAACGGCCGAGTAGCGGAACCGGGTTTCAGATCGGTCGCACCCGGCAGCGGGGTGATCAGGATGCCGCCAGTCTCGGTCTGCCACCAGGTATCGACGATGGGGCAGCGGGCATCGCCAACATGGTGGTAGTACCATTCCCAGGCTTCGGGGTTGATCGGCTCGCCGACGGAACCCAGCAGCCGCAAGCTCTTGCGGGAAGTCGCCTTGACCGGGCCTTCGCCTTCGCGCATCAGCGAACGGATGGCGGTCGGTGCGGTGTAGAAGATGTTGACCTGGTGCTTGTCCACCACCTGCCAGAACCGGCCTGCATCGGGGTAGGTCGGCACGCCTTCGAACATGATCGAGGTCGCGCCGTTGGCCAGCGGGCCGTAAACGATGTAGGAATGGCCGGTCACCCAGCCCACGTCGGCGGTACACCAATAGATGTCGCCTTCATGATAGTCAAAGATGTACTTGTGTGTGATCGCCGTGTGCAGCAGATAGCCGCCGGTGGTGTGCAGCACGCCCTTGGGCTTGCCGGTGGAACCGGAGGTGTACAGGATGAACAGCGGATCTTCGGCATCCATCGGCTCCGGCGGGCAGTCGGCGGAGGCGCTGGACATCAACTCTTCGTACCAGACATCGCGTCCTTCGGTCCAGGCAATGCGCCCGCCGGTGCGCTTGACCACCACCATCTTCTGGACCGTCGGCGTACTCTGCAACGCCTTGTCGGCATTCGCTTTCATCGGCACCTGCCGACCGCCGCGCAGACCCTCGTCGGAGGTGATGACCAGTTTGGCCTCGGCGTCGATGATGCGATCTTTCAACGAATCAGGAGAGAAGCCGCCGAACACGATAGAGTGAACTGCGCCGATACGTGTGCAGGCTAGCATGGCGACCGCTGTTTCCGGGATCATCGGCATGTAGATGCACACCCGGTCGCCCTTGTTAACGCCCAGGCTCTTCAGGACATTGGCGAACTTGCAGACATCGGTATGTAACTGCCGGTAAGTGATTTTCTTGTCTTCGTTCGGGCTATCACCTTCCCAGATGATGGCGACCTGATCGCCACGGCTTTCCAGATGGCGGTCGAGACAGTTATAGCTGACGTTGAGCTTCCCGCCTTCGAACCAGCGGATGTGGCCCTTGGTGAAATCCCAGTCCAACACTTTGTCCCAGGGTTTGAACCAAGTGAGAAATTGGTTAGCCTGATCCGCCCAGAAACCCTCCGGGTCTTCGACCGAGCGCTTGTACATTTCCAGATACTGGTCATTATTGATCCAAGCACGGGCGGCGACTTCAGCAGGCACCGGATAGAGTTTGGCTTCGGACATTGTCGTGGTTCTCCTTGGTGGGGATAGGTTTGTGATCTCCAGGCCGGGTCAAACGGTGGCTTGCGAGGGCCAGGCGCGATCCGGTTCAGGAACTTGTGATTTGTATAAGTCTATAGCCTGAATGATTTGAGTCAATGCATGTCATGGGGATTCGCCCATTGAGACGCGATGCCAAGGACGCGCCAGCGTTACCGGTATCCTTTCCAGTCGCCAATGGGTGAGCGCCCAGGCCAGTATTTCCGCAGGCGGCGCATGAATCAGTGTGGTCGGCGGTTGTTGCCCCAGAAACCGTAATGCTTCCCACAGTTGAGGACCCGGGCAGCGATCATTCAGCGGCGGAGCGTAGGTTTGTTTGCTAAGTTTGTTGCCGCGTTCGTCCACCGCCACCGGCAGATGACCATAACGCGGAGTGGGCAATGCCAAAGCGCGTTGCAGATAGATTTGCCGAGGGGTGGAATCGAGCAGATCGCTGCCGCGCACAATCTCGTTGACGCCCTGATCCGCATCATCCACCACGACCGCCAACTGATAGGCGAACCCTCCGTCTGCGCGGCGGATGACGACATCGCCGACCTCACGGGCCAGTTGCTGACGATAGTCGCCCTGGACCGCATCCTGAAAAATCAGCGGGATATCAGGCAATCGCAGGCGAATAGCGCAGGGTCGGCTCGGTTGGCGGGGGCCGTTGCGGCAATGGCCGGGGTAAATCAGCGCGCCATCCCGCCCACGCGGGCCTCCTGCCAAATCCCGTCGGGTGCAGGAACAAGGATAAGCCAGTCCGGAGCGCTGTAATTGATCCAGCGCCGCCTGGTAATGTTCAGTACGCTGGCTTTGGTAAATGACTGGGCCGTCCCAGAGCAATCCGCAACACTCCAGTGTTCGCAGAATAGCGTCCGCCGCACCCGGCATAGTGCGGGGAATATCCACATCTTCGATGCGCACCAGCCATTCGCCCCCCTGGTGACGCGCTTCCAGAAAGCTGCCCAAGGCGGCGATCAGTGAGCCAAAATGCAGGGGGCCGGTGGGAGAGGGAGCGAAACGGCCACGCACCCGGCGGGCTGGGATGATGTTGTTCACCGATGGTGTAGATGAAGCAGCCGGCGTTGATTGACAGGATTTTCGCCTCGTCCGCTGGCTGCAAAAATTCTGATGGACTGCTTGCAAAAATTTACCGCAGGTTTTTTCTTATGGCAAAAAATCAGGGGCGGGTGGAAACGCGGGTTTATCCGCGCCCGTGCCATCGTTATAATCATTGTTCATCTTTCGGACTCAACGACCTCGCGCCATCGTCAATCTCCGGCAGCCATGCCCCATGACCCTCGCGCGTTCGCGCCATGCCCCAGGAATAGCCCTGCGACAGGTTTCTCCTGGAAATCCTAACAATAACCGAGAGTCGATCACCATCAATGAGCACACTTATCGAGCAATTTCGCCAAAGTTCGCCGCTGTTCGGCGGTAATGCGGCCTTTATCGAAGAACTGTACGAAGATTTCCTAAGCGATTCAGAGTCGGTCAGTGAAAATTGGCGGCAGTATTTCCGCAACCTGCAAGCGCAGACTGCTGGCGGCCAGGATGTGGCGCATGGACCGATTCGCGATTCCTTCGCACAGTTGGCGCTCCGGCCACAGGCCATCGCGGGTGGGGTATCGGTGCTCAGTCCTGCAGCGGCTGAGAAGCAGGCTTCAGTGTTGCGGATTATCAACGCTTACCGCAACCGTGGACACAAGGCTGCCGATCTCGATCCACTGCGCCTGCGCGAGCGACCGCCAGTGTCGGAGCTGGACCCCGGCTACCACGGCTTAAGCGAAGCCGATATGAACAGTTCATTCAACACCGGCTCGCTGGTGGCGCCCTCGCAATGGCCGTTGCGCGACATTTTGAGCCTGATTCGCGAAGTGTACGTCGGCACCATCGGCTCCGAGTACATGCATATCAATGAGACCGTCGAGAAGCGCTGGATTCAAAAGCGGCTGGAGGGCCAGCGCGCCCGGTTGGAGTTGAGCGCAGCGCAGCGCAAAGAATTGCTGCATTGGCTAGTCGCTGCTGAAGGGCTGGAGCGCTATCTACACACCCGTTACGTCGGCCAAAAACGCTTCTCGCTGGAAGGCGGCGAAAGCCTGATTCCGATGATGGATGAACTGGTGCAGCAAGCCGGCACGCAGGGTGTGCAGGAAATCATCATTGGCATGGCCCATCGGGGTCGATTGAATGTGCTGGTCAACATCATCGGCAAGTCACCCAGCGAGCTGTTCGAGGAATTCGAGGGTAAGCGCCGGGTCGGCAACGCCGGCGACGTGAAATATCACATGGGGTTTTCTTCGGACGTGGCAACGCCCGGAGGGCCGTTACATCTGACGCTGGCCTTCAACCCTTCGCATCTGGAAATCGTCAATCCGGTAGTTGAGGGTTCGGTGCGCGCCCGTATGGAGCGGCGGCGGCAACCCGGCGCGGAAACTCCGCCCTTCAATACGGTGATACCGGTGTTGATCCACGGCGACGCTGCCTTCGCCGGCCAGGGCGTCAATATGGAATGCTTGCAGTTCTCGCAGGTTCGGGGTTATCGCACGGGCGGCACGGTGCATATCGTCGTCAACAACCAGATCGGCTTCACCACCAGCAATCCGCTGGACACCCGCTCAGCGCTTTACTGCACGGACGTCGCCAAGATGGTGCAGGCGCCGATCTTTCATGTGAACGGCGATGATCCCGAAGCGGTACTGTTCGTTACCCGGCTGGCGCTCGAATACCGGATGACCTTTAACAAGGATGTGGTCATCGACATGATTTGCTATCGTCGGCTCGGCCATAACGAAGCGGACGAACCGGCGGCAACCCAGCCGATGATGTACAAGAAAATCCGGTCGCGGAAAACCACCGCCACGCTGTACGCGGAGAAACTGGCCGCCGAGGGCGTGATCAGCGAAACCGATTTTGCCGAGATGCAGGCCAAATACCGCGATGATATGGATGCCGGGCGGCAGGTGTCGCGGCCCACGCTGCCTCCAGTCAAGGGTCAGTACTCTATCGACTGGACGCCGTTCCTCAACGAAGACTGGAGCATCCCGGTGCATACGGCTGTGCCGCTGGCGATGATTCAGGATTTGTCCGAGCGCCTGTTGAAGACGCCGGAAGGTCTGGAGATGCATCCTCGCGTGGCCAAGATTATGGATGACCGGCGCAAGATGGCCGCCGGCGCGTTGCCGCTGGATTGGGGGTTTGCCGAAAATCTGGCTTACGCGACGCTGCTCAAGGAAGGCTATCAAGTACGCATCTCTGGTCAGGATTGCGGGCGCGGCACCTTCTTCCATCGCCACTCGGTGCTGCATAATCAGAAGGATGGCAGCAGCTATGTCCCACTGATGCATCTTTACCCCGGCCAACCGAGTTTCATCGTCATTGACTCAATTCTGTCCGAAGAAGCGGTTCTGGGCTTCGAGTACGGTTATGCGACCGCTGAGCCGAATGGCCTGGTCATCTGGGAAGGGCAGTTCGGTGACTTCGCCAATGGCGCGCAGGTGGTCATCGATCAATTTATCACCTCGGGTCAGACCAAGTGGGGCCGGTTGTGTGGGCTGGTGATGTTGCTGCCGCATGGTTTTGAAGGCCAGGGACCGGAACATTCCTCGGCCCGGCTGGAACGCTACCTGCAACTCTGCGCCGAGCAGAACATCCAGGTCGTGGTGCCTTCGACCCCTGCTCAGTGCTTCCACATGCTGCGCCGGCAGATGAAGCGCGGTTTCCGCAAGCCGCTGGTGGCGATGAGTCCCAAGAGCCTGTTGCGACATCGGCTGGCGGTGAACAGTCTGGAAGACCTGACCGAAGGGCATTTCCAGGAGATCATCCCGGAGATCGACGCGCACGATCCGGCGAAGATTACCCGCGTGGTGGCGTGCAGCGGCAAGGTCTTCTATGACCTGCTCGAAGCCCGTCGCGAACGCAAGCTGGAGCAGGTCGCCATCATCCGTATCGAGCAGCTCTATCCATTCCCACAGGCGCTTTACAACCAGACGTTGGATCAGTATCCCCAGTTGACAGAGATTGTCTGGTGTCAGGAAGAACCCAAGAATCAGGGCGCCTGGTATCAAACCCTGCATCATCTGGAGCGGGGCTTAAAGCCGCAGCAAAAGGTGATTTATGCCGGTCGCGATCCGTTGGCGTCGCCGGCGGTCGGGTATTACAGCGTCCATGTCGAGCAGCAACAGAAACTCGTCAACGAGGCCCTGGGCCAGTAACTCTCTGGTTCAGATAGAACAACAACCCGGAATAATTAAGGGAAACCCCTAACATGACCGTAGAAGTGAAAGTCCCGTCCCTGCCCGAATCCGTCTCTGACGGCACCCTGGTCAACTGGAAGAAAAAACCCGGCGAGGCGGTGAAACGCGGTGAAAACCTCGTCGATCTCGAAACGGACAAAGTGGTGCTGGATATTCCCGCCCCAGCAGACGGCGTCCTTGGCCCCATCCTGCGGCAGGAAGGCGATATTGTCACCACCGGCGACGTGATCGCTACCCTGGAAGAAGGTGCAGTGGCCCAGGCGGCAGCGCCGGTCGCAGCGGCTCCTGCCCCCGCTCCGGTCGTTGCGGCGCCCGTGACACCCACCGCTCCCGCTACTGAAGTCGATCTGGAAGGATTAAGCCCGGCGGTGCGTCGATTGGCGGCGGAACATGGGCTGGATATCGGCAAGATTCCCGGCAGTGGCCGCAGCGGCCGGGTGACCAAGGCCGATGTGCTGGCGTTTATCGAAGCCCGTAAATCGGGCGCTCCCGCGCCAGTCGCAGCTCCGGCAGTCGCAGCTCCAGCTCCCGCGCCAGTCGCTGCGCCTGCTGCTCCACTAGCGCCGGATGCCTTGGGCCGGTTGGAGCAACGGGTGCCGATGACCCGGCTGCGTGCCCGCATCGCCGAGCGGTTGCTGCAAGCCAAAAACACCACCGCCATGCTGACGACGTTCAACGAAATCAACATGAAGCCGGTGATGGATCTGCGCAGTCGCTACAAGGACGAATTTGAGAAAAAGCACGGCGTCCGGCTGGGATTCATGGGCTTTTTCGTCAAGGCGGTGGTCGAGGCGCTCAAGCGCTTCCCGGCGGTCAACGGGTCGATTGACGGCAACGACATCGTCTATCACGGCTATTACGACATCGGCGTGGCGGTGTCTTCGCCGCGCGGTCTGGTGGTGCCGATCCTGCGCGACGTTGATCAGATGAGCGTGGCCGACATCGAGAAGAAGATCGGCGAGTTTGGCAAGAAGGCCAAGGAAGGAACGCTGACCGTCGAAGAGATGACCGGCGGCACCTTCACCATCACCAACGGCGGCGTGTTCGGTTCGCTGATGTCCACGCCGATCCTCAATCCGCCGCAGAGCGGCATTCTCGGTATGCACGCGACCAAGGATCGTCCGGTGGCGGAGAATGGTCAGGTGGTGATTCGGCCCATGATGTACGTCGCGCATTCCTATGATCATCGGATCATCGATGGCCGCGAAGCCGTGACTTTTCTGGTGACGGTCAAGGAGTGTATTGAAGACCCGGCCCGGTTGATTCTGAACGTCTGAAGAAACGCGGGTTTCGGTGACTGGGGTTCGTGGATTGGTGTCCCGATTCCCGGCCCCGATTCCCGGCCCCGATTCCCGATTTCCGATTCTCTAAGGTACAAGCATGGCCAAGACTTACGATGTAGTCGTCATCGGTGGCGGTCCCGCCGGCTATGTGGCGGCGATTCGCTGCGCACAACTCGGGCTGGAAACCGCCTGTGTGGAAAAGTGGATTAACTTCAAGGATGATCCGGCGCTGGGTGGCACCTGCCTGAATGTGGGCTGCATTCCGTCCAAGACTCTGCTGGAATCCTCCGAACAGTATTACCACATCAAGGAAGGGCTGGACAGCCACGGTATCCATGTCGCAGACGTCAGCCTCAACCTGGACAAGATGATGGCCCGCAAGGAAGACATCGTTCTGCAACTGACCAATGGCATCAGCGCGTTGTTCAAGGCAAACGGCGTCGAATGGCTGAAGGGACATGGCAAGCTGTTGGCGGACCGGCAGGTGGAAATCACCGCCCGCGATGGTGCGGTCGATGTGGTGAACGCCGATCATGTCATTATCGCGACAGGCTCCAAGCCTATCGACATCGGTGCAGCCCCAGTGGATAACGCCGAGGGGCTGATCGTCGATTCGACCGGTGCGCTGGATTTCCGCGAAGTACCGGGGACACTGGGCGTGATCGGCGCCGGGGTGATCGGTCTGGAGCTGGGCAGCGTCTGGAGTCGGCTTGGTTCCAAAGTCGTCATGCTGGAGGCGGTCGAGGACTTCCTGGCCCTGGCTGATCAGCAGATTGCCCGCGACGCGCTGCGCCAGTTCAAGAAGCAGGGGCTGGATATTCGCCTGGGAACGCGCGTGACGGCGACCGAGAAAATCGGTAACAGCGTCAAGGTCTATTTCAAGGACAAGGATGGCGATCACGAAATCACGTTTGACAAGCTGCTGGTGTCAGTTGGTCGCCGGCCCAATACGGACAATGTCGCGGCACCGGAATCCGGGTTGTTGTTTGACGAACGGGGTTACATCCATGTTGATGATGCCTGTGAAACCAACCTGCCGGGCGTATACGCGATTGGCGACGTGGTGCGCGGGCCGATGCTGGCGCACAAGGGGTCCGAAGAAGGGATCATGGTCGCCGAGAACATCGCCGGCCAACATGGGCATTTGAATTACGACGCCATTCCGTGGGTGATCTACACCAATCCGGAAATCGCCTGGGTCGGCAAAACCGAGCAGGCGCTCAAGGCCGAGGGGATTCCCTACAAGATTGGCACGTTCCCGTTCAGCGCCAATGGTCGCGCCAAGGCGATGGAAGCAGCGGTCGGCATGGTCAAGATGCTGGCTCATGCACAAACTGACACGCTGTTGGGCTGCCATATTATCGGCCCGTTTGCGTCGGAACTGGTGCAGGAAGCGGTGCTGGCGATGGAGTTCCACGCCAGCAGCGAAGATTTGGCCCGCACCATCCATGGTCATCCGACGCTGTACGAGGCGATGCATGAAGCGGCGCTGTCCGTCCATGGCCGCGCCTTGCACAAGATCAATACCTGACATTCACATCACATTCCTCCCCCTCACTCAGTAGAGGAGGAAGAAAAAGGGCGCAATGAGCGCCCTTTTTTTTGGTACTGTAAATTTTCCTGTGATGGCGAGGATTGGTAGCGCAGGGCTAGGGCGTTGACTTCACCCAATCTATTGATTCTGCTAAGCAGAAGCTCATTTTACCTGCCCGCTCCATAGTTCCGATCACAGGAAAATTTACAGGAGGCTTTTTTCTTTGGGTAATTTCAACGGTCCAAAATTCATATCGAGCCTAAATTTCTTCGCTCTTTTGAACCATTGCATCGTTGCCTGGAAATAAACAGGTAAGAGGAGATGTTCCGCCCCGAATGCATCGTCCGGTCGAAATAAATGATAAGCCTTTGACTGACAGTTTATTGATGAGGAGGTAGACATGATCCATCGCCGTACCATCAAAGAACGCAATTTCGATTCGGTCTTGCATCCCGCCCTGCCTAATCAGCCAGCGCAACTCGTGATCCGCCTGAAGGTCCGCCTTCTGGCGCGCGACCCATCGGTATCTATTGTCACTGGCGGCCTGGTCCGTCACGAGCACCTCGCCCGCCATATGGGGGAAGTGCGCACTGGCGATGTGCTGGATGGGGATAGGCGCCGGTGGCGGTGCCGTAGCTGGCTAGAGTCAGAGTTCAACGCGTTCTGCATCAAGTTCAAGAAGAGGGTCGAACTGGCCTGGAACAACCAGCTTATCCTCTTGCCGCCCGACGGCAGCGAACCTGGCACAGAGATCAGCGATGCCGTCTTCCGGGAGTTTATTAGCGCGCCCAACGTCCCCGCCCATGTCCGCTGTGGGCTCGAGATTGCACTTGTGCCGTTTGGCGCCAGAACGACGCCGCACGCTTTCATCGAAGTGGTCAAGCTCGAGAAGCCCTCCGGCCATCAGTTTCGTTCTTTCGCTGCGCGCATTACCGACGAGGATGTGGAGTTCAGCAGCACCATGGATCATACGGGTTACGCTCATCGTCAAATCACTGCAGCGCACGAAGTCGGGCATTGGCTGGGGAGGCCGGTTTCGATCTCGGAGCCCGGTCGGTTCATGCCCCACGTCGATGCAGAGCGTTGCGCGGCCGACCCGCACCATCAACTAAACGACGACTGCGAATATGGCCGCACTTTGAGCAAGCGAATGGCGATGATGGGCATCGGTTCATTGGTAACGGACTACGAGGCAAAACCTTGGTTGACACGCGTCCGGCGGCACACGATGGCCTTGTTCGGCTGGGATATCGTACACCGCATCCACTTCGACCAGGGGAAAGTCGCCGTGTCCGAGCGCCAGAAGCGTCTCGCTAAATGACGCCGTTGGATCAAGGAACAACACAAGCGGATCGGTTCGGCCGAATACCGCAATACGTACTTCAGCGCCACCGTCAGAATGGCTTACTGTTCAGCCATGTCGTCCACATCAACCCCCAAAAGGCGTTCTGGTAATCTATGGCGAATCGGGGCACCGCGCCGCACGACAGATCCGTGCCCCTATCGAGAGCGGGCATCTCATGGATTTGGCGACTTGGTTGGGGAACCTCAGGCGGTGTTAGGAAAATTATGGGGCGTGTTATTCAAAACAAACGCCAGGTCTGCCCGGCGCAGCGCTATAACCGTCCCAGCGCCGATTCGATGTCCGCCCCGACAAAAACGCGGGCGGGATTGCGCAGATCGACCCGTTGCATCCTTTCCAGCCATCCGGACTGGTGCAGAAAGCGGATGACTGAACGCACCGTGACGGTTTGATATTCGCCCTTCAAGCGATCCGCCAGGGGATGATCGGTAAACGTCAGATTGGCCTTGAACAGGCCACCGCCAATTCGCGTTAAACGGTCAATGCGGATTGTCTCCGGCTGGTAGGACTGCATCAGCGGATGACGCTGCGCCTCGCTGCGATGATTGACCGCGCCCTTGGCCCGCGCCGCGACCAGCAACTCCAGTAACCATTGGTTGCTGTTCTGGAAATCCGGGGACTGAGGATGGGCAATCGTGTTATAGCGAGGTTGGTGCAAGCGCCAGACCAGCGGGCTGCGCAAGGCCCTCAGCAGGTCTTGCTGCACGCCGGAACCCGGTGCGGCGATCAACGCCTCGTAGGCAAACGGATCATCCAGAAAGAAGTTGATCAGACCTTCATCGTAAAGCCCGGAAACCTCTGTTCCGCAACGGTTGAGCAGATGAATCACCGTCCAGCGACCTCGGGGATGCTCGCGGATAGCAAAGCCCACATGGCTGAAACGCAAACCGTATTTCGACAAGTCTGCGCCGACCCGACCCAGAACAACCACCTGGGTGTCGCTCCGCTCCAGCGTCTCGAACACTTTAACCGCCAGACGCGAGGCGTTCGCCAGCCCTTCAGGCGTCAGCGGTTTCTCGGTGCAGGCCGTTCCCGCCCACGCGACCGTCGTCAGCAGGGCTAGCAGGCCGCCGAACAGTAGGCGGTTAAAGCGTCGCCTTCCCAATCCAGTCATTGCGGATGCGGCGCGTGATGCAGCAATTCCTGGCTGACGGCGTTCGGGATGAAAGCGATCATTTTTCCCGCATGGATCAGGGCGTAACCGGACGCTTCAGTGACGACCTCGACGGTAGCGCCCACTGCTTTTGACAAGCCGCCGGCGATGTCGGGTGTAACCTTGATCGACACGGTGGCGGCGGTCGACGCGCCCTGCAGAACGACCACCGCGCCGTCGGCAACCGCATTGACCGCCTGCACAATCAAGGTCGGCGAACTGGCGATGACCTCCACGCTGCCCGCGACCAGAGTCGATGCCCCTTCTGCGGAGAGTGCGGAGCCTTGCGAAAGCGCGCTGCCTTCCACGGCATACACGCTTACACCACCAGCCAGCCAAATAACCATCATCAACAATCGGAGCCACTGCATAATGGGGACCTTTCAGTAACGGGTGGAGAAACTTCAGGTTAATGCCTCGATTTTCCTGTTTTTTCTCCAGTAAGATACTGTTAATATTTACAACATCAAGTATAAATAAAACAACAGACTGCAAAACAGTAACTATCGAGGCGCACTTCCGGGAGAAGTGGCTGGAGGAAACAATCATGTTGAGTGGCAAAAGTGATAAACCGGTGGCTGTGGTCACGGGTGCTAACCGCGGGTTAGGGCTGGAAACGGCCCGGCAACTCGCCAAGCGGAACCTCCGGGTCATCATCACCAGCCGTAATGCCGGCAAAGGCGGGATCGCCATGGAGAAATTACTGGCGGAGGGACTCGATGTTCTGTTTCAACCGCTGGATGTGACTTCCGAAAGCAGCGTGGCTGAGTTGGGCGCGTTTATTCATAGCCGGTGCGGTCGAGTGGATATCCTGGTAAATAACGCCGGGGTCTTTCTCGACATTCACGGTGCGGAGGACGCGAGCGGCGCCAGCGTGTTCAACGTCAGTCTGGAAACACTGACGGCAACCTTGAAAACCAATCTTTATGGCCCGCTGCTCTTGGCGCAGGAACTGATCCCGCTGATGAAGCAACAACACTATGGCCGCATCGTCAACGTCTCCAGCGGCATGGGCCAGTTGAGCGAGATGGAAGGCAAGTCGCCGGCTTACCGGATTTCCAAGACGGCCCTGAACGCCCTGACCCGTATCCTGGCGGCGGAGATGCAAGGCTATAATATTCTGGTTAATTCTATCTGCCCCGGATGGGTGCGCACCGATATGGGCGGTCCCCAAGCGGAACGGACGGTCGAACAGGGGGTTGCGGGGATTATCTGGGCAGCGACGCTGCCGGATGATGGACCGACCGGCGGCTTTTTCCGGGATGGGCAGCCGATTCCCTGGTAGTCGCAGGCGGCGCTTCAGCCGCGCACTTTCCAAGCCGCCAGCACGGGTTCTAACTCATCCAATGTAAAGATTTCCGCATCTGCTCGTGGCCCGCCGGGCCAGTCCCGGTGGGTGCGATTGACCCAGACGGTATGAAAGCCTGCTTGGGTTGCGCCGAAAACATCGTGTTCCGGGTCATCGCCGACATGGACAATCTGATCAGGCCGCGCTGCCAGTCGGCGACTCGCTTCTTCAAACAACAGCGGGTCGGGCTTGGCGGCGCCGATATCGATAGCGTTCAGGGAGAAAGTGAACAAGTCATCCAAACCGATCAGCCGCAGGTCGGCGTTGCCGTTGGACAGCGACGCCAGTTGATAATGCTGGCTGAGTCGCTCCAGCGTGGGACGCACCTCAGCGAAAGGTTCTACGGCGTTGCGGGCAATGAAGAATACTTCAAACGCGCCTTCCACATCGAATTCGCGATAATCAGCTCGCCGCGCCGCCAGATTCAGCGCTTCTTTGCGCAGCCAGGTGCGGTCGTGGGCCATATCCGGGTGAGCGGCGATCACTTCGCTGGATAGTTCCCGTAACTCCAGGGGCGTCAGCCGTTCCGGGATGCGCGGGTAACGCACAGCCAGCCAGTCATGCAGCAATTTCTCGGCGCGTTCGACCACCGGCCAGACGTCCCAAAGCGTGTCGTCGAGATCGAAGGTAATCGCCTTGATCACAATCGCCGCAAACCCCGTTCTAAATCCCGCTGCAAATCCGCTACATCTTCCAGCCCGACTGAAACCCGCACCAGCCCCTCGCCAATGCCCGCACGTTCCCGCTCCTGGGGCGTCAGCCGACCATGGGTGGTCGTTGCGGGATGAGTGATGGTGGATTTGGCGTCGCCCAGATTAGCGGTAACAGAAATCAGCCGCGTCTGGTCGATGACCGTCCAGGCGGCTTGCTGCCCGCCGCGCAGATCAAAAGAGACAATGCCGCCGAAAGCGCTCTGCTGCCGTTTCGCCAATTCATGCTGGGGATGGGAAAGCAGACCGGGGTAGTAAACCCGTTCCACCGCCGGCTGACATTCCAGCCAGTGCGCCAGTTGCCAGGCTGATTCGCTACAGGCGCGCATCCGTAAGTGCAACGTTTCCAGCCCCTTGAGAAAAACCCAGGCGTTGAATGGACTCAGGGTAGGGCCGGCGGTGCGCAGAAACCCGAAAATATCAACGCCGACTCGTTGTTGATCACCCACGACAGCCCCGCCGACGCAGCGGCCCTGACCGTCCAGATACTTGGTGGCGGAATGAATGACCAGGTCCGCGCCGAATTTGAACGGTTGTTGCAGAGCCGGGGTGCAGAAGCAGTTGTCCACCACCAATAAAACGCCGTGGGTATGGGCCAGATCGGCCAGTGCGCGGATATCAGCTAGTTCCATCAGCGGGTTGGAGGGCGTTTCCAGATAGAACAGTCGGGTTTCCGGGCGGATCGCCGCCTCCCAGGCCGACAAATCCGAAAGCCGGACATAGCTCGTGGCGACGCCAAACTTGCTCAGATATTGATTGAACAGCGAGAGAGTCGTCCCGAAAACGCCGCTGGCCGAAACGATATGATCGCCGCTTTTTAGCAAGGTCATGCAGGTCGCCAGAATCGCCGCCATCCCGGAGGACGTCGCGATGCAAGCAGCGCCGCCTTCCAGCGCCGCCAGCCGTTCCTGAAACATCCGCACCGTCGGGTTGGTGAATCGGGAGTAAATGTTGCCCGGAACCGCGCCGCTGAACCGGGCGGCAGCTTCGGCGGCGTTGGCAAAGACGAAACTGGAAGTGGGAAAAATCGGCTCGGCGTGTTCGCCTTCCAAAGTGCGCGTCTGGCCGGCGCGCACGGCGAGCGTGGCGAAACCGGGATTGGGAAAATTGTCGAAATCCATGCGGGCAGTTTCCACAGCCTGTCAAATCAGGCGTTGTTATGCAGATCAATCATCGCGTTATCCGCGCTTTCGCGGGCGCGCTGGGCCACATCACAGCGTTCGCGGGCCAAACAATCCAGATACGCCTGATCGATGTCGCCAGTGACATATTCACCGGTGAAGCAGGACGCATCGAAACGTTGAAGCGCTGGATTACCGCGCCGCACCGCCTCTTCCAGATCAGATAAATCCTGGAAAATCAGATGATCGGCGCCAATCGCTTGGGCAATCTCTTCCTCGGAGCGGTTATGCGCGATCAATTCGTGGGCAGCGGGCATGTCGATGCCGTAGACATTGGGATAACGCACGGGCGGCGCGGCGGATGCAAAATAAACCCGGCGGGCGCCGGCGTCGCGGGCCATGCGGATGATTTCCCCGGAAGTCGTACCGCGCACGATGGAATCATCGACCAGCAACACGTTCTTGCCGCGAAATTCCAGATCAATAGCGTTGAGCTTTTGCCGGACTGATTTCTTGCGGGTTTTTTGACCGGGCATGATGAAGGTGCGGGCGATGTAGCGGTTCTTGATGAAGCCTTCCCGGTATTTGATGCCGAGAATCGAGGCCATTTGCAGAGCCGCCGTGCGGCTAGTGTCCGGGATGGGAATTACCACATCGATGTCCTGTTCCGGCCAGTCCCGCAGGATTTTTTCCGCCAGATATTCGCCCATGCGCAGTCGAGCCTTATGCACTGACACCTGATCCATGATCGAGTCAGGCCGGGCCAGATAGACAAACTCAAAAATGCAGGGCGAATAGCCGGGGGTTTCAGCGCACTGACGGGTGTGCATCCGGCCATCCACATCGAAAATCACCGCTTCCCCTGGCGCTACATCACGGATTCGCTCAAAATCCAGCGCATCCAGCGCCACGCTTTCGGAAGCGACCATATATTCCGTGCCACTCTCGGTTTCCCGGCGGCCGAACACCAGCGGTCGAATACCATGTGGATCGCGCAACGCCACCAATCCAAAACCGACGATCAAGGCTACCGCAGCATAAGCACCCTGAACCCGCCGGTGCACCGCCGCGACCGCCGCGAAAATATCCTCGGCGTCGACCGATAATCGGCTGCGTTGTTGCAGTTCGTGGGCAAAGACGTTGAGCAGGACTTCCGAGTCGGAATTGGTGTTGATGTGGCGCAGGTCGGAGCGAAACAGTTCGTCCTTCAGTTGCACCGAGTTGGTCAGGTTGCCGTTGTGGGCCAGGGTAATGCCAAAGGGCGAGTTGACGTAGAACGGCTGGGCCTCGGCGGAGTCCGAGCTGCCGGCAGTCGGATAACGGACATGGCCAATGCCAATATTGCCGTGCAGGTTGCGCATGTGACGGGTGCGCACCACGTCGCGGATCAGACCATTGTCCTTGCGCAGAAACAGGCGGCCCTCATGGCAGGTTACGATCCCGGCGGCATCCTGGCCCCGGTGCTGCAGTACGGTTAGGCCATCGAACAGACTTTGATTAACCGGACTCCGTCCCGCAATGCCAATGATTCCACACATAGGCGCTACCCTCAGTGAGCGAACTTAAGGGAATTGAACATGCTGGGCCAGTTCCGGTGGCAGGAAATCCCGCAGCCAGAGCGCTCCTTCCTGGAAACGGTACAGCAGCAGCGATTGCTGCCACCAAGGATCTTTGGGCAGCGGCGTCAGCCCCGCCGCCAATACCAGAACGACGATAATAACCACGCCGCGCGCCAGACCAAAAACCGTACCCAGCAACCGGTCAGTGCCGGTCAGGCCGGTGTAATCGACCAGATAGGAAGCGACCAGACCGATGAGGCCACCGATCAACAGCGTTGCCAGAAACAAGCCTCCAAAGGCTGCGGCGATCCGCAACGACGGGGTATCGATGTGGGGAACCAGATGCGCAGCACCATCTTCAGCGAATAGAAAAGCGATAGCGAAAGCAGCGATCCAGGTGGTTAACGAGATGACCTCGCGCAATAAACCACGCCACAACCCTATCAGCATGGAAAGGGCAATCAGGATCACGATGAGGTAATCGGCCCAGTTCATAGCGCGCTCGCAGAGGCGTCAACGCCAGATGCGTACTTGGTACATCGGTCGACCGCTGACCATAATTCGCTCGACTTCCGCCCGGATATTGCGGCTGCGGTATTGATCTCGCACAGCGAAGGCGTTTTCCTGAATCGCATAACTGCCAGCCAGCGAACCACCACTGGCTGGCGTTGGCGGTTGTGGCGCAGGCGCCTTGGGCGGCGACGGTATTTCAGATCGGGAAACCAGTTCCAGCTTGGGTAGCGCGGGGGGCGACTTGGTGGGATCGCTGGCTGTCCGGGTAGACTCGGCTTGTGCTCTACGACGCGCGGCTTCGGCGCGGGTGGCTTCGGTGCGAGCGGCCGCAGCTTGAGCAGCGCGACGGGCGGCTTCGGCCTGTGCAGCGCGACGGGCGACTTCGGCGCGGGCGGCTTCGGCGCGGGCGGCTTCGGTGGCGCGGGCGGCTTCAGTTTGTGAGGCGGTCGTGGGTCGGGTTTCTGATGGAGGCGTCGCCCTGGCCTGAGCGGCTTCCCGGCGTACTGCATCCGCTTCTGCAGACGCCCGACGCTCCGCTTCCGCTTGGGCGCGAGTCTTGGCGGCTTCGGCCTGTGCAGCGCGCCGGGTGGCTTCGGCGCGAGCCTTGGCTGCAGCGATGCGTTCAGCTTCCGCCTTGGCCTTGGCCTCTTGCACCTTGCGGCGGACAGCTTCTTCCTGAGCTTGCACTGTTTTAGCCGCGTCGGTAGGGATTGCTGGTAACGGTGCGGGCGCAACCGGGGCAATAGCTGTGGGGGTTTCGGCGACCGGGACTGGATCGGGTGGGGGTACGGGTGGGGTATCGATAGCCGGAAGCGGAGTAGGCTGGGATTGTGAGAAAGTCAGCGTTGGTGGCGCTTGCAACGGTGCAGGAGTGTGCGTCGGCTGGGCAGTGGATGTGGTTTTTTGTGGTTCTTCCAGCAGTTCTGGCACAAAAAGAACTGCTAGCGCCGCAATGACGGCGACGCCGACGAGGCGTTGGGTCAAGCGATTGTCCAAAATCAGGCCTCCCGTGATGGCGGCAAGGGGGAATTTGATAACCAGGGCTGGATCGCCAGCACCGGGGCGACGGTGTGAAATGAGCCCAGCACAACGATACGATCGCCTGGACAGGCGGTCGTCTGAATAATCCGGCAAGCTTCCTGGATATCGGCTGCTTCAGCACGGGCGCCGGTGGCGCGAAGCAACGCCGCCAGCTCATCGCCCGTCCGGCCCCGGTTGCCATCGAGTGTGATCGCACACCAAGCATCGATGGTATCGGTCAATGCCTCGATTACGCCCGGTGCGTCCTTGTCAGCCAGCAACCCGATCATAGCCCAGGTACGTCCCGCGCAGGGACGCGCCCGCAAATGATCCGCCAGCACCTTGGCAGCGTGCGGATTGTGAGCTACGTCGAGAATCCATTCAACCGGGCCGGGAATGATCTGGTGGCGCCCAGGCAATTCGGCGCTGATCAGCCCGGCGCAGATCGCTTCAGGCGAGACTGGCAGGCGGTCGTCCAGGCTGGTCAGCGTCATGAGTGCCGCGGCGGCGTTGCCCAGTTGATGGTGGCCCGCCAGCGTTGGCAAAGGCAGATGATCAAGGCAACAGGCGCTCGATTGCCAGCGCCAGGTTGAGCCGGTGCGGGCGAAATGATAGTCGCGGTTTACACGAAGCAACCGGGTGTTGATGTCTTCGGCGTACTGAATCAGGCGCGGCGGTGGATCGGGATCAGCACAGACGGCCGGTCGATCAGGACGATAAATACCGGCTTTTTCATAACCGATGCTGTCGCGATCCGAACCCAGCCAGTCGGTGTGGTCGAGGGCAACGCTGACTACTAGGGCAGCGTCAGCGTCCATGATGTTCACTGCGTCCAGCCGTCCGCCCAGGCCGACTTCCAGCACCGCAACTTCTACACCCGCTTCCCGAAATAATTCCAAAGCCGCCAGTGTGCCGAATTCAAAATAGGTGAGGGAGACATCACCCCGCACCGCGTCGATGCGGTCAAAAACCCGGCAGAGCGCTGCATCCACTGCTTCTATCCCATTGATCCGAATGCGTTCGTTATAGCGCAACAGATGCGGCGAGGTATAGGCGCCGACCCGGTAGCCGGCAGCGCGCAGCATGGCGTCCAGGAAAGCCACACAGGAGCCTTTGCCATTGGTGCCGCCAACCGTGATGATCGTCTGCGCTGGCGGTCTTGGTTGCAGCCGGCGCAGTACGGTCCGCACCCGCTCCAGACCGAGGTCGATGGTTCGGGGGTGCAGGGTCTCTTGCCAGCGCAGCCAGTCGTCCAATGTTGAAAATCGCATATCCGGCTTTTCCCAAACAGTCCTTTGTCGTTCCTTACGCTGCCCGTGCGTCGCGACCAGTCAGCATCGCCAGCAGACTGGCTAATCGATCGCGCAATTCGCGGCGATCCACGATCATATCGATGGCGCCGTGCTCTAGCAGAAACTCGCTGCGCTGGAATCCTTCCGGCAGTTTTTCGCGCACCGTCTGCTCGATGACACGCGGCCCGGCAAAGCCAATCAGCGCCTTAGGTTCAGCAACATTGACATCGCCCAGCATAGCCAGGCTGGCGGACACGCCGCCGGTCGTGGGATGGGTCAGCACCGAAATATAGGGAACGCCATGTTCGGCTAACCGGGTCAGCACTGCGCTGGTTTTGGCCATCTGCATCAGTGACACCAGTGCTTCCTGCATCCGCGCGCCACCACTGGCGGCGAAACAGATGAAGGGAATGTGCTCCTGTAGCGCCGTCCGGGCGGCGCGGACAAAGCGCTCGCCGACGACTGAACCCATCGAGCCGGCCATGAATTCAAACTCAAAAGCGGCGGCGACGACCGGCATCCCTTTCAACAGACCACGCAGAGCGATCAGTGCGTCTTTCTCGTTGCTGGATTTTTGCGCCTGCGCCAGTCGGTCCTTGTATTTCTTGCTGTCCTTGAATTTCAGAAAATCGGTCGGTTCGATGTCCTCGCCAATTTCCGTCACGTCTTCTTCGTCAAGAAAACCCCGCAGACGCTGGCGAGCGCTGAGGTGCATATGATGACTGCATTTGGGACATACCCGCAGGTTGCGTTCAAGTTCAGCGCCGTACAATACGGCGCCGCATTCTTCGCATTTACTCCAGAGTCCTTCGGGGATCTGGTGCTTATTACGGCCGTCGGTGCGGATCCGCGTGGGAACGAGTTTTTCGTACCAGCTCATGAATCCCTAATTCCTGATTTCTATTGGCTAGTCCCTGATGACATCGCCCGCCGCATGGCGGCGAGCAGTTCCGCGACTTCCCGCCGCATCCGTTCGGGATCATCCGTCAGTTCCGCCATCTTGCTGACCAGGGTGCTGCCTACGACCACGGCGTCGGCGACTTGGGCAATCGCCGCAGCCGTCGGCGGGTCCTTGATGCCAAAGCCGACGCCCAGAGGCAAATCGGTGCAGGCGCGGATCATCGCCAGCTTCTCCGCAACCTCAGTGACATTGAGCGCGGCGGAGCCGGTGACACCCTTCAGCGAAACGTAGTAGAGATAACCGCGCGCCCACTCCGCCGCACCGCGAACGCGCTCGGCGGTACTGGTCGGAGCCAGCAGGAAGATGGGATCGATACCGGCGGCGATCAGCAGTTCCGCCAGCTCAGCGGCCTCCTCGGGCGGCAGATCGACGGTCAATACCCCATCCACGCCAGCCTCGCGGGCGCCAGCGACAAAAGCTTCATAGCCCAGGCTCTCGATCGGATTCAGATAGCCCATGAGCACCAGCGGCGTTTCAGCGTCGGTCTGACGAAATTCGCGCACCAGACCCAGCACCCCGCGCAGCGTCATGCCCTTCATCAACGCCCGTTCGCAGGCTTTCTGAATGACTGGACCATCGGCCATCGGGTCGGAAAATGGGACGCCCAGTTCCACAATGTCCGCGCCAGCCGCAACCAGGGCATGGAGCATCGGTACGGTTTGGTCCGGGCGCGGGTCGCCAGCAGTGATATAGGGAATCAGGGCTTTGCGACCGGCGCGGCGCAATTCCTGGAAACGGCGGGTAATACGATTCATGCGGCAAAACTCTTGGAAGCAGTGTCAGAACTCCCCTCTCCTGTTTGCCGGAGAGGGGTTGGGGATGCGGAGTTATAACTGAATGCCTTCCACCGTAGCGACAGTGTAAATGTCCTTGTCGCCGCGCCCGGACAGGTTGACCACGATGCTCTGGTCAGGACGCATGGTCGGGGCCAGTTTCGTTACGTAGGCCAGAGCATGGCTGCTTTCCAGCGCCGGAATGATGCCTTCGGTCAGCGTCAGGTCATGGAAAGCGCGCAGGGCTTCGTCGTCGGTCACGGCGACGTAATGCGCCCGGCCAATGTCTTTCAGCCAGGCGTGTTCCGGACCCACGCCGGGATAGTCCAGACCCGCGGAAATCGAATGGGTTTCGGTGATCTGACCATGATCATCATTGAGTAGATAGGTGCGGTTGCCGTGCAACACGCCAGGCCGCCCCGCGCAGAGTGTGGCGGCATGGCGGCCCGTCTCAATGCCGAGACCCGCTGCCTCGACGCCGTAGATGGCGACTTCGCGGTCATTCAGGAACGGATAGAACAGACCGATGGCGTTGGAGCCGCCGCCGACACAGGCCACCAGGGCGTCCGGCAGGACGTGATGCTCGGTCAGCATCTGTTCGCGGGCCTCGCGGCCAATCACCGCCTGGAATTCACGCACCATCAGCGGATAGGGATGCGGGCCGGCCACCGTGCCGATCATGTAGAAGGTGTTATCGACGTTCGCCACCCAGTCGCGCAACGCTTCGTTCAGCGCATCCTTGAGGGTGCGTGATCCGGAGGTCACCGGCTGCACGGTGGCCCCCAGCAACCGCATCCGGTAGACGTTCAGCGCCTGCCGCTGGATGTCCTCTGCGCCCATGTAGACTATACATTCCATACCCAGTCGAGCGGCGACTGTTGCCGAGGCGACGCCATGCTGACCTGCGCCGGTTTCAGCAATCAGCCGGGTTTTGCCCATCCGTTTGGCCAGTAACGCCTGGCCGACCGTGTTATTGATCTTGTGCGCGCCGGTATGGTTGAGGTCTTCACGTTTGAGATAAATCTGTGCGCCGCCGAGCCGTCGGCTCCAACGCTCCGCATGATAGAGTGGACTGGGGCGGCCCACATAATGAGCCAGATCAGCGTCCAGTTCCGCCAGGAATTCGGGATCGCTGCGGCAGTCGCGCCAGGCTTCGTTCAGTTCATGCAACGCTTCCATCAGCGTTTCAGCGACGAACCGACCGCCGTAACGGCCAAAATGGCCGCTCTGGTCAGGAAACTGGCTGAAATCAACCGGGTTACGCATGGCTTTCGCAGTCATACACACCTCGTAAAAATGCGCGCATCAGTGCAGCGTCTTTAGCGCCCTTGGCGGATTCTACCCCACTACTGACATCGACCGCATAGGGACGAACCTGCCGGATCGCCTCGGCGACATTACCGGGGTGCAGTCCGCCCGCCAAAATGAGCGGCTTCTGTCGTTTGGCAGGAATCCGCGTCCAATCAAAATGTTGGCCGGTCCCCCCCATTTTTTGACCGCTGTGACTGTCGAGCAGCAGGCCGGTTGCGCTGGCAAAACGTTGTTCGTAATCCCGCACGTCCGCGCCGGCGCCCATCGGTACGGCTTTAAGGTAGGGTCGGCCAAATTTTGCACAAACGTCGGGTTCCTCATCGCCATGAAATTGCAGCAGATCGATCCGCACCGATTCGACTACTGCTTGCACGGCGGTGGATTCGGCATTCATAAACAGACCGACGACCGTAATCAGAGGGGGCAGGGCGGCAACGATTTGCTGGGCGGTTGCCACGTCGACAAACCGGGAGCTGGGTGGATAAAACACCAAACCGATGGCGTCGACGCCCAGTTCAGCCGCTATGGCGCCGTCTTCGGGGCGGGTAATGCCGCAAATTTTGACACGAGTACGGGGAATCGGAGTCATGGATGAGGCGCACAAGGGATGGAGTCGGTCGGGAAAACGCTAAGACTACCAGAAATCCCGGCGGTTTGCAGGGGTCGCTTG
Organism: uncultured Candidatus Competibacteraceae bacterium; assembly: GCA_964508935.1. Classification (GTDB taxonomy): domain Bacteria; phylum Pseudomonadota; class Gammaproteobacteria; order Competibacterales; family Competibacteraceae; genus UBA2383. The sequence continues at coordinate 11,399 of CAZDVY010000011.1, read as the reverse complement.
CCTTTGCCATCCAGGTTCATTAGTCTCAATTTTTCGGTTAATACCTTTTTGATAATCTGAAATTCGCGGCCCCTGGCGGAAACCATCCCAGAGGCTGGTTCCCCCATTAGCCTTTGGCTGCATTCCCCATGCTTCCTGTCATTGCTATTGTCGGCCGACCGAACGTCGGTAAATCCACCCTGTTCAATTCTCTGACTCGCACTCGCGATGCGCTGGTGGCGGATTTGCCCGGCCTGACTCGCGACCGCCAATATGGCCTCGGCCAGCGCGGTCCACAGCCTTATATGGTGGTGGATACCGGCGGCTTGACCGGCGAGGACGCCGGAATGGATGGCTTGGTGGCGCGCCAGGTTTGGCGCGCCATTGATGAAGCTGATGCCGTGTTGCTGCTGGTCGATGGCCGCACCGGCCTGACCGTCGCTGACGAGGAGATAGCCGACCAACTGCGTCGCACCGGTAAAACTCTGCATTTGGTGATCAACAAAGCCGAGCATCGCGATCCTGATTTGATCAGCACTGATTTCCACATCCTTGGGCTGGAGCATCTGCATGTCATTGCCGCTGTTCACAACCAGGGCGTTGAGACGCTGATGGAGGAGGTGCTGGCGGCATTGCCGAACCGTGAGGAATCCGGGTCGATCTCGCTGCCGAAAGAACCGGAGGGGCTGATTAGGCTGGCGATCGCCGGTCGGCCTAATGTCGGCAAATCCACTTTGGTTAACCGCCTGCTGGGTGAGGAACGGATGCTGGCCAGCGACTTGCCCGGCACCACCCGCGATAGCGTCACGGTACCCTTTGAGCGCGCCGGTCAGCGTTACCTGCTGATTGACACCGCCGGGGTGCGTCGTCGGGCGCGGGTGAGCGAAGTGGTGGAGAAGTTCAGCATCGTCAAGACCCTGCAAGCGATTCAGCAATCTCACGTCACGGTGTTAGTGCTGGATGCCCAGCAGGGGATCAGTGATCAAGATGCCAGTTTACTAGGGTTGATTGTGGACAGTGGCCGGGCGTTGGTGATTGCGGTGAACAAGTGGGATCATCTCGACCCGGATACCCGCACTCAAGTCAAGCGGGATCTGGACCGCCGACTGGGCTTTCTCGACTTCGCCAAAATCCATTTTATTTCCGCGCTGCACGGGACAGGCGTTGGAGAACTGCTTGTTTCAGTTCGTCAGGCCTACGCCGCCGCTACCCGCAAACTGGCAACGCCGGAACTGACGCGCATTCTCGAAGACGCGCTGGCCACCCATCAACCGCCGCTGGTGCATGGCCACAGCATCAAACTGCGCTATGCTCATCAAGGGGGACAAAATCCGCCACTGATCATCATTCATGGCAACCGGGTCGACCATGTGCCAGAAACCTACCGGCGCTATCTGGCTAACGTCTATCGCAAGCGGTTGGATCTGTGGGGAACACCGATCCGCGTTGAATTTCGCGGGGGGAAGAACCCTTATCAACCCTCGCCAGCAGTGCGAGGTCGGGTTCAGAATGGCAATCGCCACAAAAAAGGTCGATAAGCAATGGTATTCACTGACGCCAGAAAACCCCGCTGGATTCTTCCCTTCAAGGTGGCAGCCTGAGCTATCTAAGAAGCTGTCTAAGAACCCCTCTCCCGAGGGGAGAGGGGAGTTTTTAGACAGTCTCCAAGAATCCCCTGCTTGCGAGAAGAGCAGGGGTGAGTGCCGGTGAACCGTCGGGTCAACTGGAAGACGGCGGGTTGCTGGTCGGGCAGGTCTTGATGCCGAACAGCGTGTAGGCTGGACACCAGCCCATCAGCGCAGTAGCGATGGGGATGACGCCAATCCAGCCCCACATGCCGATCTGTCCCATTAGTGCGAGGAGAATCAGCAGGGCGCCCACGACCAGCCGGGCGATTTTGTCGGCAGAGCCGATGTTCTGAACGATGTTCATGCGGTTGAACCTCAATGATGGTTGTAAGCGAACCCCATTTTAATCAACTTTGCCCGTTTGGGCTTGCGAATCATCAATGTCCCCGTCCATTTCGGCTACAATTCGCCCATCGCCTCCAGTCGCCGTTGGATGATATGGATTTTTATGTATTCTCGCTGTATTCCGCCGCGAAGGCCAGGCGCCGTTCTGCACAGGCCATCAAGGTCTCCCGCCTAACCCGCTGCATAGCGATTCTATACAGATCGTGGCGTCTTCCCCTCCTTGTCGAGGAAGGGGAAACGCTACAACCTGTATAGGATTGCTATCTTCTCTGTGCAGGTTCCGTAATTGATCGAGCTGAACTATTCACCAACCCTTAATTGAATTTGTCTTTCAATGACTGAACTTGTCCTTTTTAATGCCGACGCCACTGAACAGTGGCCGCTCAGAATATTCACTGAAAAAGCGTACCTGGATTATTCCATGTACGTTATTCTCGACCGGGCTTTACCACATATAGGCGATGGACTAAAACCCGTACAAAGGCGCATTATTTATGCTATGTCTGAACTGGGCCTGAATGCCGGCGCCAAGCATAAAAAATCTGCCCGTACAGTCGGTGACTGCCTGGGAAAATATCATCCACATGGCGATTCAGCCTGTTACGAAGCGATGGTTTTAATGGCGCAGCCCTTCTCCTACCGCTACACGTTAATCGATGGGCAGGGTAACTGGGGCTCGCCGGATGACCCTAAATCCTTTGCCGCCATGCGCTACACGGAAGCGCGGTTATCACCCTTTGCTCAGGTTTTATTATCTGAACTGGGTCAAGGTACGGTGGACTGGACGCCCAATTTTGACGGTACTCTGAACGAACCGGTTTTACTACCCGCCCGGTTGCCGAATGTGCTGCTCAATGGCGCAACCGGTATTGCCGTCGGCATGGCTACGGACATTCCCCCACATAATCTTGGTGAAATAGCCGCCGCTTGTATCTATCTGCTGGATCATCCTGACTGCGGGTTGGACAACTTACTGGACATTGTGCCCGCACCGGATTATCCGGGCGGCGCAGAAATCATTACCCCCCGTGAAGAATTACGGAAGCTCTATCAGACTGGCACTGGCTCTGTGCGCTTGCGCGCCCGCTTCGAACGGGACAATGGCGATGTAGTGATGACCGCCTTGCCACATCAGGTGTCCGGGGCGCGGATTATGGAGCAGATCGCTGCGCAAATGCGCGATAAAAAACTGCCTATGGTTGAGGACCTACGCGACGAGTCCGATCACGAAAATCCGACCCGCCTGGTGCTGGCATTGCGTTCCAATCGGGTCGATGTGGATTTGCTGATGGATCACCTGTTTGCCACGACCGATCTGGAGAAAAGCTACCGGGTTAATCTCAATATGATTGGTCTGGATGGCCGGCCTCAGGTCAAGAATCTCCAGCAGATTCTCGCAGAATGGCTGCGCTACCGGGTGATCACCGTGCGGCGGCGGCTGGAATTCCGCCTGAATCAGGTTGAACAGCGCCTGCATGTTCTCGATGGCCTACTGATCGCCTATCTCAACTTGGATGAAGTCATTCGCATTCTGCGCACCGAGGAAAAACCCAAGCCGGTGTTGATGGCCCGCTTTCAACTGTCCGATATCCAGGCCGAAGCAATTCTGGAGACCAAGCTGCGCCATCTGGCTCGGCTGGAGGAAATGAAATTACGTGGCGATCAGGATCAGTTGCGCAGGGAACAGGAGCAGTTAAAGGAATTACTAAGTGCTGAGAAGCGATTGAACACATTGATCCGTAAAGAAATTCAGGATGACACCAAACACTATGCCGATCCGCGTTGCTGTCCGTTGGTGGAACGGCGACCCGCACAGGCCCTGGATGAGACCGGTCTGACACCGAGTGAGCCGATGGTCGTGGTGCTCTCGCAAAAAGGCTGGGTACGGGCCGCCAAGGGCCGTGAAATCGATGCCTCAGCGCTCAGCTACAAATCCGGTGACGGTTTCCTGGGTCAAGCGCAGGGACGCAGCAATCAATCTGCGGTTTTTCTGGATACAACGGGACGGGCTTACACCCTGCCCGTGGCGGGACTGGCTTCGGCGCGGGGGTATGGCGAACCGTTGACCGGCAAGCTCAGTCCCCCGGATGGCGCCCGGTTTATCAGCGTGCTACTGGGCAATCCTGAAGATCTTTATTTGCTGGCGACCGATGCCGGCTATGGCTTTATCTGCGCCTTCGACGATCTGCTCAGTCGCAACAAGGCGGGCAAGGTGGTGTTGACGGTGCCGGAAGGGGCGGAAATCCTCCCGCCATTGCTGGTTGCAAGTCTGGAGACTGAGCGGTTGGCGGTGGTCAGTAGCAGTGGCCGGCTGTTGCTGTTCCCGGTCAACGATCTGCCGCGCCTGCCCAAAGGCAAAGGCAACAAGATTATCGACCTGCCTGGCGAGGAGTGGCTGACTGCGCTGACGCTCCTGCCACTCAACCAGAACCTCATTCTGACTGCCGGCAAACGGGACATGAAGCTCAAACCTGCTGATCTGGAAGGCTATGCGGGCGAACGAGGCCGGCGGGGCAAACCACTGCCGCGCGGCTTTCAGCGGGTGGAACGGTTGGCGGCAGGAGAGTGATTCGGTCGTGGCGGTCTGAATCAGTTCGGCACAGCGCCCGTAAAAAAAGCCGGAATCATTGATTGATCCGGCTAAAGAACCACCAAAGGAAGGTGTGGAGAAGAACAACATCTGAACGATGTTGAGCATAGCTTAATCGGAATGTTGCAGTGCGTCAAGAGCATTGACGGAGATGCGCGCAATTTTTTTTGCGGCGCAATAAAAAACGCCGAGGTTATGGCTAACCCCGGCAAAAAACCACCAAAGGAGGATTTGGAGGACAACATTCTCGATGAATGTTGCAACGCAGTATAAGGTTAATGCTGCACTGCGTCAATAAATTTTTCATCGCTACTAAGCTTGAGTTTTTTATTTATAATATTCAAATGCATATAAGTCTGGCTTGCAATGGATCCGCCGCCGACGCTCAATCATGCTGCAACACCAGCTTGCCCAACTGTTCCGTTGCCAGCAACCGTTGATGGGCAACGACCGCCTGATCGAGTGGAAAAACCTGGTCAATGGCGGGTTCAATACGGTGCTCCGCAACAAAGCGCAGCATTGCCGCAAATTCTTCCGGCGACCCCATAGTGGAGCCGATGATGCGCGCCTGGCGGAAAAACAGTCGCACTGCGTCTAGACCGGGCGGATTACCCGCAGTTGCGCCATACATTACCAGCCGTCCCGCCGGCTTCAGCACCGAGAAGCAGCCTTTGAAAGCCGGGCCGCCTGTTCCATCGATCACCACCTCCACGCCGCCGGTCAGTTTAATCAACTGCTTGTCCCAATCCTCGGCGCGGTAATTAACGCCGCCCGCTGCGCCCAGCTCCCGGGCCTGCGCCAGTTTGGCCTCGTCGCCACTGGTGACGAAGACCCGCGCTCCCAGTGCTACCGCCCATTTCAGAGCGAAGGTGGCGACCCCGCCACCAATACCCGTCACCAGTACCGTTTCGCCGGGTTGCACCGCCGCCTGAGTCATCAGCGCTCGCCAGGAAGTCAATCCGGCCAGCGGAATCGCCGCCGCCTGTTGCCAGCTCAAATGTGCCGGCTTGGCGAATGCGTGGCTGGCTGGCACGCACAGATATTCAGCAAATGTGCCGGGATCTGGCATCCCCAGTACCCGGAAGGTTGAGCTGGGAAAGCGCGGGTCGTGGCCCCAGTCATAAGCCGGGTAGATCATCACCTCCTGGCCGAGCAAATCGGCTGGCGCATCCGGCCCTAGTTGGTCGACGACACCCGCGCCGTCAGAACCCATGATGCAGGGCAGGCGAATACCGGGGTACTGGCCGAGGGTGATCCAGACATCGCGGCGGTTCAAGGCTGATGCGTGGAGTCGAACGCGCACCTGGCCTGGGCCGGGTTCGGGCGTGGCGATGTCTTCAGCGGTCAACTGTTCGGGACCGCCGAGCTGGCGGAGAAGGACGGCTTTCATCAGCGAAAATCCTCAACAGAGGTTGAAAAATGCAGGGCATTGTGCGGGTGGTTATTCACTTCCCGCCAAAATGTTCTACGGTTATCTGGACAAGTTTAGCTTGGCTGACCGAGTGTTGCCGGCGGCGGCTTCGATCAAACTCTCGAAAACGACCGCGACGGGCAGCGCCGAGTACTGCTAGATCGAGTCCGTCCCTCGTGGACGGCCGTCGATCCCTAACCACCAGACGATAGTAAAGAGAAGCACGATGACTGATACGCCCATCAACATGACGCGCCCGCTGGACCTGACGCACGAGAAACGCAATGTCGGCCCACAACGCATCCAGCGGCCGATCTACGTCGATCTGCTGCCGACCTGCAACAACGCCTGTCCGGCGGGAGAGAACATCCAGGCCTGGCTGACCCACGCCCAGGCAGGCCGCTTCAAGGAAGCCTGGCAGAGCCTGACCGAAAATAACCCGATGCCGGCGATTCATGGCCGGGTGTGTTACCACCCTTGCGAGAGCGCCTGTAATCGCGGCAAGCTGGATTCTTCAGTCAGCATCCACGCGGTTGAGCGGTTCCTGGGTGACCTGGCCTTGCAGGAAAACTGGCAGTTTGAAGTGACCGCCAAATCCACCGGCAAGCGGGTGCTGATCGTCGGCGCTGGCCCTAGCGGACTCTCTGCCGCCTATCACCTGGCTCGCTTGGGCCATGAGGTCGAAATCCACGAAGCCGGACCCATGGCCGGCGGTATGATGCATTTCGGCATTCCCTCCTACCGGCTGCCGCGTGATGTGCTGGACGCCGAGGTCAAGCGGATTGAGAACATGGGCGTCAAGATCGTTCTCAATCATCGGGTCGATGACCTGTTGGCTGAAAAGCGGGAAGGCGATTTCGACGCGATCTTTGTCGCGGTCGGCGCCCACATCAGCAAGCGTACCGACATTCCTTCCCGCGACGCCGGCAAGATGCTGGACGCGATCAGTTTCCTCAAGGATGTGGAAACCGGCAACGCCCCGAAACTGGGACGGCGGGTCGCCATTTACGGCGGCGGCAACACCGCCATGGACGCCGCCCGCGTCGCCAAGCGGCTGGGCTATGAGCCGCTGATTATCTATCGCCGCGACCGCGCCCACATGCCCGCTCACGATTTTGAGGCGACCGAGGCGCTGGAAGAAGGGGTGAAAATTCACTGGCTGCGCACCATCAAGAACATCGACGAAACGACCTTCACCGTAGAAGTCATGGAAGTCGACGAAAAGGGCCGGCCACGTCCCACCGGGCAGTTTGAGACGCTGGAAGCCGACGCGCTGATTATGGCGCTGGGTCAGGACGTCGACACCAGCTTCATGCACAAGGTGCCTGGGGTACAGTTCAAGGCGGACGGCGTGGTCATCGTCAACGAGCAGATGATGACCGGCAGTCCGGGTCTGTTCGCCGGCGGCGATATGGTCCCGTCCGACCGCACCGTGACGATTGGCGTGGGCCACGGCAAGAAGGCGGCCCGCCACATCGACGCCTGGTTGCGCGGCGAATCCTATGTCAAGCCGCCCAAGCATGATCTGGCCACGTTCGAAAAACTGCATGTCTGGTACTACACCGACGCAGCCCAGCGCCCACAGAGTCATCTGGATATTAAAGGCCGTCAGAGCAGTTTCGAAGAAGTGGTCGCCGGTCTGACCGCCAAAGAAGCGTTGTATGAAGCCAAGCGTTGCCTGTCTTGTGGCAATTGCTATGAATGCGACGGCTGCTTCGGCGCCTGTCCCGAGGACGCCATCATCAAATTGGGGCCGGGCAAGCGCTACCGCTACAACTACGATCTGTGCACCGGCTGCGCAGTGTGCTTCGAGCAGTGCCCCTGCCACGCCATCGAGATGATCCCTGAACCGGCGGAAGCGTAATCACTGGAATTCATTCCCTCACCCCCGACCCCGTTCCCGCGTGTGGGAGCGGGGAGCGCCCGGTGATCAAAAAAAACCTGTCCGCGTCATCTACTGCGGACTCAGCGAGAACCATGACATGACTGAACGGCAAGTGACCACCATTGACGGTAATGAAGCGGCGGCCTACGTCGCCTACCGGGTCAATGAAGTTTGCACGATTTATCCGATTACGCCTTCCTCGACTATGGCCGAACTGGCGGATCAGTGGGCGTCGGAAGGCGTCAAGAACATCTGGGGCAGCATTCCCCTGGTCATGGAAATGCAGAGCGAAGGCGGCGCAGCGGGCGCAGCGCACGGCGCGTTGCAGACCGGGGCGTTGACCACCACGTTTACCGCATCGCAGGGGCTCATGCTGATGATCCCCAACATGTACAAGATCGCCGGCGAACTCACCTCGGCGGTGTTCCACGTTGCCGCCCGTTCGCTGGCGACCCAGGGTCTGTCCATTTTCGGCGACCATCAGGATGTGATGGCGGTGCGCGCCACCGGTTTCTGCCTGCTGGCCTCCGGTTCGGTGCAGGAAGCGCACGACATGGCGCTGATTGCTCAAGCGGCGACGTTGGAATCTCGGGTGCCGTTCATCCATTTTTTCGACGGCTTCCGCACCTCGCACGAGGTGAACAAAGTCACCCTGCTGACCGACGATGAAATCCGGGCCATGATCCGCGATGATCTGGTGCTGGCCCACCGCGCCCGGGCGCTGAATCCCGACCGGCCGTTCATTCGCGGCACCGCCCAGAATCCCGATGTCTATTTCCAGAGCCGCGAAACGGTCAATCCGTTCTACGCCAAGGTGCCGGGCATTGTGCAGGCAACGATGGATAAATTCGCTGGTGTCACTGGCCGTCGCTACAACCTGTTCGATTACTTCGGCGATCCGCTGGCCGAGCGGGTCATCATTCTGATGGGTTCCGGCGCGGAAACCGCCTGCGAAACCGCCGATTATCTGAATCAACGCGGTGAGCGGGTCGGGATAATCCAGGTGCGTTTGTACCAGCCGCTGTCCTCCAGCCATTTCCTGGCGACCTTACCGGCCAGCGTCAAATCTATCGCTGTCCTCGAGCGCACCAAGGAACCGGGGGCCTCCGGTGAGCCGATGTATCTGGAAATCGTCAATACGCTGGTCGAGGCGCACAACGCTGGAGCTTTGCCTACTCAGGTGCTGCCCCGGGTGATTGGCGGCCGCTACGGGCTATCGTCCAAGGAATTCACCCCGGCGATGTGCAAAGCGGTGTTCGATGAATTGGGCAAGAAGCAGCCCAAGAATCACTTTACCGTTGGCATCATCGATGACGTGATGCACACCAGCCTGGAAGTGGACCCGACCTTCATGATCGAGTCCGATAAAGTGGTGCGGGCGATGTTCTACGGGCTGGGCGCGGACGGCACGGTGGGCGCGAACAAGAACTCGATCAAGATCATCGGCGATGACCCGGAGTTTTACGCCCAAGGCTATTTCGTCTACGACTCGAAGAAATCCGGTTCGCAGACCGTCTCTCATCTGCGTTTTGGTCCAAATCCGATCCGCTCACCTTATCTGGTGCAGTCAGCCAACTTCATTGGTTGCCACCAGTTTAATTTCCTGGATCGCGGCGATGTCTTGAAAAACGCTGCGCCGGGTGCGGTGTTGCTGTTGAACACCAGTCCCCATGAGCCGGAGGAGGCCTGGGATCGGCTGCCGCGCCCGGTGCAGGAGCAGATCATCGCCAAAAAGATCAAGGTGCATGCCATTAATGCGGAAAAGGTGGCCCGCGACAACGGTATGGGGACGCGGATCAACACCATCATGCAGACCTGCTTTTTCGCCATCTCCGGGGTGCTGCCGCGTGACAAGGCGATTGACAAGATCAAGTATTCGATCAAGAAGACCTACGCCCGCAAGGGCGAGGAAGTGGTGCGCAAGAACTTCGAGGCGGTCGATAACACCCTGGCCAATCTGCGTGAAATCAAGGTTCCGGCTCAGGCCACCAGCACCCGCGAATTGCCGTTGGTGGTGCCGGCCAATGCGCCGGAGTTTGTGCAGAACGTGACGGCGATGATGATGGCCGGGCGCGGCGATGAACTGCCGGTCAGCGCCCTGCCGGTGGACGGCACCTATCCCAGCGCTACTACCCAGTGGGAAAAGCGCAATATCTCCAACTTTGTGCCGATCTGGGAGCCAAACATCTGTATTCAGTGCGGCAATTGCAGCATGGTCTGCCCGCACGGCGTGATCCGCTCCAAGTTCTACAACGAAGCCAGTCTGGAGACTGCCCCCAAGACGTTTAAGGCCGCACCGATTGACGCCCGGGGCTTCCCGGAGATTCGCTACACCCTGCAGGTGTATTTGGAAGACTGCACCGGTTGTGGGCTCTGTGTCGAAGTTTGCCCCGCCAAGAGCAAGGAACAGACCGGGCATAAAGCTATCAACATGGCGCTGAAGGAACCCGTCCTGGAGAATGAACGGGCCAATATCGGCTTCTTCGAGACCCTGCCGGAAGTGGATCGCGGCCGGGTAGATTTCTCCACGGTGCGCGGGGTGCAGTTCCTGCCGCCGCTGTTCGAATTCTCCGGGGCCTGCGCGGGCTGTGGCGAGACGCCTTACGTCAAGCTGCTCTCGCAACTGTTCGGCGACCGGCTGCTGGTGGCCAATGCGACCGGTTGTTCCTCGATCTATGGCGGTAATCTGCCGACCACGCCCTGGTCGGTGAACAGCGAAGGACGCGGCCCGGCCTGGTCCAATTCGCTGTTTGAAGACAATGCTGAATTTGGCCTGGGCTTCCGCCTGACTGCCGACAAGCATCTGGAATACGCCGGCGAATTGCTCAAGGCGCTGGCGGGACGGATTGGCGAGGAGTTAGTGGACGATCTTTTGAATGCTGAGCAGATCACTGAAATCGACATTCGTCGGCAACGCGGTCGGATAGCCGAACTCAAGCTGCGGTTGCGGGAAATCGATGACCCACGGGCGGCGCAACTGCTGGCCATTGCCGATCAACTGGTGCGGCGCAGCGTGTGGATCGTCGGCGGCGACGGCTGGGCCTATGACATCGGCTCGTCGGGCGTTGACCATGTCCTGTCCAGTGGCCGCGATGTGAACATTCTGGTGATGGACACCGAGGTGTATTCCAACACGGGCGGCCAGATGTCGAAATCTACCCCGATGGGCGCGGTGGCCAAATTCGCCGCCGCCGGCAAACAGGGCGGCAAGAAGGATGTGGCGTTGCAGGCGATTTCCTACGGCAATGTCTATGTGGCGCGCATCGCGCTGGGTGCCAATCCGCAGCAGGCGTTGCTGGCCTTCCGCGAAGCCGAAGCCTATGACGGGCCGTCGCTGATTCTGGCGTACAGTCACTGCATCGCCCACGGCATCAACATGCAGCGCGGGCTGGATCAGCAGCATCTGGCGGTGGAATGCGGACATTGGCCGTTATTCCGCTACAACCCGGCGGTGCATGAGTCCAACGAGAATCCGTTTGTTCTCGATTCCGGGCGGCCAAAGATTCCGCTGAAGAAGTACGCCTACAACGAGGTGCGCTACAAGGTGCTGGCGCACACCAA
>CAZDVY010000010.1:440-35466 GCA_964508935.1 uncultured Candidatus Competibacteraceae bacterium | reverse complement strand
TGTTCACGCTGCTGCAACCGCACTGGCTGGAAGTGCGCGGCGATTTTGCCCCACGTGGTGGCATCGCCATCAAGCCCAGTGTGCGCCTGAACAGCGAACCGGAGTAGCTGAACATGCGCCAGGCGCTCGTCGTCCTGTCCGGTGGGCAGGACTCTACCACCTGCCTGTACTGGGCGCTGCAGCAGTTTGGGGCCGGTCAGGTCGAGGCCGTGACCTTTGATTATGGTCAGCGCCATCGTCTTGAACTCGACTGCGCAGCACGAGTCGCCGCCCGGGCCGGCGCACCGCAGACGGTGTTGCCCATCAATACCTTTGCTGCATTAGGCGGCAATGCGCTGACCGACGCCGGTATCCCGGTTCAGGACGGAATGGACGCCCAGACTGGATTGCCCAACACCTTTGTGCCGGGCCGTAATCTGATTTTTCTGACCTTCGCCGCCGCCTTCGCCTATGCGCGGAACATTCATCACTTGGTCACCGGCGTGGCGCAAACGGACTACAGCGGCTATCCCGATTGCCGGCAGGCGACTCTCCAGGCGCTGGAACAGGCGATCCAGCTAGGAATGGAATATAAAATCACGATTCATGCGCCGCTGATGTTCAAATCGAAGGCTGACACGGTGCGGTTGGCCAGTGCGTTGGGGGCGCTGCCGGCGCTGGCCGACACCCATACCTGCTACAACGGCGTTCGCCCCCCCTGTGGCGAATGTCCGGCCTGCCAGTTGCGGGCGCGGGGGTTCGCCGAAGCTGGCTTGGTTGATCCGCTGCTCGCCGCTCCCGTATGAACGACCGGCTTTATTTCATGGCGGCGGCGTCCTTTGAAGCAGCTCGCCGTCTCGAAGGCTGGACAGACCGCCGGGCGCGGCTGCACGGGCACAGTTTCCTGGCGCAGGTTCGGGCAGTACTGCCCTGGGGTTTTGCACCCTTTCCGGGAGCGGAAGCGGAGACGCTGACGGAGCGGCTGCGCGAGGCCATCGCACCGCTGGATTACGCCTTGCTGAACGATCATTTATCAGCACCGACCGATGAAAACCTGGCCCGCTGGATTCAGGCGCGACTGAATGCGCCGGGAATCATGCAGGTCAGCGTGCAGAGCGCGGGCAATCAGGGCGCAACGGTGAACCGGGAGGATCAGACCCATTGCTGGCGACGGTTCCGCTTTGAAGCGGCGCACCAATTGCCGAACGTTCCACCGGGCCACCCGTGCGGGCGCATGCACGGGCATGGCTTCGAAATCATTCTGCGCGGGGCCGGGCCAGACGCGGCGCGGCTGGCGACGGCGTGGAAGCCGTTGCAGGAGCAGTTGCACTGGGCTTGTCTGAACGATCTGCCGGGGTTGGAGAACCCGACCAGCGAGCGGCTGGCGGCGTGGCTGTGGGGGCGCTTGCAACCCGCCTTGCCGGAACTGTCCCGGGTCACGGTGCATGAAACAGTCACCGCCGGTTGTCATTACGACGGCGACCGCTATCGGATCTGGAAGGAGCGCCGCTTCGAGAGCGCCTTGCGCCGGAATCATGCGCCAGCGGGCGATGCCCGCCGCCGATTGCATGGACACAGTTATACGCTGCGCCTGCACCTGACTGCGCCGCTGGATGACTTCATGGGCTGGACCGTGGATTACGGCGAAGTCAAAGCCCGATTTGAACCGCTCTACCGGCAACTTGATCATCACCGGCTCGACGAACTGGCCGGTTTGACCGAACCGACGCTGGCCGGATTACTTGGCTGGATGCGTGAGCGAATGGCGACCGTGCCGCCGCCGTTGGATCGCATCGATCTGGAACAAACGCCCGGTTGCGGAGCGACGCTCTGCTGGGGCGGCGCAGCGTGAGTTACAGCGTTAAAGAAATTTTCTACACCCTGCAAGGAGAAGGCGCCTGGACCGGTCGGCCCGCCGTGTTCTGCCGGTTCGCCGGTTGCAATTTATGGAGCGGACGGGAAGCGGACCGGGCGCTGGCGATTTGCCGGTTCTGCGACACTGATTTTATCGGCGTCGATGGACCCGGCGGAGGGAAATTCGCTACGACGGAAGCGCTGGCGGCGGCAGTCATGGCCTGCTGGCCGACCCGTCAAACAGGCGCTAAACCCTATGTAGTCTGCACCGGCGGCGAGCCATTGCTACAACTGGACGGCGCATTGATCGCCGCGTTTCACCAGCGGGGTTTTGCCGTCGCGGTGGAGACCAACGGAACATTGCTGCCCCCGCCGGATCTAGACTGGATTTGCGTCAGCCCCAAGGCGAATGCGCCACTGCGGCTAACTTGGGGCGATGAGTTGAAGCTCGCTTATCCCCAACGCGAGCCGGAAGCGCAGCCGGAGCGGTTCATCGATCTAGCTTTTCAGCATTTCTTTCTGCAACCGCTGGACGGTCCCGAACGGGAGGCGCACACCCAGGCCGCTCTCGCTTATTGTCTGGCCCATCCCCAATGGCGGTTAAGCCTGCAAACCCACAAGCTGTTGGGAATTGCCTGAGATCGGGCAGATTCAGCGCGGTGGCGACCAGCTCCCAGGTTCGCCGGACAACGAAGCGGCGTGCGACGTGCTGTAAATTCCGGCTCGCTTGATTACGAAACATAATACAAATGCCCGCCGGCGGATTTGAACCTATAGGTAAGGCCCTCGAAGTCGTCGATGCAGCCCCACGGACAGCCGCGCAGGTAAAAGCCGAGATTAACGTGCTGGATCGTCGCCGAGGCGATTACGTCACAACCCGCCGTCTTGGCCAGATCGGCGCAAAACGTCTTTCCGACCCCGCCGGTGGCGACCCCCTGCTGGTTAGCTACTTCACAGGCCACGAGCCAGATCGTGCCAATGTCGCATCCTTGAAGCGCCGAGAAAACACTCACGCTTTTGATGTCGAGGGCGGGGCTGCCGGTTCCGCCAATGAATAAAGAACCTGGCGCGCCGTGGCAGTTGATGATGACGTTTTCCAGCCGCTGTTTTCGAGCGCCGAACTGGCCGTTGTTCGCGTGGAGAATCCAGTTCACGATATCCCCGGCGGCGGCGCCGGGCAGCATCTTCCACGTCCATTTCATCTGATACTTGTATCCGGGCACATCGTGGGCATGAACGACCAGCGCCGGCTGTTTGATGCGGATCATGGGAAATCTCCTTTAATCAGAGGACTTATTCGCTGGCTCCGCCAACATCGACGGAGCGCTCGCTGATCTTTGAGTTTCGCGGATCACGGGATTAGCGTTTTCCACTTACTGGGTGATTTCCCGGTCAACAGCAATGGGTTCAAACAAACCGCGTTGTTCCACTCCAAATTCGATCAGAACTGATCCCAGCGCCGCTTGCGCCGCCAGGGAATCAGGGGGATGACCAGACCCAGGAGCACGCTGCCCAACACCACCCCGGCACCGGACAGGAACCAGTTGCGGCTCGTATCACCACGCAATGCACTGCTTTGTTCTTCAAGTCGTTCCAGCTGCTCGCGCATCGCCGCCATCTCCTGTTGCAACTTGCGATTCTCTTCATCAATCGCCAACGTTTGCGAGGCCGTATTGCGAATCTCCGTCAACTCCTCATTGCACCGGCTCAGATCATTGCGGATGACCTTCACACTTTCATTTTCCCCGCGTAGCGTCTGGTTTTCCTCCTCCAGCGTGGTCACCCGACTCTCCAGTTGCAACACTCGATCACGGGGACTGGCCTCGTTCATCAAATCGCGGGTCAACATCCAGCCCACGATCCGCTCCAGCGTCCTGACTTTGGCGAATCCTTCATCATTGATCTCCAGAACTTCCAGCGGCGTCCCGCTGGGCACCATGCGGACAATGCGATGATTCACCGATCCACCACTGCGCATCGGGAGTTTGAAAGAATCCGTGACATAGCGGGTTTCAGCCTGAACCGGACTAGCCAATGCGCCGAGCGCCAGCGCCAAACAGCATGGAAACAATCGCCTCATTGCGGCTCCATCAGAATTGAAAAATCAACATTTTAAAGTCTATCTGCATTTTTATTATAAAGCAGTTGCCGCACAATAATGCCTATGCTTGCGCCGGATATTCCCGGCTTCCTGACTACGAGGATGATCAACATGCGCATGGTGATGTTATTGATTGTGTTAGCTGTTATCGGTCTGACCCTGACGCAGTGGCTCGGCCACAAGCCGCCGCCTGTTGTCCAGGAAACGCCCGACCGCGCTGCGCCGCCCGTCGTGCCGACACGGCCTGAAGATTTGAAAACCTTCGAAAAGGACATCAACCGCTTCATGCAGGATGCGGCCCGGCAACGCCAGGAAAATGCGCCCTGACCCCGGGATTTTTTCCACAGATTCTGTGGATAAGTCCACGGCAAGGCCTGCATCCCTTCGTGCAAACGGTTGTTTAGCTTGCACCGAGTTTGTTTGGCGAAAAATTCGCCAAATTGCTCAAAACCGGCGCGCCGCCACGGTCGTTGATTCGCCGCAACTCAGCGCCCGAAAATCTGCCCTCACGCCCTCGATGCGTTCCGCAAGCCGGGCGCGCTGGTCGTCGGTCATCAAGCGCAGCAAGTCAGAGATTAAAGCGAGGGCTTCAGCTCGGGCGCGGAGGGTCTGCCGGGCATAGTCCGCCGTTTGCACCGTCGCCGGCGTCTCGAACAAACCGACCAACTGGCGCCGGGCGCTGCCCGCATCCGACCCGGCCAATGCTGCACGCACTGCCTCCAGCAAGCGTTGCCGGTTCGCCAGCCAGCCGCCGCCCTGCTCATCCAAGACCTGGCTCCATTGGCGAATGCGCGCCGACTGCTCGGCGGTCAGCGCGCCGATCCAGGGTTTTAACCGCTTTTCCAGACGTTCCGCCCGCTCGCGCTGCCGTTGTTCCGGCGACGGGTCGAGATACTTGACCCGCATCTCGACCAGTTCCTGATCCAGCCGGTTGAACAGTTCAGCACGCTGGCCGGAATCCAGCCGCACCAGCAATTCCGCCGCGGTCGGCGCGAATTCCGCCAGAATCGCCTCAATGAACCCATCCAATCGGTCGGAAAGCGCCGCCAATCGGGCCGGTTCCGGGGCGTCGATCTCCGCCTGCAACGCGCCCAGCCACTCCACATAGGTAGGCAACTGGGTCCGGCAATGCCATTCCCGGTGCGCCCGCAGCCGCTCCTCCAGCCAGTCGCGCTGTTCTGCGTTCAGCGTGACAAAGCTCTCGACCTGACCGAGCAACCAGGAATCAACGTGGTAATAAGCCAGCCGCAGCACGCTGCAACTGATCAGCGCCAGCGTCAGACTCAACGCCAGCAGTGCAGGAAAGCCAATTCGGCGTAGCGTTATTCCCATGACTGGAAGACGCAAAATTTCAGGGCTTAGGCTGAATTACGGTGATCAGATAAGCGCCTTTTTCACCCTCTTTCATCTCGAACCGAACCTGATCGCCGGCCTTGACCTGACCCGTCATGGCTTTGTCCGCCAACTGAAAGTCCATTACCATGCGCGGCCAGTTCAACGCCGGAATCGGATCGTGGTCGATGACCAGCTTGCCCTTGGCGGCGTCCACGCTTTTAACGGTTCCCGTCGCAGCGATGGTCGAGTCAGTCGCAGAAGATGTCGCCGGAGCCGCCGCATGATCGTGTTTCTCCTCAACGGCCAGCGCTGGACCGCTGATGCCGATCAGGACAGTCAGCAAAGTAGGCGCAACCAATAACTCTTTCATGGTTTTCTCCTTCATCGTGGACAAGATTCACCGGCTAACGACGTTTCTTTACCGATCACCCAGCCCTGCCAAATCAGGTACACCGCCGGGATCACCACCAGGGTCAGCAAGGTGGCGCTGACAATGCCGCCAATCATCGGCGCAGCGATGCGCTGCATCACTTCTGACCCCGTTCCGACGCCGTACATGATCGGCAACAGACCGACGATGATCGTTGCAACGGTCATCATTTTCGGACGCAACCGCAACAGCGCGCCCTCAATCACCGCTTCGCGCAATTCAACCAGCGTCACCGTGCGGCCTTCCGCCCGCGCCATCTCCCGCCGCCGGGACAGCGCCTGATCCAGATAGACCAGCATAATCACCCCGGTTTCCGCCGCGACGCCGGCCAGAGCGATAAATCCCACCCCGACCGCCACCGACAGGTTGTAGTTCAGTCCGTACAGCAGCCAGATTCCGCCCAGCAGGGCGAACGGCAGCGTTCCCATGATCAACACCGCCTCGCCCAGGCGGCCAAAGCTCAGGTAGAGCAGCAGGAAGATGATGATTAACGTCACCGGCGCGACCACTTGCAGTTTGGCTAGCGCCCGGCTCAGGTACTCGTACTGACCGGACCAGCGCAGCGAATAACCCGCCGGCAATGCGACCTGTTCCGCGACGGCCCGTTGCGCCTCGGCGATGAAGGAGCCAATGTCGCGACCCTGGATGTCCACAAAAGTAATACCGATCAGCCGGGCATTCTCGCTTTGCAACATCGCCGGTCCGTCAGCGATTTTCACTTCAGCGACCTGGCTTAACGGCACAGCCGCCCCGGTGGGCGTCACGATGGGCAAGTTGCGCAGTTGCTCCAGCGAATCGCGCACCGCCTGCGGATAGCGCAGGTTCACCGGGTAACGCTCCAGCCCTTCCACCGTTTCAGTGACATTCATGCCGCCAACCGCGGTATTGATGACCTCTTGCACATCGCTGATGTTCAGGCCGAGTCGGGCCGCCGCCAGCCGGTTGAGAGCGATATCGACATAGCGCCCGCCCGCCACCCGCTCGGAATACACCGAAGCCGCGCCGGGAATCGCCCGAATCACCTGCTCCAGTTTTTCCCCGATCTGCTGGATCACCGCCGGATCGCTGCCGGCCACCTTGACGCCCAGCGGCGTTTTGATGCCGGTCGCCAGCATATTGATGCGGTTCTTGATCGGCATGACCCAAGCATTGCTCAATCCTGGCAATTTGACGATGCGATCCAGTTCGGCAATTAAATCCTCGGTGGTCAGACCAGGCCGCCATTCCGCACGCGGTTTCAACTGAATCGCCGTTTCAATCATGCTCAGGGGCGCGGGATCGGTCGCGGTCTCCGCCCGACCCACTTTGCCAAACACCCGCTGCACCTCCGGCACGGTGCGAATCAGCTTGTCGGTTTGCTGCATGATTTCCACCGCTTTGCCGATGGAAACGGCGGGAAAAGTGGTCGGCATATACAGCAAATCGCCTTCGTCCAAATCCGGCATGAACTCCACGCCCAGCCGTTGCAGCGGCCACCATGCAGTCAAGGTCAGCAATCCCGCCAGCAATACCACCGGCCAGGGGTGACGCAGCACCAGATGGACGAAGGGCCGATAGCCAGCCATGAGCAGGCGATTGAGCGGATTGCGCTCTTCCGGCAGGATGCGGCCCCGCACCAGCCAACCCATCAGCACTGGCACCAGAGTAATCGCCAGTCCGGCGGACGCCGCCATGGCGTAGGTTTTGGTGTAGGCCAGCGGCGTAAACAACCGCCCCTCCTGCGCTTCCAGGGCGAACACCGGCAGGAAACTGACGGTAATCACCAGCAGCGAGAAAAACAGCGGCGGCCCGACTTCGCAGGCGGCCTGTTCCACGATGCGCCAGCGTTCCGCTTCATCACGCGGCGTCTGCTTTTCCAGATGCTTGTGCAGGTTCTCCACCATGACAATCGCTGCGTCCACCATCGTGCCAATGGCGATGGCGATGCCGCCCAGCGAGAGGATGTTGGCGTTGATGCCCTGCCAGCGCATGATGGCGAACGCCGCCAGAATGCCGACCGGCAGGCTGATCAGAATGACCAGTGACGAGCGCAAATGAAACAGGAACAGGGCGCAGACGAGGACGACGACAATGAATTCCTCGACCAGCTTCTCGCCGAGATTTTTCACCGCCCGAAGAATCAGATCGGAGCGGTCATAAGTGGGAACGATCTCGACCCCTGCCGGTAGCCCGCGCCGTAACTGTTCCAGTTTACTCTTGACGGCCTGGATGGTGGACAAGGCGTTTTCACCGGAGCGCATGACGATGATGCCACCCACCACTTCCCCTTCCCCGTCCAGTTCCGCCGCACCGAGACGCAGTTGCGGGCCGACCCGCACTTCGGCCACGTCACCCAGCAGAATGGGTGTCCCGGCGGGACTGACACCGAGCGGCGCCTGCTGCAAATCTTCGACAGTGCGTAGATAGCCGCGTGAGCGCACGATATATTCCGCTTCGGCCATTTCGATCACTGAACCGCCCACTTCCTGATTGGCGTTCTGAACCGCCATGCGTACTTGCGAAAGCGGCAGGCCATAGGCGCGCAGCCGGTTGGGATCGACCACCACCTGATACTGCTTGACCATGCCGCCGACCGTAGCGACCTCGGATACGCCATCCACGGATTGCAATTCGTATTTCAGAAACCAGTCCTGCAACGAACGCAACTGCGCCAGATCATGCTGGCCGCTGCGATCCACCAGCGCGTATT
The DNA here is from genome assembly GCA_964508935.1 of uncultured Candidatus Competibacteraceae bacterium. Taxonomy (GTDB): domain Bacteria; phylum Pseudomonadota; class Gammaproteobacteria; order Competibacterales; family Competibacteraceae; genus UBA2383. The sequence continues at coordinate 27,078 of CAZDVY010000010.1, read as the reverse complement.
CATAGACCCAGCCCACGCCCGTGGCGTCCGGCCCCAACGCCGGTTGCGCCTGTGACGGCAGGCGAGGCGCGACCTGGCTCAGATACTCCAGCACCCGCGACCGCGCCCAGTACAGGTCCGTGCCGTCAGCGAAAATCACATAAACGAAGGAATCGCCGAAACCGGAATAGCCGCGCACGGACACTGCGCCCGGCACCGCCAGCAGCGCCGTCGCCAAGGGATAGGTCACCTGGCTTTCCACCACCTGCGGGGCCTGGCCGGGATAATTGGTTTTCACAATCACCTGCACATCGGACAAATCCGGCAGGGCGTCCAGCGGAATATGCCGCGCCGACCAGGCCCCCCAGCCGGCCAGCAACAGGGTCAACAGCGTAACCAGCAATCGGTTGTGAATCGACCAGCGAATGATGGCGGCAATCATGGCTGCTCTCCCCTCGCCCCTGGCGGGAGAGGGGTCGGGGGTGAGGGATTATCAACTGCATCGATCACATAGCGCCCGTCCGCGCCCTCGCTGATCCGAAAACGCAGCCGACGCTCCGGCTTTAACCCTTCCAGCCTGACGCTCTGGCTGACGGGAAAATCCATGGTCATGGTCGGCCAGTTCAGCGCCGGAATCGGCTCATGGGTCACGTTCACCGTCCGCGAGTCGGCCTCGACGGCGTTGATGACGCCCTCGGTCCAAATCTCTGGCTTGGGCGGTGCGGTCAACCGTTGCAGGCTGGCGCGCACGCTGCTTTCGGAATCGAGCAGGAATTGCGCGGAAGTCACCACCTGCCCGCCTTCTTGCAAACCGGAGCGAATCTCCACGCGGTCGCCGGATTCGATGCCGACTTTCACCGGTTGCGCCTTAAACCGGCCTTCGCCGAGCGCCATGATGACCCGTTGTTCCGTTCCGGTCGAAATCAGCGCTTCACGGGGAATGCTCAATACCTTAGTCAGCGGCGCAGCGTAGATCACGATATCGGCGAACATGTTGAATTTGAGCCGGTCGCCGGGATTGGGAAAGCGCAGCCGGGCACGCAGGGCGCGAGTTTTGGCATCCACTTCGGGGTAGATATATTCCACCTTCCCCTCCCAGACCTCGCCGGGCGCATAGGGCAACCGCACTTCGGCGTTCTGGCCGACCGCCAGCCAACCGGCCTGTTGTTCAAAAACGTCAATTCTGACCCACACGATGGAGGTATCCGCCAGGGTCATCAGTTCCATTTCCGGGGTAACGTACATGCCTTCGCGGATATTGAGTGCTGAAACGACGCCATCCTGCCGGGCGTAAACCGCCGTCATCTGATTGACGCGCCGCTCTTTCTCGACTTGTTGAATCTGGCTTTCCGGCACCCCCAGCGCCAGCAATCGGTCGCGGGCAGATACTTTCAAGGATTGCTGGATACCCTCCAGCGCCTGGAGATATTCCCGCTGGGCGTTCACCAGATCAGGGGCATAAACCTCCAGCAGCAAATCGCCCCGCCTGACCCGCTCGCCCAGGGTGCGGACCTTGAGACTCTCCACCCAGCCACTGGCACGTAGATGAACGTGACTCAAGGCGCGTTCGTCATAGTCGATGTAACCGACCGTCTCGATGCGCCGACTGAGATCGCCGCGTTCCACCGGCGCTGTCCGCACACCCAGGTTATTCACGACTTCCGGGGAGATGGTGAACCCAGGGTCCGCTGAATCGTCGCCGCCCTCGGCATAAACCGGGATGTAATCCATGCCCATATCGTCCTTGGCCGGCGTGTCGGAAAAAATCGTCGGATTCATCGGATGGCGATACTTGACCGGCTTGCGTTTGGCGACGGCGCTGTCGAGTTGCGGATGAGGAGGATTCAGGCGGGATGGGGCGATGTCGAACTGCGTCAACCAAGGTTGCAGATGAGGCGCGAGCAGTACGCCGGCGCTGAACAGCAGCAGGGCGACCAGAATCGTCAGCAGAGTTTTCATACAGGGAGACTCCCGGAAAAATCGCCCGGAGCGGCGCCAGCCGGCGGGAGGCCGGCGAGTTCCTCCATCGCCGTTTTTTGGAACGTCGTTGACGATTCCGGTTCCAGCACAATTGTCTGAAAATCCTGCGCCGCAACGCGACCGCCCGAGGCGCGTTGCCCCGGGCTTTTTTAATCGCCTGCCTCAGCCTACAACCGGGCGCACTGATCTTCCTTGTTGCCGGAAACCTGGTTGAAGCCGCCGGTCGGCGCCGGGGCGTTGCTCTTGCACTGCAAGTTGCCGTCAATCGCGTTGTAACGAATCACCACGCCGCCGGTATTGCTAAACGCTTGCAGGTCGCCGTCAATGGCGTTGTATTCCGCCACCAGCCCGACGCTGTTGCTGTCCAGTTGCAGATTGCCGCCGATGTTGCTGCGCTGAATGCGGCTGATCTCTCCGGAAAGCCCTTCGAGCTGAATATCGCCGCCTATATTGGTGCGGTTGACGCGCACATAGCGCCCGCCATCCGCCTGAAGGTTGCCTTCAATCCGGGCGTCGCGCACGGTCAACGCGCCGCCGGATTTGACCAGCACATTCCCTTTCACCTGGGTCCCGTTCAAAACGCATTGTCCGGTCACGATCACGTTGTCATCAATCGTAACTGCGCCCGGATGAGGCGGACAATACACATCGGCAAAAGCCGGACTGATCAGGCCGCTCAGAGCGACGGCGAGTACAGTATTCTGCAATTTCATGATTCATCTCCACATTTCAGGTTGATAACGAACGCTGGTCCCTGCTCATTCGCAGTCCGTTATCCCGAAAACGAACCTTGACCGTCTTTTATTCCAGACTGCTCGAAATTTTTTCAGCGAACAGCGAAGCTGCGTCCGCTACTCGTGGAATAAAGATTCCCCACAGATCGTTATCCTCATCAGCGCCGGTCTGCGCAGACCGGTTTGAACAAACCCGCAGGAGGATGACTCACATGCAAACCCTGATAGCGCTTGCAGCCCAACCCAGCCAACCGCTAACTGCTCGTCGACTGGCCGGAGGTCTGGCGGTCATCCTGTTCGCCGCCAGCGTCTGGTATGGCTTGCCCCAACTGGATGCTGCGGCTCGCAGCGCGCTCATCATTTATGGTCTGGCGGTCGGCGCCTGGGTGTGGAGTCCGCTGGAGGAAACCACCGTCGCTCTGACGGCGCTGCTGGCGCTGGCCCTCACCGGGGTCATTTCCTCGGAATCCATGTTTCATTCCCTGGGCAACAGCCTGATCGGTTTGCTACTGGCGGCCTTTATCGTCGCCGCCGCCGCCAACGCTACGGGTTTATGTCAATGGCTGGTCACCGCCCTCACCCGCCGCGCCCGTTCAGTGCGGCAACTCTGCTATGGACTCACCGCCGCCAATCTGATCACCGCCCTGTTCATTCCCGCCACTTCGGCGCGCGCAGCGTTGATGGCGCCGGTGTTTCTGGCCTTGAGTGAACAACTCAACCAGCCACGTTTGAGCAAGGCCCTGGCGCTGGTGTTGCCGACGGCGATCCTGCTGACCGCCGCCGCCTCGTTGACCGGTGCTGGCGCGCACCTGTTGACCGCTGACCTAATCGTCCAATTCGGCGGCGAACGGCTGGATTTCCTGCGCTGGCTGATGCTGGGGCTGCCCTTTGCCCTGCTCAGCAGCTTCCTGTCCACTGAGGTCATCCTGCAACTGTTTTTGACCGCCGAGGAACGGCGGCGGACCGTCGCCGTAGAAAATGCCGGGCCTGCCGACCGCCCTCCCCAACCACTCCTGGACGAATCAGCGCGCTATGTTCTGTCAATCATTGGAGTCATGGTCGCGTTGTGGGCGACCTCCAGCCTGCACGGTCTGGACAATACCCTGGTGGCAGTGCTCGGTGCCTTGGCCGTGACCTGGCCTGGCCTGGGGCCGATTTCCCTGAAACAGGGCCTGAAGGCGGTTGAATGGAATCTGCTGATTTTTATGGCCGCGACCCTGGAATTGAGCGAAAGCCTGATCCAAACCGGAGCCGCCGCCGAGTTGGCGCGCACTCTGTTCACAGCGCTGGAAACCAGGCTGGCGGGCAGTCCTCTGCTGTTAGCCGGCGGCGTGGCGATCATCGGCCTGCTCTCCCATCTGCTCATCGCTTCGCGCAGCGCCCGCGCCACGATTCTGATTCCCGCGGTCATTCTGTTCGCCCTGTCGCTCGGCTATGAACCGACTGCGCTGGCTTTCAGCGCCGCTCTCGCCAGCGGCTATTGTCTGACCTTGACCGTCAGCGCCAAGCCGGTCGCGTTGTTCGCCCAGTTGCCGGCGGCCACTTATGGCTCCCGCGACCTGCTGCGCCTGAGCGGCGCGCTGCTCCCTCTCCATCTGGGATTGCTGCTGCTGTTCTCATGGCTGATCTGGCCGGCGCTCGGCTTGAAGCTGACCTGAAAAATCCGCCGTTCCGGGAATAAATCGTTCTGGCTGTCGTTATCACGGACAGGGGGAAGCGCCATCGGCGACGCCGCCCGCTTCCTGAAACCCGTCACCCTTGGAGAATCGCCATGTCCCTGAACATCCTGATCGCCCCGTCCGGTTTCAAGGAAAGCCTGAGCGTGCTGGACGTGACCGAGGCCATTGCCGAAGGCGTCCGTGCGGTATGGCCTGACGCTCGCTTGTTGAAAGCCCCACTGGTCGATGGTGGCGAAGGTTTCACCGAGGCGCTGGTTCAAGCCACCGGCGGAACGCTGCATCCGGTCACCGTGACCGGGCCGGTCGGCGAGCCGGTCGCCGCCCACATCGGTTTCCTGGGCGGAACGGCGGTGCGCACCGCCGTGCTGGAAATGGCCGCAGCCGCTGGCCTGCGCCTGGTGCCGCGTGATCGACGCAACCCCGCTTTAACCACCAGTCGCGGCGTCGGCGAACTGATCTTGGCCGCGCTGGACGCCGGCGCGGAACGAATTTTAATCGGCTGCGGCGATTCCGGGATCAATGACGGCGGCGCGGGCATGGCCCAGGCGCTGGGCGCGCGTCTGCTGGACGAGAACGGTCAGGACATCGGCCCCGGCGGCGCTGAATTAGCCCGCCTGCGCCGCATCGACCTTCGCGGTCTCGATCCACGACTGGCGCGGGTAGCGCTTGACGCGGCGGTCAACTGGCACAACGCCCTGCTCGGCCCACGCGGCGTGGCGCGGGTCTTCGCTCCGCAAAAAGGCGCAACTCCGGAACAGGTCATCCTGCTGGAGGCGGCGCTGGAGAACTATGCGGCGGTGATTCATCGCGATCTGGGCATCGCCGTCGCCGATCAAGCGGGCAGCGGCGCATCCGGCGGACTGGGCGCAGGGCTGCACGCCCTGCTCGGCGCGAAACTGCATCCCCGCTACGAGATTGTGATGCAGTATCTGAACTTCGATCGCCTGCTGGCCGAAGCCGATCTGGTGCTGACCGCCGAAGGCAGCCTCGATGAACAGACGCCCTGGGGCAAAATTCCCGCCGAAGTCGCGCGCCGCGCCAAACAGTATGGCCTGCCGGTGATCGCCCTGGCCGGCACACTGGGCAAAGGCGCGGCGGTGAATCTGCAACACGGCATCGACGCCTACGCCAGCATCCTGCAACGGCCCTGTTCACTGGAAGAGGCCATCGCCAAGGCTGGTCGGTTACTGGCCAAGGCGGCTGAAGAGGTCATGCGCATGGTGCAGGTTGGCGCACGGCTGGCTCCCCACCCGGCCCGACGCGGTGTGAAAACCCACCCTCGCGCCAAAGCCGCCCGCTGCCCCTGCCGATCTCCATTGAAACACCGCAACCGAATCCGCAACGCCCTGGCGATGGCCGGTTCCTGCTGAATCGGGCTAACCGGACCCGTCACAGCGCGCCGGACTTTGCAGCAATCCCCAGCCGAACACCGGGTCCTTTCCCGGTGCGCCTAAATCGCGGGCGTTGCCTTGCAACTGTTGCATCAACTGCGCTGGCGTCAGGTGATGTTGCTGGTGGCGCAACAACGCGACGGCGGCGGTGACGTAAGGAGTCGCAAACGAGGTTCCATCACTGTACTGGCCGCCGCGCGGCCCCGGCGTCCAGATGCGCACCCCCGGCGCCGCCACGGTTAAATAAGTCCCCCGGTTGGCCAGGCGATACGGACGCAGCACATTATCTACGGCGGTGACGGCCATCACCTGGGGATAGGCCGCTGGAAATACCGGGGGCGCACTCGGACCGCCATTCCCGGCGGCGGCGATGACTGGAATATTCCGCTGACTGAGCCGGTCAATGGCCAGGCGCAATAGCCGGTTGTCCGGTCCGGCCAAGCTGGCGTTCACCACCGACGCCTGCTGCGCCAGCAGCCAGTCCAGTCCCTGACTGAGCAACAGCGCATTGGTGCGCAGCGCATCGGGAGCGCTCCCGATAAAGGTATCGGCGGCGTATAGCGTAGCGTCCGGCAACAGACCGGGGAAACCGCTGTCCGGCGCGCCGACCAGCAATGCCGCCACCGCTGTGCCGTGAACAGCGGATGAGGCGCGTTCCCCGTCGGCGAAAGACCGGGTGACCACCTGGCGGCCGCGCAGCGCGGGACTCTGCGGATTGACCGCCGTATCGACCATGCCGATGCGCAGGCCCTGCCCGCACGGCGTTGAAGCCGTCCAGCCGATCAGCGTCGAACCATAGCAGCGATTTTTCGGACAGGGCGCGGCGGCGATCCGATAAACGTGATTCAGGACAAAATCGCCCTGGGGAACGCGCCGCTGCAAAACCTGCAAGGCGCGCGGCGCACTCTGATTCGCCGGTGTGCGCAGGCGCGTCACCCGCAGATTGAGCTGCCGCAGCGATACGGTAGGTCCCACGGCGAACCCCAGCGCCCGCACCCGATTCAGCACGTCCGCCGGGGCGTCGATGGCCAGGATTTCCCTCGGTTCAAAACGACTGACCGGCGGGGCGGCGCGAGGACGCGAAGCGGGTTGCGGACGCGCCGCCGGGCGAGCTTGCGTTGCGGGCCGTTCGCGCCGCGTCGGGCGAACCCGGTCGTCATCGTCATCATCGCCGTCATCATCATCATCGTCATCCGCATAAACCACGCTGGCGTTGACATCGCCGGGCAGCGGCAACGTCGCGCCGGCGTAAAGCATGACGGCGACCAACAACTGAGCAACGAAGGGGACAATCCGCATGATGAAGGTTCCTGTCTCAGGGGCGGCGAGCGCAAACTGCGTATTCTCGTGCGCTACCGCCTTGCGTGGGAATAAAATGCCGACTCTTTCGTTCACTGAGAAGAGAGACGCTGACGTGTCGGATGATGTTAGACAACAACTGATTGTCCTGCTGCCGCGCCTGCGCCGCTTTGCCCTGGGTCTGACCGGCGGCTCGACCGCCGACGCTGATGATCTGGTGCAAGCCGCCTGCGAACGGGCGCTCAGTCGCCTGCATCAGTGGCAAGCGGGCACCCGGCTGGATAGCTGGATGTTTCGGATTCTCAAGACTCTCTGGATTGACCAGTGGCGCAGTCAGCGGGCGCACGGCGAACATATAGAACTGGAGGATGCCGGACCGCTGATGGGCAGCAATGGTCGGCATGTCACCGAAGTCAACAATACGCTAGACGCCGTCTGCCGGGCGATGGAGCAGCTTCCCGATGAACAACGGCTGGTGCTGATGCTGGTTTCGGTCGATGGTCTGTCTTATGAAGAAGCAGCGGCAGTGCTGGAGACGCCGGTCGGCACGGTCATGAGTCGTTTGGCGCGCGCCCGGCGGCGCTTGCATGAACTGTTGGAAACTCGGCCCGCGCCCGGTGGGAGAAAATGACATGACGAAACTCGATGAAGAGACACTGATGGCCTACGTCGATGGTCAACTCGACCGGCAGCGCGCTGCGGAAGTCGAAGCGCTATTGGTCGAGGACGCTGAGGCTCGCGCCACGGTGCGCATGTTTCAGGACAGCGCCGCGACGGTGCGTCAGGCTTTCGATGGCATTCTGCGCGAACCGGTGCCTGCGCGGTTGCTGGCGGCGGTTAACGCGCCGGCGGCGGGCAAGGTCAGCGACGTGCGCCTGACCCGGCGGCGTTCCCGGTTGCGCTTTTTCCCGCAAGCCACCTGGGCGCAGGCCGCCGCTGTCGCCTTGCTGATTGGGACCGGTTACCTGACCGCTCAATGGCTGCCGCCAGGCGGCGAGCCGTTGGCCCGCTTCACCGCTGTGGACCCGCTGTTGAACGAAGTGCTGGAAACCACCGCCAGCGGTGCGGCGCAGGTGCGGCGCGGACCTGCCGTCAGCCGGGAAATTTTGCCGCTGCTGACTTTCCGGGATGCTCAAGGCCGTTTTTGCCGGGAGTTTGAAAGTACGCTGACTGTTCCCGATGGGCAACAGGCGCATTATGGCGTCGCTTGCCGCACCCAGGGTGTTTGGCAACCTTTAGCGCTGATGGCCCGTCAACTGATTGCGCCCACCCTGCATGGCGATCCGGCGGCGGATCACAGTCAGTATGTGCCGGCCATGGGCAGCGATGTCGCTAACTTTGACACCATCATTCAGCAACTGATGAGCGGCGCACCGCTGACGCCTGAGGAGGAAGTGGCTTTACTGAATCGCGGCTGGCAATAGGGTCAGTTTCGCGCTCGGCTGACAAATCCGCTCCCATTTCCCGCACTGCCGCTCGCGCCAGAGCATGAGAGGCCAGCGGCAACGTGATCAGCAGCAACAGCATCAGGAAGGTCAGCCGTCCGATCCAGGCCGGTTCCGGCATTAAAAATCCCGTGCCTAAAATGAACGCCGCTAACGCCAGAGTCCCGGCCTTGGTTGCGGCGTGCTGGCGAGACAGCGCATCGGGCAACCGCACCACGCCCCACGCCGCGATCAGCAACAGAACCGCTCCCGCTACACACAAAGCAGTACCCAGCATATTCATCCACCCTGCCCCCGATCACTGACTGACGGCCGATCAATCAACCGCGCCCAAGCCAGGGTGCCGACGAAACCGATCAGCGCTAACCCCAATGCAATATCCAGAAACGCCGTGCGCCCGGTCTTCAACGCCGCAATGACTGCCAGCAACATCGCTGCGGCGAATAGCACATCCAGCGCTACCACCCGGTCAGTCTGACGGGGTCCCCGCAGCATCCGGTAGAAACCGAACAGCGCGGCCAAACCCGTCAGCAGGATACAGAGATCCAATAAATTCATGGACTTTCTCCGAACAGCACACGGATGGGGCGGACAAATCGCTGGTGAATCGCATCGAGCGTTCCTTCAACATCACGGGTATCCAGTAGATGCAATAACAATTCCCGACGCACCGGATCGATATCCAGCGTCGTCGTGCCCGGCGTCAGGGTGATCAATAAACTCAGGATCACCGCGCCGCCCTCACTAATGGTTCCATAGTTCATCCGCGTGAAACCCGGTTGCAGCCTGTCGCCTTCCGCCAGAATCAGCCGACCGGTACTCCAACCGGATAACACTACTTCAATCGGAAAACGCCATAATAAATATAGTATCGCGCCGGGTTTGTTCATGGCGACGCTCCACTCAGACTGGCGACTGCCGCTTCGGTATAGCGAACCCATGGTTCCGGCATCAGACCCATCGCCAGCGTCAGCGCCGCCAGCAACAGTACGGCCAGCCAGGCCGGCTCTAGCCCGGAAACCGGCTTCGCTAAATCCCGACCTTCGGGATGCGGTTTCCAGAACGCCTCCACCCAGATTTTGACCATTGAATAGAGCGTCAGGAAACTCGCCGCCAGCGCCACGCCCCCCCAAATATAACGCTCCTGCATGAAGGTTGCTCGCACCAACAGGAACTTGCTCCAGAATCCGGATGAGGGTGGCAGTCCCACCAGCGAAAAAGCGACGATCAGGAATAGTATCGCCAGTCCAGGCCGGGTCAGATAGAGACCGCCTACCCGTCGAAGATCGTAATGCCCAGCCAGCGCCCAGATTAGCCCGGCCATGAGGAACAAATTAGCCTTAGCCAGAATGTTGTGCAGAGTGAAAAACAGGGTTGCCGAAGCCCCGGACGGGCTAGCTAATGCCATACCCAGCAGCAGATAACCAATCTGGCTGACGATGTGAAAGGCTAGAATTCGCCGCAAGTCCCAGTGATAGACCGCACCCAGACCGCCGCTCACCATGGTGATCAGCGCCAGCCAGCCCAGGGCCTCGTACAACACCGGGGGCGAAGCAGCGAAGATTTGCCCGAATAGTCGCAGCAGGGCATAAATACCCACCTTGGTCAGCAACCCGCCGAACAGTGCCAGCGTCGGCGCGGGCAGCGTGTGATAACTGGCTGGCAGCCAGGCAAATAACGGGAACGCGCCCGCCTTGAGCAGGAAGGCCAGCGCCAGCAACGTCACATAGAGTGGGAGCACCGTAGCTAATTCCGGTCGCTGAGCCGTTTCGCTCAGTGCTGTGAAATTCAATTGCCCCGTCACGCCGTAAATGAACGCCACCGCCGCCAGAAACAGCAAGGTCCCCACCAGATTCAACACCAGATACTTGAAAGCAGCGTCCCAATGGCGCGGCTCGCCGCCGTGAACCAGTAAGCCTAGCGCGGCAATCAGCATCAATTCAAACCAGACATATAGATTAAACAGGTCCGCGGTTAAAAAAGCGGCGCTCACCGCCGCCAACAGGCCATGAATCAATGGATGCAAAATCGGCGTTTCCGGCGCAGGATCGGCGGCGCTCGCCTGATAAAACAGTACCGCCAAGCCCAGTACGGCGCTGATCCACACCATTGCCGCGCTCAATCGATCCACAGCAAACTCGATGGCGTAAGGCAACGGCCAGCCGCCCAGCGCGACCGACAATCGGCCCACGCGATCCACCTCGACCAACAGCACGGTAGCGCTGATCAGGAGCAACCCGGCGCCGATCAGACTCACCGCATGCCGGCCCCAGGTCTGCCGATGCAATAACGCCGTCAACAGCGCCGTCGACAACGGAATCAGCAAGGGTAAGAGCACTAGCATCCGGTCAGCGCCTCTCCGCCAGGATCCCATCGCCTTTTGCGAGAGAAACGCTGGAGGTCAAGGGTAAAATGGGTGGTTTTACCGGATCTGTCGGTTGCGGCTCAGCCTCACGCCACTGATCCGTATCATCGCCGAGGGGTTGACGAAGCTGTGCGCCCAATACCAGGGAAAAACACAGCAATGCAAAACTGATGACGATGGCGGTTAACACCAGCGCCTGCGGTAACGGGTTAGCTGCCCCAGACGCTAGAGCTTGCGCGCCAGTTGTGATAATCGGCGGTTGCGACGGCCCAAAGCGCCCGGCGGCAAAGACGATCAGGTTGACCGCACTACCCAACACCGCTAATCCGACGATGCAGCGAAACAGGTCGCGGGACAGGGCGAGATAAACCCCAGCAGCAACCACCACGCTGATCGTCAACGCCAACCCAATATTCACGGTGTTTCTCCTGAAAATTTCTCGTCTTGCAACAGCGCGAAAACATAGCCCGCCAGCGATCCCCAGACCGCAAAAAATACGCCCACATCGAACAACAGCACGGTCGATAGCGGCAGATTTATTAATCCCAGCGGCAGGATCCACCAGAGATGCGTCAGATAAGGCTGACCGAACAGAATGGCCGGCAGTCCACTGATCAAAGCCAGAGCGACGCCCAGCACCGTCAGCGGCATCGGACCCAGCGGCATTCGTCGCTCAGCGGAGGGCGCACCAAACACAATCGTTTGGGCGGCAGTCGCCGCCAGCGCGGCTAACCCGCCAATGAACCCGCCGCCGGGCGCGTTATGGCCGCGCAGCAGAATCCACACCGCCGCCGCCAGGATCAACCAATACAGCGCTGGCATGACCCGTTCCAGAATCAGATTGCGGGAATTCAGCATCGTGAGTAGGAGTCCATCATGACAACCGGTTTCGGGCCAGCGCCCCCAACAACGGTAGTGCAGCCAGCAGGGAAAACATGACGACGGCGATTTCGCCCAGTGTGTCCATGGCGCGAAAATCAACAATGATGACATTTACCACATTACGTCCATGCGCCAATGGCAGACTAGCTTGGCCGAACCAGGTCGCTAGCTGGGTATCTGGTGGCAATGCAAGTAACTGGAGTAGTAACAGGAACACTCCAACGCCGCTGGCCACCGCCAGCAGCGCATTCTGTAACCACGGCTCACCTGATCGGGACGGTGGCGAACCATAGCGCGGCAGCAACGCAGCGGCCACGACTACCAGTGCTGTTTCCACCGAGAATTGGGTGAACGCCAGATCCGGGGCGCCAGTGAACAGAAACAACACTGCGCTGCCGTAGCCTACCAGACCACTGGCCATCAATAGCGCCATCCGGTTATGTAAAGTCACGCTGGCTGTTGCTCCAGCGATGATTAACACGGCTGCCGCTAACCAGGCCCATTCTTGTGCAGGTCCATCCTGCGCCATTGCTATCCTGTTCTCGAGCCAGCCTGATGGGTTTCCCCATCCGATCAAAAGGCCCGCGCCGGCAGCCAGCGCCAGCAGTCCCAGCAGGGTCCCGCGTAGATAGCCGGTCAGCCGTCCATGCTGTAATTGTTGGGTTTGCCAGGCGGCGATGTGGGTTAAACCTTTGAGGAGCGCTTCGTAAATTGCGGCAGGACCGATACGATCAAGCCAGCGAATCCGTGCGATTAAATCATGCAGCCGGTCCCAAACCAGAAACAGCACCAAACCGGTTACCAGGCTGATCTCGGTCGCTGTCAGCACCGTACCGAACTGGTAGGATGCTTCAATATTGACGGCTCCCAGCATCGGTGCAACCGCCATTGCTGCTTCCGCCAGCAGTGGATCAGCCAGATCAGGCAAAAATTCGAATTCAATGGCGATCAGCGCAATCGCCAGTGGCGGCAACGTCATTCGCCAGGATACTTCATGCGCCTCTCCACGCGGCCAGCGCGGCGGCCCGCCGAATAACCGCAAGGCGGCGATGCCCGCGACGGCCGCAGCGACGGCATTGACGAATAAAGTGGCGTAGCTGACCAGGGTAAGTAGATCCGCGTCAGCCTTGGCCGTAGTGATGAGGTCCTTTGCGACGAACCCAAAGGATAGCGGTAGACCAGCCATCGACAGACTGGCGAGCAAGGCGGCGATTGCAGTCCAGGGCATGGCGTAGCGTAAGCCCATTAGATGGTCAATGACTCGGGTGCCCGTTGCATGATCGATGTTGCCAGCGACCATGAACAGCGGCGCCTTGTACAGGGCGTGTGCGAACAGAAAGGCGGCTACCGCCAGCCCGGCGCCCGGATTTGGCAAACCGATCAGTAGCGTGAGCGTCCCTAACGCCGAGACAGTCGACCAGGCCAGGATGCGCTTCAGATCGCGCTCCCGCAACGCCAGCGTCGCGCCCCACACAGCGGTCAGGGTACCGATACTGATCAAGATTGTTTCCCAGAGCCATAAATCGTTGAAGGCTGGATCCAGCCGGGCCAGCAGGTAGATGCCCAACTTGACCAGAGTGGCGGAATGGAGATAGGCGCTGACCGGGGTTGGCGCGGTCATGGCGTTGGGCAACCAGAAATGGAACGGAAACTGGGCGGACTTGGTGAAGCAGCCGATGAATAGCAGGATCAGCGCGATGGGTAGGCGTGAATCGTCAGCCAGCGCCGGACCTTGGGCAATAATGGCCTGCAATGAGTAACTGCCGGCTATTTCTCCCAATAAAATCAATGCTGCGAGCAGGGCTAACCCCCCACTCATGGTGACCAGTAGCGTCTGTCGGGCCGAGGTGCGACTCTGTTCATCCTGGTGATGGAACCCAACCAGGAGAAAGGACATCACGCTGGTTAATTCCCAAAATATGAAGAGCAGGAGTAGATGATCGGCGACCACCGCCCCCGCCATCGCCGCCATGAACAGCGTCAGAATCAGAAACAGTCGACCTCGCCGGGGTTCGTGGGCCAGGTAACCGCTGGCGTAGAGAAAAACCAGTGCGCCAATGCCGGTGATCAGTGCTAGTAACTGAGCTGATAATCCGTCCACGTAGATCGTCAGCGCCAGTCCCAGACTCGGTGCCCAATCCAGCGAACCATGCCAGGGTAATGGATGGTGCGTCAGTCCCCAGATCAGCGCTAGAAACGCAGTTAGTGGGGGTAAAATGATCCATAGATGGGTGGGGCTGTCGGTATGTGGTTTTGGCGTAGTGTGCATGGTGTGTGCATGGTCTTTGGTTTTACGGAATTCTTGTAGGTGATGTTATAATAAGAAAATTTTATTACCGCCATGTGGAATATTACACGAATTGACGGGCCAGATCGGCCATTTTTTAATCAATTCGACTTTCCATAACCAACTTCCGGTTTTTTAAGCCTGCCCGACAATCAGCGTCAGCAGTTATCCACAGCTTTTGTGGATAACTGCTTGGCATGATCGGTTCCTTGCATGATTGTAAATCGCTTCCAACGAATTTTTATGCCAAGCTTGACAAGCACAGCAGCCTATACTAAGTATTGCCAACGTATATACGAGATGATAATATATGGGTAAATCCAAAAAGCAAAAATCCAGCAAGGACGAGGAAGTCAAGTTAGTGGTTCGAATCGAAGCAGGTTTGCGCGATGCATTCATCGAGGCCTGCCAGGATATGGACACTACTGCTTCCAGGGAAGTACGGCGGTTTATCCGTGATTTTCTGGCGCACTTGGGTCAGGAGACCTGAGATGCAGCGAATGTTGCTCGGGGTCCGCCAGGACCGATGATTGATCCCTATCCACTCTCCAGCGAGGTGCAACACCATGCTTCATCCCAACCCCGCTACTGCTGCCCAACAGCAAACCCGAGCCGCTCTTGAAGCCATGCGCGCCTATTTTGCTGCGTCCGCTCAAGCTCAGCCACGCCGGGAACGACAACGACTGGCCCATGAATGGCTGATGGCGGTTCGTCAGATGCGGATCCAATCCACGACTCAGTAGTCTCTTTCACATTAAGGCGCCAGCGAACGACTCTGCGCTACGCAACAGCCGCCCGCAGGCGGCTGTTGTCTTTAGCTTGCTGCGCAAGTGGTTACTTAACAGCGCCTTTTACAGCGTCGGTCGCTTTATCTTTGGCCATGTCGGTGGCCTGATCCTTGATCGCACCAGTTACATCGCCTGGTGCAGCCATGGGAGCTTTCTTGAGGGCATCAGCGCCGGATACCGCGCCAGCCGCGCTACCGGCTTTCTCGCCGACAGCGCCCGTGACCGCCTGGGTCGGATCAACGGCCTTCGTCGGATCAACGGCCTTCGTTTCGCCGGTCACAGCGGATTTGGCCGCATCTTCGACACCTGCTTTCGGCATCATGGCCCCAGCCTTGTCTTTCATCATCCCCGCAGCTTGATCTTTCGCCGCATCAGTCGCCTGTTGTTTCACAGCGTCAGCCGCCAGGCCTTTCACGACATCCGCCGTCCACGCTGGACCGGCGATCGTCAAAGCCAGCAGGGCGCTGGCCGTCAGAGTCATCGATTTCATCATCAGTGTTGCTCCTCTGTGGGGTGGATCAGTCGTCTTCCGGGTCATCACGAACTAACAGGGTTGGTCCAGCCAGCATCGCCACGCTGGCCATAAGAATTAATAAGGTTTCCATGAAACGTTGCTCCAAAATGGGCGATAAATAAAATTATTTTATCCTGTTGAACCTGAACTGGGGTTGAACACTGTTCAAGTTCGAAAGGACTGCATTGAATAGGATTCGATCGCGATCAACAGAATCCGCAGGCGCTGGGCTTCGAACTGAAGGAGCGCCCGGCCAAAAATCCCTGATCGAGCGCCATCCAGAACTGAGGTGTTGAAACCGGACCGAAGCCCGAGCCTGTCAAGACAGGGTAAACTTGGTTAACATATTGATTCTATAACGCTGTGTCAGCGTCTTTAATTTCAAGGTATAGTGTCGCAATGACACCAGAAGAACCCGCGACGAGAATCCATTATGCCGTTCGCTGATAAAGTCAAAGAAGCGGTCATTGGCAAGCCGCAAGATCCGCTTCACTCCACCGCGCCCCGCCAGCCGGATACCCGCCACAACATCGCCCTGGTCGCCTTTCTGGCCTGGATCAGCCTCGGGGCCGATGGGTTATCTTCGGCCTGCTATGGTCCCCAGGAAGCGTTCCTGGCGCTGGGCCGTTATACGCATTTTGGCCTGTATCTGGCCGTCGCTACGTTTCTGACCGTCTTCATCATCGCTCTGGCTTATAACCAGGTCATCGAACTGTTCCCATCGGGCGGCGGCGGCTACAAGGTCGCCACACAACTGCTGGGTTCCCGGGCCGGGCTGGTATCCGGCTCGGCGCTGCTGGTGGATTACATTCTGACCATCGCCATCTCCATCGCCGCCGGCGTGGACGCTCTGTTCAGTCTGCTGCCGCCCGGCGCTCAAGATTATAAACTGATGACGGAAATGGCGCTGGGCATAGCCCTGATCGTCCTTAACCTGCGCGGCATGAAAGAATCCCTCCGGGTGCTGCTGCCAATCTTTCTCGGTTTCATTCTAACCCACGCTTTCCTGATCATTTACGGCATCATTGCCCATTCGGAAGGTCTGCCCGCGCTGATCCCGGACACGATCACTGAAACCAACCAACTGACCGAGCAGATGGGCTGGCTCTTCGCCGTTTCGTTGTTCCTGCGCGCCTATTCGCTGGGCGGCGGCACCTACACCGGTTTGGAAGCCGTGTCCAACAACGTCAACCTGCTGCGGGAGCCACGGGTCACCACTGGCCGCTACACCATGCTCTACATGGCGGTCGCGCTCAGCTTTACTGCGGGCGGCGTTATCCTGCTCTATCTACTCTGGAACGCCCAATACGTCCCTCACCAGACGCTGAATGCAGTCACTTTCGGCGCCATCATCGACAGTTGGCGGCTCGATCCAATCGTCAGCTATGGTCTGCTGGCGATCATCCTGATCCTGGAAGCGGGATTGCTCTTCGTTGCCGCCAACACCGGTTTTCTCGGCGGCCCGCGAGTGCTGGCTTACATGGCGGTCGATTCCTGGGTGCCGCGCCAGTTTCGCAACCTGTCCGGCCGGCTGGTTACCCAGAATGGCATTTATCTGATGGGCATTGGTGCATTATTCATCCTGATGTGGACCGAGGGTGATGTATCGGTGCTGGTGGTGCTCTATAGCATCAACGTATTTCTGACCTTTTCACTGTCACTGCTGGGTTTGTGCAAGCACTGGTGGACAAACCGTTATGATGAAGATCGCTGGAAGTCGCGCTTTCCACTGTCGCTGCTCGGCCTGATCGTCGCCGGGGGCATCCTGATCATCACGATTGTGGAAAAATTCACCGAAGGCGGCTGGCTGACCCTGCTGATCACCGGGCTAACCATTACCCTCTGCGCATTAATCCGGCGGCATTACGACCGGGTTCGCCAACAATTGCGCACGGTCGATGCGCTCTACGCACCGCGCCCGGACTGGGAGGAGGATTTGCCGGAACCGCCACTGGACCCAATGTTACCCACAGCGATTTTCCTGGTCGGCAAGAATCGTGGCCTGGGGATGTACACGCTCAAATGGCTCAATGAGGTTTTTAGCGGCCATTTCAAGAACTTCATTTTTCTGAGCGTCGGCGAAGTTGATGCGGAAAGCTATGGCGGCAAGGGCGCACTACGCTCGTTGCAGTATCAGATCGAAAACTCGCTGCGGTACTATCTTCACTACTGTCACAACCAGGGTTGGGCGGCAACGTCTTACGCCGCCTATGGCACCGATGTAGAGGCCGAACTGGAAAAGCTGGTGATGCAGGTCACTGCCGAGTATCCCAACAGCGTGTGCCTGGGCAGCAAGTTGATTTTCGACGATGAAAGCTGGCTGATTTCATGGCTGCACAATCACACCGCCATCGCCATGCAGCGCCGACTGCATCTGCGGGAAATCCAGATGATCGTGACGCCGATCAAGATTTAGGCGATTTGCGCAAATCGCTGATTCCTGAAGAAGGAAGCCTCTGGTCATGAGTCTGTTGCTCGTCGTTCTCACTCCCTTCCTCGGTGCGGCGCTGGCGGCCTGGGTGTCCCATCGAGGCCGGTCGCACGCGGCATGGATCGCCGGCATCGCCACCCTGACCACCCTCGCAGAGCTATTATCGCTGGCTTCCATCCCGTTCGCCGGACAGACCGTCATCGAGCGCTTCCCCTGGATGCCGGCCGCCGGTCTCGATCTCGCCTTCCGCCTGGATGGTCTCGGCCTGCTGTTCGCCCTACTGATCCTGCTGATCGGCCTGCTGATCATCCTTTACGCCCGTTACTACCTCTCACCCAACGACAGCATGGGCCGCTTCTATGCCAGTCTGTTGCTGTTCATGGGTTCCATGCTCGGTGTAGCGCTGTCCGAAAACATCATCCAGCTTCTGATTTTCTGGGAGTTGACCAGCCTGTCTTCATTCCTGCTGATCAGCTATTGGCAACAGCGCACCGAAGCGCGCAACGGCGCACGCATGGCGTTGACGGTGACCGGGGCTGGTGGTTTGGCCCTGTTCGGCGGATTTCTCTTGCTTGGTGAGATGGTCGGCAGCTATGACCTGTCCGTCATTCTGGCCTCCGGTGACGCGATCCGCGCCCATCCATTCTATCCGCCGATGCTGGTTCTGATCCTGCTCGGCGCGTTCACCAAATCCGCCCAGTTCCCCTTCCATTTCTGGCTGCCCAGCGCCATGGCTGCACCGACGCCGGTATCCGCCTATCTGCACTCGGCGACTATGGTGAAAGCCGGGGTGTTCCTGCTGGCTCGACTGTTTCCCGCTCTGTCCGGCACACCCGAATGGTCGATGCTGGTTGGCGGCGTCGGCCTGGCAACCTTGCTGATCGGCGCGTTCATCGCCCTGTTCCAGCACGATCTCAAGGGCTTGCTCGCCTATTCCACGATTAGCCACCTGGGGCTGATTACCCTGCTGTTCGGCATTGGCACCCCGCTCGCCGCCGTCGCTGGAGTATTCCATATCATCAACCACGCCACCTTCAAAGCCTCATTGTTCATGGCGGCGGGCATTATCGACCACGAAACCGGCAGCCGCGATATGCGCCGCATTAACGGGTTATGGAAATTCATGCCGCACACCGCGGTGCTGGCCATGGTAGCCTCAGCGGCCATGGCTGGAGTGCCACTGCTCAACGGCTTCCTCTCCAAGGAAATGTTCTTTGCTGAAGCTGTGGGCGTCACCACTCAGATGCGGTTTGGCTGGCTATTGCCGGCGGTGGTGACTGTAGCAGGCGTCTTCGCCGTGGCTTATTCCCTGCGCTTCATCCACGATGTGTTCTTCAACGGCGAGCCGATCAACCTGCCCAAAACTCCACATGAGCCGCCACGCTGGATGAAGGTTCCGGTAGAAATTCTGGTCGCGCTCTGCCTGCTGGTGGGCATCTTCCCGGCCCTGACCGTGGAGCCGATCCTGGCGGTCGCCTCCATCGGCGTTTTACAGGGGCCGCTGCCAGAACATGATCTGGCGATCTGGCACGGCTTCAGTCCGGCGCTGTGGATGAGCGTCATCGCCCTCGTCGGCGGTGGTTTGACCTACCTCGGTCGCCGGCCGCTGTTCGCCTTTTATGAACGCTACGAGCACCGACTGGAGGCAAAAGTGCTGTATCAACGCCTGCTGAACGGACTGTTCGCGCTGACTCAGGCCATCACGCAACAACTGGACGCCGGTTCACTGCAGCGGATTTTGTTCGTGTTCATCCTGTCCGCCCTGACGCTGGGGCTGGCCGGCTTCCTCAGCGTCTCCATGCCACTGACCGGAACCCGTCCCCGGATGCCAGTGGATGGCGTCAGCCTGCTGGCGACGCTGGGTCTGATTGCCGCCGCGATGGGCGCCGTTCTGCAGCACCGGCAGCGTCTGATCGCGCTCATTTGTATGGGTGCAGTCGGACTGGTTGTAGCCTTGATTTTCATCAAATTTTCCGCCCCGGATCTGGCGCTGACCCAACTTTCAGTCGAGGTAGTCACCATTGTGTTATTGCTGCTGGCCCTGTATTTCCTGCCGCAGCACAGCCCGGTTGAAACTGACCCGACGCAGCGGAGCTGGCAGATGCTATTAGCGATCAGCGCGGGCGGCGGCGCGGCGGCGCTGACCTGGGCAGTGGTCACCCGGCCCTACGAGACCATCGCCGGGTATTTTCTCACCAACAGCGTTCCGGGGGGCGGCGGCAGTAATGTGGTCAACGTGATTCTGGTGGACTTCCGGGGCTATGATACGCTGGGTGAGATTAGTGTACTGGCGCTGGCCGGCATCGGCATTTACGCCATGCTCGATCGGCTGTCTCTCAATGGCCCGCAGCGGGACGCCGAGGGACGCGCCTGGGATTCCGACCTCCATCCGATGATCCTGTCTTCGTTGACCCGTTTACTATTGCCACTCGCGTTGCTGGCCTCGATCTTCATTTTCCTGCGGGGCCATAACCTGCCCGGCGGCGGCTTCGTCGCCGGCTTAATCACGGCAGTCGCCCTGATCATGCAATATCTGGCCAACGGCGTGGCCTGGACCCAGACGCGGCTGCCCTGGAACCTGCGGCTCCTCATTGGCCTGGGCCTGCTCATTGCGACGTTCACCGGCTTGGCCAGTCTAGCGTTCAGCTTTCCGTTCCTAACGTCCACTTTTGGCCATTTACACTGGCCGGTAGTGGGCGAGTTCGAGCTGGCTTCAGCCATGGCCTTTGATCTGGGCGTTTATCTGGTGGTCGTGGGTGCAACGCTGCTGATCCTGATCCACCTCGGACGGATGCATCGGACCCGCCGATCCCCCGATCCCTCAGAACTGCTCAAGGAGAACGGCTGATGGAGGCGCTGATCGCCCTGATCGTCGGTGTACTCACAGCCTGCGGGGTCTATCTCGCCTTGCGCGCCCGCACATTCCCGGTCGTGCTGGGCCTCACTTTCCTGTCCTATGCCGTCAATCTGTTTTTGTTCGCCATGGGCCATCTCACCATCAGTCAGCCGCCGGTGATCGCCGCCCACGCGGCGGGTTACGCCGATCCGCTACCGCAGGCCCTGGTGTTGACCGCCATCGTTATCAGCTTCGCCATGACCGCCTTTGTCATTGTGTTAGCGCTAAAGGCGCGGGCGGAGCTGGGTAATGATCATGTCGATGGGCAGGAAACCAGCAACGCCCGGCGCCAGGCCACCCGCTCCCGGGAGTCTTCATGAACCTGCCCGTCATCGCCCCGGTGTTGCTGCCGTTGCTGGCTGGCATCCTGCTGCTCCTGTTGCCGCAAGCGCGCTTGGTCTGGCAACGGACTCTGAGCGTCGCCGCTGCCGTCATCCAGATCGGGCTGGCGCTGGCGCTGATGGCGATGGTCAACCACGGCGATATTCTGGTCTACGCGCTCGGCAACTGGCCCGCGCCCTTCGGCATCGTCTTGGTCGCTGACCGGCTGGCGGCCTGGATGCTGGTCATCACCGCCCTGCTTGCCCTGTTCGCCCTGCTCTACGCCCTGCGCGGCGAGGATCACGCCGGGCGCTACTTTCACGTTCTGTTTCAGCTCCAACTGTTCGGCCTGAACGGCGCATTCCTTACCGGCGACCTGTTCAACCTGTTTGTGTTCTTTGAAATCCTGCTGCTGGCGTCCTACGGTCTGCTGCTGCATGGCGGCGGACGGCGGCGCATCCGGGCGGGACTGCACTTCGTCGTCGTGAACCTGGCCGGCTCCACGCTGTTTCTGTTCGCGGTCGGCACGCTGTACGGAGTGCTGGGTACGCTGAACATGGCGGATCTGGCGATCAAGGCAGCCGCTGCGCCGCCGGAGAATGTCCCGCTGGTGCGGGCGGCGGGACTGCTGCTGTTCGCAGTGTTCGCCCTGAAAGCGGCGCTGTTGCCAATCTACCTGTGGCTGCCCGCCGCCTATGCTCACACCAGCGCGCCCGTCGCCGCCCTGTTCGCTATCATGACCAAGGTCGGGGCGTACAGTATTCTGCGCGTTTATACACTGATCTTCGGTCCCGAAGCCGGTCCGACGGCGAATTTGATTGAGTTCTGGCTATTGCCGCTGGCGCTCGCGACTTTGATCGTCGGCATGATCGGCGCGGTAGCCAGCACTCACTTGCGCCAACAGGCGGCTTATCTGGTCGTGGCCTCGGTCGGTTCGCTGCTCACCGCGTTCGGTCTGCAAAGCCACGCGGGCATCGCCGCCGGGTTGTATTACCTGCCTCATACCACTTTCGCCGCTGCCGCCCTGTTCCTGTTGGCGGATTTGATCGCCCGTCAGCGCGGCGTCCTGAATGACCGTCTCGACCCAGGGCCTGACCTGCCCGACTCACGCCTGCTTGGCTCCTTGTTTTTCATCACCGCCATTGCGGTCGCCGGTCTGCCGCCGCTGGCGGGTTTTCTCGGCAAGTTCCTGACGCTGCAAGCCGCGCTGGATCACCCTTTCCTGCCTTGGGTGATGGGGATCGTGCTGGTCGCTGCGTTACTCGGTCTCATCGCTCTGGCGCGCACCGGGAGCCTGCTGTTCTATCGGGTGGACCCGGAAACGACTCCCACAGCACCTTGGCCTGCTATCCGGGCGGACATCGCGCCCGTCATCGGCCTGCTGTTGCTCGTGCTGGGCCTGACCGTCGGAGCCGGGCCGGTGCTTGATCAGTCCCGGGCCATCGCCGGACAACTGCTCGAACCGCAGCGCTATATCCAAGCCGTTCTCAAGCCGGGAGGAACACCCTGATGCCCCGACTGCTGCCGCATCCATTGGTTACCCTGGTCCTGTCCATTGTCTGGCTCCTGCTGGTCAACAGCTTAGACGCTGGTCAAATCGTACTGGGCCTGCTGCTAGGCTGGACGATTCCCCTGTTCACGCAGCGCTTCTGGCCGGAAACGCCACGCATCTATCATTCTTTCACCTTACTACGTTTCATCGTTCGGGTATTGGGCGACATTGTGGTGGCGAACCTGACCGTAGCGCGGTTGATTCTCGGTCGCCCGGAACGCTTGCGGCCAGCGTTTATCATCGTACCGCTGGCGTTGAAATCGGACTTGGCGATCAGTTTGCTGGCTAACACGATCTGCCTGACCCCTGGCACGGTGTCATCCCGCCTGAGCCTGGATCGGCGATATCTGCTGGTGCATACGCTCGATACGGCGGACCCCGACGATCTGGCCGCGAACATCAAAGCGCGTTACGAGGCTCCGTTGCAGGAGATTTTTGAACCATGTTAAACATCGCCCTGCCCATCGCCTTCGCCCTGGTCGCCGCCGCGTTCGCCCTGAGTTTCTGGCGTCTGCTCATCGGCCCTAGCGCCCCGGATCGCATCCTGGCGCTCGACACTCTATATATCAACGCCATCGCCCTGCTGGTGCTGCTCGGCATCCATCTTTCCAGCGCCTTGTATTTCGAGGCGGCCCTGCTGATCGCCCTAATGGGTTTCATCGGCACGGTCGCCCTCTGCAAGTATCTGTTGCGCGGCGATATTATTGAGTAGCCGATATGTTGGATTTCTTCCTTTCGCTACTCATTCTGGCGGGCGCGATGTTCACCTTTATTGGCTCACTCGGTCTGGCCCGGTTGCGGGATTTCTACACCCGGCTGCACGGCCCGACCAAAGCTACAACGCTAGGCGTCGGCAGTCTGCTCATCGCCTCAGCCGTCTACTTCAGCACGCGCGGCGCAGGAATCAGTCTGCATGAGGCGCTCGTGACACTGTTTCTGTTCATCACCGCGCCGGCCAGCGCACATCTGTTGTCCAAGGCGGCGCTGCATTTGCAACTGCGTTCACTGGCGCCGTTGCCCGAGGCGTTGGAAAGGAAATCCGAAGAACCGGAGTCCCGTTCCGAGTAGCCCAAGCGCATCGCCTCGTTCCGCATCATTCTAAGGAGCAATATCCATTATGGAATGGATCGCTGATCCCACGGTCTGGCTCGGTCTGGCGACTCTGGTCGTTTTGGAAATTGTCCTCGGCATCGACAACCTGATCTTCATCGCCATTCTCGCCGACAAGCTCCCTCCGGCGGAGCGCGACCGGGCGCGGATTATCGGCCTGACCCTGGCGATGCTCATGCGCCTGGTGTTGCTGGCCAGCATCTCTTGGCTGGTCACTTTGACTGCGCCATTGTTCACGCTTTTGGGCCAAACGTTCTCCGGTCGCGACCTGATTTTG
This sequence comes from uncultured Candidatus Competibacteraceae bacterium, assembly GCA_964508935.1. Classification (GTDB taxonomy): domain Bacteria; phylum Pseudomonadota; class Gammaproteobacteria; order Competibacterales; family Competibacteraceae; genus UBA2383. Next base: position 3,148 of record CAZDVY010000010.1, on the reverse strand, counting down.
GCTATCGGTGGTCTGTTTCTGCTGTTCAAAGGCACCATGGAACTGCATGAACGCCTGGAGGGCGGCGACGAACAGCACAGCGGCCCGAAGTTGTATGCCCGCTTTTGGCCGGTGGTGGCGCAGATTGTGGTGCTGGATGCGGTGTTTTCCATCGACGCCGTGATCACCGCAGTGGGCATGGTCGAACATTTGCCGGTGATGATGGCGGCGGTGATCGTCGCCATCGTGCTGATGATGATCGCCAGCAAACCACTGACCCGCTTTGTCAGCGCCCATCCCACGGTGATCATTCTCTGTCTGGGCTTCCTGCTGATGATTGGTTTCAGCCTGGTGGCCGAGGGGCTGGGCTTCCATATCCCCAAGGGGTATCTCTACGCAGCCATCGGGTTCTCGGTACTCATTGAAGTTTTCAATCAATGGGCGCAGTTCAACCGTCGTCGGTTCCTGGTCGGTAAGCGCCCGTTGCGAGAACGAACTGCAGAGGCCGTGTTACGTCTGTTGGGCGGGCGTGTAGAGTCTGCCGAAGTGGGCGAAGACGTAGCGGCGTTGGCCAGCAGCGCGGAAAACCCGGCGCCTCTGTTTGATCAAACTGAACGAGCCATGATCCGTAGCGTACTCAATCTGAGCGAGCGCCCCATTCCAGTATTGATGACCCCGCGGATGGAGATCGTCTGGCTGGATATCGAAGCGGACGTGCAGCAACTCCGGGAAACCCTGCAACAGCATCCCTACAGCCGCTACCTAGTGTGCCGGGGCGAACTGGACGACCTGCAAGGCGTGGTACAGGGGCGCGACCTATTGGCCCGCATGCTGGCCGGAGAACCGCTGGACCTCCCTGCGGCGCTGCGAGAGCCGCTCATCGTTCACGAGCGCATGAACACCCTGCAAGTGCTGGAGCAAATGCGCCAGCACCCTATTCCGTTGGCGGTAGTGGTGGACGAGTACGGCGGCGTGGAGGGCATCGTCACCGCCTCCGATGTTCTGGCGTCGATTGCCGGCGACTTGGCGGACACCGCCAGCACCGACGCGCCCAGTGTGCAGGAACAGGACGGAGTCTGGCTGCTGGACGGCAGCCTGCCTCTGGATGAGCTGCGAAACATTTTGCAGTATGAGGATTTGCCCAGAGACGCCGACTATCACACCCTAGCCGGACTGGTACTTAACCAATTGGGAGAGGTTCCCAGTGGCGGCGAGCAGTTCACGCTGGAAGGCTATCAATTTGAAGTCGTGAGTATGGACGGGCATCGGATTAGCCAGGTGCGCGTCCGCCAGAATACGGCATCAGAGATGACGCTGAACGTCGGTCAAACGTTCGGTTAAACGCAGGCTTGCACGCCTTTTCCCCACTCTATCCCCCTGCAAGAAAGCAGAGGATTTCCAATGCATGGGTTTTAACGCCGCCAGTTTATCAAGGTTCGGGTAGTCATACCCGACCCGCAGGCGGAGAGGGAGCGCGAGATGATCGAGCGGCAGCGTCAGGGAACACCAAAGCCCAATCGATGCGCAGCTCCGGGAACAGGCTCGACGCCAACTGCCCGGTCGTCGCATGAATGGCCGGTTTGCCATAGCGCCGCTCTGCATCCAGCGTATAGATGGTGACGACATGATCGGTTGGATGCACCAACCAAAATTCCCGCACCCCGGCACGCTCGTAAATATCCCGCTTTTCAATTTGATCCTTGGCTGCGGTGCTGGGCGACAAGACTTCGATCACCCAGTCCGGCGCTCCGCGACAACCGCGCTCATCCAGCTTGTCCGGGTCGCAGATCACCGAAATATCCGGTTGCACCACCGTCGTAACCGCGTCATCGGCTTCCTGACGACCCGGTAAACGCACGTCAAAGGGGGCGATAAATGGACGACAGGGTTTATCCATCAGATAGTTGGCGACCTGTCGGAATAACTCGCCGACAGTCGTTTGGTGAATGCGACTCGGCGCAGCCATCGCGTAAGCCTCGCCGTCAATCAATTCCCAGCGTTCATCCTCCGGCCAAGCGCAATAGTCGGCGTAGGTAAAAACCGGCATGGATTTCCGCAGGGATTGCCCCATGATCCCACCTCCCATTGAGCGTGCTTGAGATACGCAATTCAGCCGAACGTGCCGCCATTCCAGCCCCAGTTTTCGGCGCTGACGCTGGTAAAGCCGAGATAAACCCGGTCGGGCGGGATACCCAAACGCTCCTTGAGCAAGGCGCAAATCCGCTCGGATAGCTTGCGATTCACCGCCGGACTCAGGCCACCAATGCTGCGTAGATCAGCATAGGCGGCAGGCGCCTCATAGCCGTCCATCAGCAGGGCGACCGTGGATACGCTGACCATCACATAGCGTTCCGGTTTACCGATACATTCCGCAACAATTTTCGACAGCGGCGCGAGCAGATCATAGCGTTGTTGATTAGACAGGGTGACTGACGTTTGCAAGGTCAGCAGGGGCATGAGCAGAACCTCCAGGGCAATCAGCTCACGCTCTCTCCGTACCTGGAGAGAGCCGAGCATTGAGTCAATCCAGCACCGGTTTTTCCACCGTCTCTGGGTCTTTATCAGACGGATTTTCCAAAGAAACACAAGCATTGCCAGCGAATTCCGTTGATTTTACCGATTCCGCAGTTTCAGCCGGTTCCGTCGGTTCCGCCATTTCAACCGATTCCGCAGTTTCCGCAGTTTCCGCAGTTTCCGCAGTTTCCGCAGTTTCCGCAGTTTCCGCAGTT
>CAZDVY010000010.1:0-340 GCA_964508935.1 uncultured Candidatus Competibacteraceae bacterium | reverse complement strand
TCCGTCGGGGTCAACAGAGCGATCAGCCGCTCGCCCAATATCGCTTTCGCCTCACCTAAATGCCAAGCCACGCTGTCCAGATCAGCATGAGATTTGTGAACCCAGGCTTCACCCCAGTAGAAATTACAACTGGTCTCAGCTCGCAGCAAATGCCAGTGGGCTTCGCTCATCACCCGCGCCAGTTCCGGATTGGGGTCCTCGGCGCGCGCCACAGCCTCGGCCATTTTGTGAAATTCCTGGCTGAGATCATGCACGCGGACCATCGTGTCGCGCTGCACCCAAGACCCCTGCCACTGGTGGAAATCCCAGCCATGATGCTCATCGGTGTTCCAGGCCCCGC
>CAZDVY010000009.1:0-35825 GCA_964508935.1 uncultured Candidatus Competibacteraceae bacterium | reverse complement strand
ACCGACTCCGGATCAGTGGCGATCACCCGCAGCGTCTGACCGCCGCGCAGGCCAGCCAGCGCCTTCTTGGCCTTGAGGATCGGCAGCGGGCAATTCAGCCCGGAAGCGTCCAGTTCTACATCAATCACTGTCATCGCCGCACTCATCCAAGAATTGTTCAGAGGTGCATTGAACCATGTTGATTCCGGCTGGCACAAATTCCCGGAACCCCTCACCCGCGATTGAGTCTCACTGCCCATGCTCTCTTCTGTTGCGGACCCGCCATGCGCCATCGCCTGTTGCCCTTGACCCTCAGCTTGATTCTCAGCCTGCCGCCGGTCGTCCCCGCCACGGCACAATCCATCCTGTTGCCGGACATCGGCGACCCGGCCAGCGTCTACTTTGGTGCCGATGACGAACAAAAACTCGGCCTGGACATCATGCGGCGATTACGGGATCGTGGCGTCGTCATGGACGATGTGCAACTGAACGAATACCTTAACTCCATCGGCCAAAGCATTGTCACCTACGCCGACCACAACGGCGCGCCTTATACATTCTTCATGGTGCGCGACGCCAGCATCAACGCCTTCGCCCTGCCGCATAACTTCGTTGGCATCAACGCCGGTCTGCTGCTGGCCACCCAGCGCGAAGACGAACTGGCCGGGGTCATGGCGCACGAAATTGCCCATGTCTCCCAGCGGCACATCGCCCGCGCTATCGCCGACATGAAGCGTCTGAGCCTGCCCATGGCGGCGGCCATGCTCGCCGGCGCCGCCTTGGCAGCCGCCAGCAAACAGGCCGGACAGGCGGCGATGGTCGGCTCCATGGCTGCCAGCGCCCAACACCAAATCAGCTTCACCCGCGTCAATGAGCAGGAAGCCGACCGCATCGGTATGCAGCTATTGGCCAACGCCGGTTTCGACCCTCGGGGCATGACTGACTTTTTTAACAAACTGGAGCGCCTGTCGGGCGGCGAAGCGCGCAATCAACTGCCCGACATGCTGCGCACCCACCCGCGCCCGGAAATCCGCGCCGCCGATACGCAGGACCGCCTCCCGGTTCCCCCGGTGCGCCGGGCTGGCCCCCGCGACCGTAAAGCCTACGAGCTGGCCAAGGCGCGCACTCAAGCCTTGCTGACCGAGGATAACCGCGCACTGATCCGGGAACTGGAAACCCGGTTAGCTTCAGGCAACATTACCAACGAAGCACCCGAACGCTACGCTTACACCATAGCGCTCCGTCAGGCGGGCCGCTATGACGAAGCACAGCAGCAGATCAACCGCTTACAGCGCAACGACCCGGACCGGCTGGCGTTTCGCATTGAAGCCGCGGAAATCGCCTTGGCTAAAGGCGACCGGGAACAAGCCTGGCGACTGTTCGAGGAGACGCAACGGCTGTATCCCGATGACTTCACCTTGGCCATGCATTACGGTCGAGCGTTGAGCATCCAGGGCGATCCTCAGCGGGCCATGCGATTGCTGCAACCGCACCTGCGCCGCCGCCCGAATGACCCACAGTTGTACGCTGCTTACGCGCAAGCCGCCCAGCGAGCCGGTGACCGGGCCGAAACCCATGCCACCATGGCTGAGTATCACTATCTGAGTGGTGAATTGCTGGCGGCGATCGAGCAGCTCGAAATCGGCCTGCGCAACCCCGGTTTGCCTCCGAATCAGGAAGCCCGCTTGCGCGCCCGGCTTAAACAATTCCGGGCAGAAGCCATTGCTCAGGATCTTCCGGTGTCCAAACGAACAATACCCTGAAGGAAAATCGGTGAACGGCTCCTGACCCGTCTATACTGAATGACATTCTCAAAGCGATAACAAATACCCGGTGGTTATGACTCAGCAGACTCCCGCTTCCCATCCTGGCGTGTTCGATGTCGAACTGGTTCTCAGGCAAGCCCGCGCCTATCTGGCCTTTGGCGAGCAGGTTCGGTTGTTTACCGATCGACTGGGCGAAACTGCCCAAGCCGACTGGGGCCAGGCTCTGCAACAGCACTTTACCCAACTCAAGACGGCCATCGCCCAATCCGCCGAGAATCCAGCCATTAACCCCGAACTGGCGCGGCTGTGGCTATTGATGGCCGACACTTGGAGCGAAACCGCAACAGCGCTCGGCATGGACACCGAGACGATTCCTGACACATTGCGGCAGACAGAGGCGTGGCGTGCCTATCAGCACACCCAGAGCGATTATTTCAGCCAGTTGCAGGATACGGCGACCGAGGCACTGGATTTGATGGAGCAACGGCTCAACGAACTCGTCGCCGCCGGAAAAACGGTTAGCAGCTTGCGGGAACTGTACAACCTGTGGGTGGACTGCAATGAGCAAACCTACGGCCGGATGCTGCGCAGCGCCGCCTACAGTGAACTCAACGGCCGTTTGTTCAACGCGCTGCTGCGCTGCTACTCACGCCCGGAGGCCCAGTCATGATCAGCTTAACCGCTGACCAAATCGCTGCCGAGATTGAGGCGTTTAGCCACCGACTGCAACAGGGCGCCCGGACGCTGGCCAGCGTGGGTGAGATTGAAACCGGCGTCTCGCCGCGCGAACTGATCTATCAGGAAGACAAGCTGACCCTGTACCGCTATCAACCCCGGGTCGAAAAGCTGCATTCCATTCCCCTGCTGATCGTCTATGCACTGGTCAATCGGCCCTACATGATGGATTTGCAGGAAGATCGCTCGATGATCCGAGGCCTGCTGGATGCTGGCCTCGATGTTTACTTGATTGACTGGGGCTATCCCGACGCCGGCGACCGGACCTTGACGCTGGTTGACTATGTTCAGCGTTACATCGGCCATTGCGTGGACGCAGTACGTGATCGGCATGGCGTCGATGCCCTCAATCTGCTGGGCGTATGCCAGGGCGGCGCGCTGAGCCTGTGTTATACCGCACTCTATCCGGAGCACATCCGCAATCTGATCACTATGGTAACGCCGGTCGATTTCCACACCCCGGATAATGTGCTGACCCATCTGCTCCGGCACGTCGACGTGGATTTGCTGGTGGACACGCTGGGCAACGTGCCAGGCGCGCTGCTGAACTTCGCCTTTCTATCCCTGAGTCCTTTCCGGCTGGCCGGGCAAAAGTACGTCGATTTGGTGGATATCTTCGATGACGCGCAGGCGCTGAAAAACTTTCTGCGCATGGAAAAGTGGATCTTTGACAGCCCGGATCAGGCGGGCGAAGCCTTCCGCCAGTTCGCCAAGGATTTTTTTCAGCAGAACAAATTGGTCAAGGGAGAAGTGATGATTGGCGACCGGCGGGTGAATTTACATGAGGTCGTCATGCCAGTTCTGAATGTCTACGCGGCGCAGGATCATCTGGTGCCGCCTGCCGCATCCAGGGCGCTGGCGAAATGCTGCGGCAGCCGGGATTATTCAGAACTATCTTTCCGCGGTGGACATATTGGCATCTACGTCAGCAGCCGCGCTCAACGCGAAGTGCCGCCCGCTATTGCAGCCTGGCTGTTGGCGCGTTAGGGTTCAGGCGTCCTTGTCTTTCCGGTTCTTCCGCTCTTTATCGGGCTTTTCCCGTGGGGCGGCTGACTGGTCTGACGGAGTAACGGGCCGAACCGGGGGAAAAATCTCGCTGATAGTGACCGGCGGCGTATAGGGTTTCTGGAGTTGTTCATTGACGCTCTTCCAGAGCGACAGGTTGTGTTCCACCAACTCTGTCATCATCGCCAACGGATTCTTGCCGATGAAGGTGCGCATCTGTTCCCGAAACAGGTGCTGTTGATCGACAAAAGCCTGCAGGCTCTTTTCCAGATAGTTACCCATCATCCCCTGCAAGGTGTCGCCATAGAAACGAATGATGTGCGCCAGTACGTCTGTGGTAAAAATCGGGCTGCCCTGTTCTTCCTGTTCGCTGATGATCTGTAACAGAATCCCGCGGGTGATATCAGTATTGGTCCGGGCGTCGATGACATGAAAATCGGCACGATCCAACACCAGTTGCTTCACATCTTCAAGAGTGATGTAACTGCTGACAGCCGTGTCATAGAGTCGGCGATTCGGGTATTTCTTGATGATGCGCGGTTCACTCATGACGGATTATGCAAAAAAGCGGCGCGGCGGCGCGGAATTAATGAGCGCCGCCGCGCGTTCAGGACTTAGTGGTAGTAGAGGCCGCCGTTGACAGTGATGTCTTCGCCGGTGATGTAACCGGCGTCTTCCGCCGTCAGGAAGGCAACCGTGCGAGCGATCTCCGAGGGTTCACCCAGCCGGGCTGCAGGAATGCCAGCGATCACCTTTTGCAGAACATCCTCGCGAATCGCCCGTACCATTTCGGTGCCGATGTAGCCCGGTGAAATGGAATTGACGGTGACTCCTTTCTTGACGCACTCCTGCGCCAGCGCCTTGTTGAAGCCGTAGACTGCTGACTTGGTGGCGGAATAGTTACTCTGGCCGGCCTGACCCTTGAGGCCGTTTACCGATGCGATGTTGACGATCCGACCCCAACCCCGCGCCGTCATGCCTTCATAGACCTGCTTGGTCATATTGAAGAGACTGTACAGGTTGGTCTTGAGTACCTGATCCCACTGCTCTGGCGTCATCTTATGGAACATGGCATCACGGGTGATGCCGGCGTTGTTGACCAGGATTTCAATCGGGCCGACTTCCGCTTCGATCTTCTTGCACACTTCGGCGCAAGACTCGAAACTGGTCACGTCGGCCAGATAAACCGGGATATCCAGACCTTCCGCCTTGCGGGCAGCCTTCCACTTATCCACGACCTCCGCACTGAGGCCACTGTAATCAACAGCGACGGCTTTACGGCCCTGCTCAATCAGCGCCTTGCACATGGCTGTGCCCAAACCACCGATACCACCCGTAACGACTGCGACTCGAGACATCAGAAACTCTCCTCAGATTTATGTGGTTATGATTAATCGCGTTCGACAGCCAGTGCGACGCCCTGACCGCCGCCGATACATAGGGTCGCGAGACCCTTCTTGGCGTCCCGGCGAACCATTTCATGCAATAGACTCACCAGTATGCGGCAGCCGGAAGCGCCGATCGGGTGGCCCAGTGCAATGGCGCCGCCGTTGACATTCACTTTGCCGGTGTCCCAGCCCATTTCACGGTTGACGGAAATAGCCTGGGCGGCGAAAGCCTCGTTGGATTCGATCAAATCCAGCTGATCGACCGTCCAGCCGGCCTTTTTCAGGCAGGCGCGGGAAGCGGGGATGGGGCCGGTACCCATAATTTTTGGATCAACGCCTGCCTTGGCATAGGCGGCGATGCGGGCCAAGGGCTTGAGATCGAGATCACGGGCAATGCGGGCGGCCATGACCACGACTACAGCGGCACCGTCATTGATGCCGGAGGCATTGCCCGCGGTGATGCTGCCATCCTGTTTGAACGCCGGACGCAGCTTGGCCAGATTGTCCACAGTGGTGTTGGCGCGCGGGAACTCGTCGGTGTCGAACACAACCGGATCACCTTTACGCTGGGGAATTTCGATAGGAACGATCTCATCCTTGAAACGGCCAGCGCTGATCGCGGCGACGGCCTTGGCCTGAGAGGCAGCAGCAAAGGCGTCCTGCTCTTCGCGGGAGATGTTCCACTGCGCGGCGATGTTCTCAGCGGTAATGCCCATGTGGTAGTGATTAATAGCGCAGAGCAGACCCTCATTCAGCATGGAGTCGACCAATTTGGCGTCGCCCATGGTCGTGCCACGCCGCGAACCGAGCAGCAGATGCGGCGACAAGCTCATGTTTTCCTGACCACCCGCGATGACAATACGATTATCTTCATCACGAATCGATTGATAAGCGAGATGGACAGCTTTGAGGCCGCTGCCACAGACTTTGTTGATATTGAGACAGGGAACTTCAATCGGCAGACCCGCATTCAGCGCAGAGGTGCGAGCGGGGTTCTGGCCCGTGCCCGCAGTCAAAACCTGGCCCAGAATGACTTCATCAATCTGAGTTGGCGAAATGCCGGTTTTTTGCAACAAATTCTGGATAACTTTGGCGCCAATTACATTGGCGGGAATTGTCGAAAGAGAACCCATGAAGTTGCCAATCGCGGTTCGGGCAGCAGCGACAATGACTACGTCTTCCATCAGGTCAACCTCCAAAGAGTTTTTAACATTATGTCAGAATTGTTATTCTTACAAAGATGCGTCTTGCGTCGCGAAGAAAACCTCTCAGATTGGTGGGCGGGAGATTCCAGGTCTTTATATTCCGTCGAGCCATGAAAATCAGAGAGGATACCCGTCAAGTTAAGCGCAGCATATTGAAGCTTGCCATACCCCTTGTCAACTGGTTCCGCTGCGCAGCATTCAGCCATCTGGCGTTCTGTCAATGGTTCTAAGTACCCTCACCCCCGATCTCTACGTTGATCCAAGAAGAGTAGTGCCGGAATGCTGGCGCCCATTTCAACGGGGGATAGCCGCTGAATGGGGCGGCAGCCACTTGAAATGCACCAGTAGCGTCGATTGCCAGGCATTGCAGTTGTCGTCACTGACCATGAAAAACCGCCGGTCACGGTAGCGGGTCAACCCTTCAAAGTTGTCCATCAGCCAACCCTGACTGCTATCGAAAACCGCAATATCCGTTACTTGCAAAAGCGCATCCTTTTCCGATATAGGCTGTTCGGTCCGACGCAGGCTGATAATCAGTGGACGCAGCGGGGCGACAAAGGCGCGTTCCAAAGTCAGCAGGCTGCCCTCCGGCAAAGCTTCCATAGCGACCAAAGCGCTGCCGGGGGCGTTGCCCAGAGGATAGCGCCAGAAACCGCCATCGAGCCGGGAAATGCGGATTTGACCGACCGGATCATTTTTTAATGGCGCTTCGTTACCCACCAGGACGCCCCAGCGCGGACCGAGGGTAATGGCTTCCAACGCCCGGTTATTGTTAGGGTAATTACGCGGGTCGCGCAGTAGGGCGGGTAATCGTTCCTCACCCTTCCACTGGCCATCCGGGCTGTAGCGCGCGATGCGCGGCTTGACCTCAAAGGACACCAGCAATTCGGAATCGCCAGAGATTTGATTATCGCCATTGCGGAGAGCCAGCCCCTCGGAATCATCATAGGGAGCGCGCACTGGCCTATCGAGTGCATCACGCAACGGATAGGCGGCCACCGGCTGGATTCCGGTTAAATAGCCCTGGGTGTCAAACTCGGGCCGCAGATGAAAAAGTCCGCCAATGTCGGAAATGGCGTACAGCAAGCCCTCATCTTCGTCCCAGGCCAGCCCAGACAGGCCACACAACCGCAGCCCCTTGATCTGGGTATTCGCCAACCGCAGCGCGCCAAGCAGGCGGATACCCGCGTAAGCCTCACCGACGCTGACTTGGTCAGCCAGGGAAATCGGCGTCGCCCGAAACTCGCTGGCCGCGCAGGTGGACAAGCCGAGTATCAAGACAAAGGCCAGTAGCGAACGGGGCATGACAACTCCGGGGCGGCGAAGATAACGCGCAGCATGTTACCATCTCATAGTGGTATTTGCGGTTTCCGCAGAGCGCGCACGGTTTGAAACCCTTCATCCTTTGATGTGGCCCATGTCCGAATAAAAGGCACAGACATGACTGTACCGGTCTGGAACCCGGCAATTGAATTCATAGAGCGGGAGGCGCTGGAGCGCCTGCAACTGGCTCACCTGCGCAAGACCATCGCTTGGGCGCTGAAGACGCCGTTCTATCAACGACGACTGGCTGAGGTCGGACTGACTTCCCCGAAAGATATCGCCAGCTTGCGCGATGTGCGCAACCTTCCTTACAGCACGAAGGACGATTTGCGTGAAGCCTATCCGGAAGGTCTGCTGGCGATTGACCGGGAACAGGTGGTGCGCCTGCATACTTCCAGTGGCACAACCGGTATGCCCACTGTGATCTACCACACCCAGCATGATCTGGATCACTGGACCGAACTGGTAGCCCGTTGCATCGTCGCAACCGGCGCTACCCGCCGCGACATCTTCCAGAACATGACGAATTACGGATTGTTCACCGGCGGATTGGGTCTGCATTACGGCGCAGAACGGGTGGGCATGCTGGTGATCCCGGCCAGTTCCGGCAACACGGGCCGCCAGATTCAATTGATGCGAAATTTCCGAACCTCGGTCGTACACGCTACGCCCAGCTACCTGCTGCACCTGCACTCGGCCTTGGCTGCGGAAGGCGTCGAGCCAGACCAACTGAGTCTGCGCAAGGCATTCATCGGCGCTGAACCGCATTCCGAGGAAACCCGCCGCAAGATCGAGAGTTTGTTCGGCATCGAGGCTTACAATTCCTACGGTCTGAGTGAAATGAACGGTCCTGGTGTGGCGTTTGAGTGCCTCTACAAAACCGGCCTGCATCTCTGGGAAGACGCCTACATTCTGGAAATCATCAACCCCCAAACCCTGCAACCCGTCGCTGAAGGTGAAACCGGCGAAATCGTCATGACCACCTTGCAACGGCAGGCCACGCCACTGCTGCGCTACCGCACCCGCGATCTTTCGCACCTAGTCAGCGGTCACTGTCCCTGCGGGCGTGGTCATCGCCGGCTGGCGCGCATCAAGGGCCGCAGCGATGACATGCTGATTATTAACGGTGTCAACGTTTTTCCGTCCCAGATTGAAGATCGGCTGATGAAGACACCGGAAGTTGGTGTCAATTATCTCATCCAACTGGAAAAACGGGGTTCGCTGGATCGGCTGGTGGTCAAGACCGAGATTGACGCCCGGTTATTTACCGGCGATCCCGACGCGCTGGACGATCTGCGCGAACGGATCAGCGAACTGTTGCGGTCAGCGATTCTGGTCAAGCCGGTGATCGAACTGCACGAACCGGGCAGCTTGCCGGTGTCGGAAGGCAAGGCTAAACGGGTAGTGGATTTGCGGCCCGCGTTTTGAACGGGCGAGGAGTAGCAGAATGACTGAGCAAGTCAGCGTATTCATCGACAACAAGCCGGGGCGGCTGAACGCCGTGACTGCGATTCTACGGGATCACGCCATCGACATCCGGGCGATGACCATCGCGAATCATCGCGGCTACGGGGTGGCGAAACTCTTGGTCAGCGATCCCCGTCTGGCGCATCAGGCTCTGACCGAACAGGGTTTTGCCGCCGCGCTCCAGCCGGTGCTGGCGGTCGTCATTGCTGATCGCCCGGGCGGACTGCACGATTTGCTGGAAGGTTTGGCTGAACGCCAAATTAACGTGTTGAACGCCTATGGTTTCGTGATTGCGCCGGGACAGTCAGCCGTCTGGTGCCTGGAAGTCACTGATTTGGCGGAAACCGCGCGCCTGGTGGAGGCGCGCGGCTGGCGGGTGTTGAAAGAGCGCGAACTCTACCGGCTCTCGTCGCCCCTCGCGCCTTGAACACACGCGACCGTTCAATCGCTGTAGAACATACTCTTCAGGTATTCATCCTGGGCATGGCGCAACAGCACGGCGATAACCGCCGCCGCCGGCAACGCCAGCAGGATGCCGAAAAATCCGAATAGATGACCGCCGGCTAGCACCGCAAACAATACTGCGACGGGATGGAGGCCGATGCGGTCGCCGACCAGTTTCGGAGTGAGCAGAAAATCACTGATCAATTGGCCAATGCCAAACACGACGAACACCGGAATCAGGCTGAACAGACTATGGAATTGCAGGAGTGCGGCAATGCTGGCGACCAGGATGCCAGTAATCAGGCCCAGATAAGGAACAAAACTGACCAGGCCGGCCAGCATCCCGATCAGCAGTGAAAAGTCCAGACCAATCACTGCCAGTCCAGTCGCATAGAGGACTCCCAGGGCGATCATGACAATCACCTGGCCCCGCAGGAACGCGCCGATCACTTCGTCGGATTCCCGCGCCAGTGCGCTGACCATCGGTTCGATGCGCCGGGGCAGCAGATCGTGGATTCTGGCGACCAGCAAATCCCAGTCGCGCAGCAGATAGAACGTCACAACCGGCACCAACATGAGGTTGGCGAGCCAAGTGAAGAGCGCAGTGGACGATGCCCGAAATGATTCCAACAAGCCGCCGGCCATGTCGCCCATGTCCTGGGCGAAAGCGATCAATTGGGTTTGTAGATTGCGGAGACTGAGTGACTCCGGTTCAATACCCAAATGGTCCCGTAACCAAGGTAAAATATGAGTTTGAAACCAGTCGATATGAGCGGGCAAGCGCTGAATCAATCCTTTAAACTGATGGGTCAGCACAGGGATGAGGAACAGCAATAAAAGCAGCAAACTAAACAGGATCACGCCAAAAACCAGCGTAACGGCCCAGGAGCGCGGAATTTTGCGCGCTTCGAATCGATCGATCAGCGGGTCGCCCAGATAGGCCAACAGTGTCGCAAACAGAAAAGGCGTCAATACCGGCGTCAACAGGTACAGCAGACCGATAGCGAGGGCGGCGAAAATCAGCCAGAAGCGGGTTTGAGATTGGCGTTGCAGGTTCTGCATATCATTCCACTGTATCTGGTTTCAGGGGTATGCCTTGTGCGTGGACACCGGCTGGATCGTGAGGCGATGTCGCCAGTGCGGGTAATATACCGCATCCGTTTCCCATTCCATCCTCGTGCAGCCTTGACAGAACCGCCCGCACGGATATTTATCAGGCTATGCATGAGTTACTGAGGAATTGAGAAACCCACCGACTGTTCAGGCTTCGCCTGTGCTCCGTCGCCGACTCCGGGCACGCTGGCTCCATTGCCAGATATAGGCGGCTCCGCTCCACACAGTGGTGAGCGCCGTCAGGACAATCAGGCCGGTTAACAAGGTTCCGGGCAGAGGGATCATGCCGTAATGGACGATCACTGCGCAGACCAGTATGAGTTGCACGAGGGTATTGAGTTTACTGATCATCAGCGGCGCGGCTTCGAAGCGCTCAATCAGCAGGTGGTAACTCACCGCGCCGCCGACGATGAGTAAATCCCGCAGGATGACCAGCGCCACCAGCCATCCGGGTAGTTCATTGAGCCAACCCAGCGCCAGGATAGCGCCCATCAACAGCAGTTTGTCGGCAATGGGATCCAGCAGACCGCCCAGTTCGCTGGTCCAGCCAAAATACTTGGCTAGAAATCCATCCAGTGCATCGGAGACGCCAGCAATAATGAACAACAACAATGCGGTACTATAGCGCTCTTCCAGTAGCGCCCACAGGAAAGGAGCGACCAGCAGAATGCGCAGGCCGGTGATGAGATTGGGAAGATGACGGGCTTTGAGCAGCAAGGGCGCCACAGCTTCAGCGTTGTTTGATTGTCTTAGTGTATTCAAACCAGACCACAACCGCGATGCGCGGTTCGGTCTCCATGGGAGAATGCCGACATGACTGATACATCTAAAAGTTCACAATGGGTTGCAGCCTACCAGCAGATGATGGAGCGGGTAAAACACCGACTGGAAGAATTGGAGCAAGCTGAGAAAGCGGCGTTTCCACGGCTGAGCGCCAGCATTGAGCATGCCGCGGAAAAAGCGGTGGAATTCGGTGAATTGACCCGTGAAGAGGCCCAGTTGATCGGGAGTTATCTTAAACGCGACTGGGAAGATGCGGGTCACTATTTGACCGTCACGAGCCGTGATTTACGCACCTGGCTTGGATTCGATCTGGAATTGCTCGAAGATCGGTTGCTGGAGTTTTTCCAGCGGGGCGTCGATCAATCGCGGCTGGATCTTCTAGCATTCGAGACGCCGCCGACCCGCGTTGGCAAGGAACAGTATCGCCGTGGCGAAATTACTGGGCCGGGTACTTTGCAATGCGAGCAATGTGGCGCATGGGTGGCGTTTCACACGCCGGCATCTATCGGCCCCTGTCTGGTCTGCGGTGGAGAGAATTTTCTGCGCGTGGCCGATGAGCCATGATAGAAACCCTAAGTATAAACCCCGACTGGGCTATGAATTTTCCTGATTTACCCGATGGTCGAATTGTCGTTAACTAGCAATCGCTTAAGCTGATTTAAACAGCAAAGCGTGTTTTAAGCTCAATATCCTGTACTTTGACCGCCAGCGGGATCTGCTGGTGGTTTTTTTGTGTCTGTAAAAAATGCGGATTAGCGGGTCGCCAGTTGCGATTCACAACGCGCCAGTTGGGCGCGGTAGCGATCCGCCTGCCGGCTGACTTGTCGCGCTCGTTCGATGAGCCAGGGTTTTTTTCGATAACTGCCCTTGGCGAACCCCTCCTGACCCTCGTGATAAGCCAGATACTGCCGGTAGGCATCGTTTTTGGCGATGCGGTTACGTTTCGCAGTTTCGTTCACATACCAGCCAACGAAGTCAATGGCGGCGTCGAACTGATCACGGTCGGCGCTGCGGTTGCCCGTTGCAACAGTATAATGATCCCAGGTTCCATCCAGCGCCTGGCTGTAGCCATAGGCTGAGGAAGGACGCGGACCGGGGATGAAGCCAAGATACCAGGTGCGTGGCGGTTGGGCGTCGGCGCGAAACGCCGATTCCTGATGGATGATCGCCAGCAACACCGGCAACGGTACGCCCCAGCGGCGGCTGGCGGCTTTGGCGTCGGGATACCAGTCGTCATATTCGGTGAAAATAGCGCAGGCATTGCTGACATTGCGGGGCGGCGGGGTAGCGCAAGCCGCTAACAACAACAGCGTAATGAGCAAGCTGCCCGCCCAACACCACACGCAACCGGATTCCGGCCCGATCAGCGGCAGGCCCCGGCTGGCCAGCACGCGCCGGGGGTAAAAGCCTCCGGGCGACAGCAAAGACCAACACCGTTCAATCATGCTGTGGCGGGTTTCGTCGGGCCAGGAACAGGCCCGTAATGAGTAAGACGCTCAGTAAAACGACACCCGGTGCATCTCCCACCCAAGCGTAAGGCGTCAGCCCGCGCAGCGGCTGCACTGCGCCGCGAATCACGTCTTCCTTGAACTGTTGCCCTTGAGCAATGATTCGGCCCCGTTCGTCGAGAATCGCGGAAATGCCGGTGTTCGTGGCGCGGGCCATGTAGCGCCCCATTTCCAGGGCGCGCATCCGGGCGATTTGCAGATGCTGGTGCGGTGCAGTCGAATCCTTGAACCAGGCGTCGTTGCTGACATTGATCAACCAGGTCGCTTCGGGCAACGCTTGGCGGATTTCACTGCCGAACACGGCTTCAAAGCAGATGGAGACGCCGACCGGCTGGCCGCCGGCCCGTAACAGCGGCTGGTCATGGTCGCCAGGCGTGAAATCGGCCATCGGGATGGTCACCCAGTCGCGGAAAAACAGGAAGAATCCCCGTAAAGGCAAATATTCGCCGAACGGCAGCAGGCGGCGCTTGTGATAGAAATTCAGCGTCGCGCCGATGCTGGCGACGCTGTTGTGAAAAATGCCGGTTTCCCAGGAGCCGGTTGGCAGACCAGTCACATAGTCCACATGATCCTGCTGCGCTCGCCCGGCCAGCGCACCGATGAATGGGCGGACTTCCTCATAGAAAATGGGAATGGCGGTTTCCGGCCAGAGAATCACGTCGCTGCGGCCCTGCTCGGGCAGACTGAGCTGCACATAGCGGTGCAGGGTTTCATCGAGGACGCCAGGTTGCCACTTTTGATCCTGGGCGATGTTGCCCTGAATGATGGCGACCCGCAGCGGCGCCCCAGCCGGTGCCACCCAGACGATGTTGCCAAGCGCCGCCGCCCCCAGCCAGAGGATCACCAGCCCGCCCAGCGCCAACCAGCGTGCGGGCCGGTGGTTGATCAGCATCCAGAGCAGGCCGGCGCTGAACAGCACGGCCCAGCCGACGCCGAAAACGCCGACATAAGGCGCAAGCTGGCCGAGCGGAGCATCGGTTTGGCTGTAGCCCAGCGCCAGCCAGGGAAAGCCGCTGAATAACCAACTGCGCACCCAGTCCAGCAAGGCCCACAGCGCCGGGAAGACCAGCAGCCAGCGGCGTGGCCCCGGCGCTGGTCCCCAGCGCGTCAGCAACCAACCGACGACAGCCGGGTAGAGCGCCATGAACAGCACCACGAGCAAGGTCGCCAGCGCTGCGAACGGCGCGGGAGCGTTGCCGTAATCGTGCAGGCTGATGAAGATCCAATAGATGCCGAATCCGAACAGACCCAGCCCGAAGAGTCCGCCGCGCCATACAGCCCGGCGGGGCGTCGCGTTGTCCCAACTCCAGAGCAGGACGACCGGCAGCAGGATCGCCAGCGGCCAGCCGCCGAAAGGTGCAAAGGCCAGGGTCAGCAGAGCGCCGGCGATGAAAACCAGCAGGTCAGTAATGCAAGGATGGCGTTGCGCAAACTTATTCATCAGCAACGGCGGCAGCCGGCTCGTGACCATCGCGGAGCGTCATTTCCAACAAATGAATCCGCCGATTGTCCGCCCGCAGCACCCGAAAGTGGAAGCGATCCAGTTCAATGATTTCTCCACCCTTGGGCAAGCGACCGAGATCCATCATCACCAGCCCACCGATGGTGTCCGCCCGTTCGTCGCTGAAATCCGCCTGGAAGTATTTGTTGAATTCTTCAACCGGCGTCAGCGCCTTGACGATAAACGCTTCGCCCTGCGGACGGATGGACGCGCCTTCGTCGTCGATATCGTGTTCATCGTCAATCTCGCCGACGATTTCCTCCAGCACGTCTTCAATGGTGATCAAGCCAGCCACGCCGCCGTATTCGTCGACGACAATCGCCATGTGCAGGCGGTTGCCGCGAAATTCCTTAAGCAGTACATTCAGGCGCTTGCTTTCAGGGATGAACTTGGCGGGGCGCAACAGGATGCGCAGGTCGAAATCTTCGCGGCGGTCAAAGGCGTGCGCCAGCAAATCCTTGACGATCAGAATGCCGATGACGTTGTCCTTGTTGTCATCGATGACCGGCAGGCGGGAGTGGCCGGATTCGACGATTTCGGTAATGAGCCGCTCCAGGCTCCAGTCGTGCTCCAGCACCACCATCTGGGCGCGGGGGATCATAACATCCCGCACCTGGAGTTCCGACACTTTCATCACCCCTTCCATCATGGTCAGGGCGTCGGTGTCCAGCAGCTCCCGTTGTTGCGCGTCGCGCAACATATCCATCAATTCATCCCGGTCCTTGGGTTCGCCCATCAGGGCGAGGCTTAAACGTTCCAGCCAGGATTTATGGCTCGGTTCGGATCGCTCGTCGTTCATGGTCGGTCTTGAAGGTCTCCGTAAGGATCGGCATAGCCGAGATCAGTCAGGATGCGGGTTTCCAAGGATTCCATCGCCTCAGCCTGCGTTTCATCATGATCATAGCCCAGCAGATGTAAAACGCCATGCGCGACCAGGTGCGCCCAGTGCGCCTCCGGCGTCTTATCCTGACTGATCGCTTCGCGCAACACGACCGGCGCACAGATCACGATATCGCCCAACAAAGAGCTATCCACTTCCGGCGGGGCTTCGAAGGGGAAGGACAGCACGTTCGTCGGCCCCTGCTTGTGGCGATAGGTTTCGTTCAAAGCTGTGCTTTCGGCCTCATTGACGATGCGGACGGTCAGCTCCGTCGCTTGCGTATAGCCGGCCCCGGCCAGCGCCGCTGCGGCCCAGCGGCGAAAGTCGGCTTCGTCCGGCAGTCCGGGCATGTCCAAGGCGATTTGCAAATCCAGTTCCAACGTCATGAAAAATGATCCTGTTCGGTAACGGGTTAGAGGATGCTGCGCCTGAATCTTCAAACCTTTTGCTCGTGGGATTTTTCGATTTCGGGAGTCGTCGTGAACGCTAAAGAGATCGGCGGGACGTTCGCCATCTGCCGAAGCCGAGCCTTAACCCCGGTGGGGTTCATCCGGTTGTTGATTCTGTTCCCAGACCTGGTAGGCGCTGACAATGCGCTGCACCAGCGGATGCCGTACCACGTCGCGGGCGTTAAAGAAGGTCATGCTGATGCCGTCCACGTCCTTGAGCACTTGCAGCGCCTGGCGCAGCCCGGATGGAACGTTGCGCGGCAAATCCACTTGCGTCACGTCGCCGGTGACTACCGCGGTTGATCCGAAGCCGATGCGGGTCAGGAACATTTTCATCTGTTCGACGGTGGTGTTCTGCGCTTCGTCGAGGATGATGAAGGAATCATTCAACGTCCGGCCGCGCATGAATGCCAGCGGCGCGACCTCAATGATATTGCGTTCAATCAGCTTGGCGACCCGCTCGAAGCCGAGCATTTCATACAGCGCGTCATAAAGCGGGCGGAGATAGGGGTCAATCTTTTGCGTCAAGTCGCCGGGCAGGAAGCCGAGTCGCTCGCCGGCTTCCACTGCCGGACGCACCAACACCAGGCGTCGGGTGGCGTTGCTTTCCAGCGCCTCCACCGCGCAGGCCACCGCCAGATAGGTTTTGCCGGTGCCAGCGGGGCCGACGCCAAAATTCAGATCGTGATGCTGGATGTTCCACAGATAGTGTTGCTGATTGGGGCCGCGCCCGCGAATCAGCCCGCGTCGGGTGCGGATCAACACTTCTTCGGCGTCCGGCTGCAAATCGGCAACCAGCGCGTCAGCGCCGGCTTCTTGCAGGAACAGGTGAACCTGGGCGGGGGTGACGGCTTCCGCGCCAGTCTGACGATACAGGGCTTCCAGCACAGCAACTGCAGTCACGACCGTGGGCGGTTCGCCGATGACTCGGAATTGATGACCGCGATTATTGATTTCGACGCCAAGCCGGCGCTCGATCTGGCGCAGGTGTTCGTCCAGTTGGCCGCACAGATTGGCCAGGCGTTCGTTATCGGCGGGTTGCAGCAATAAATCCTGAAAATGGGCAGGAGCGTTCAAGGCGGGGGTTTAACAGTCAGGCCAGTAAGCGGTCAGAGGGTAGCGCGGACCAGTCAAGGTCGGCGACTCGCCGACCGCGCAGGGAATTGGGCAGCGCCTCGGTAATCACCACCTCGGCGAAACGGCCGATCAATTGCGGTGGGCCGTCGAAGTTAACGACGCGGTTGTTCTCGGTGCGGCCGGCCAGTTGCCGCTCATCCTTGCGCGAGGGTTTGTCCACCAGCACCCGTTGCACCGAGCCGACCATGCGCCGACTGATGGTTTGCGCGTTCGCCTCCAGACGCGCTTGCAGTTGCGCCAGGCGTTCCTTTTTAACCACCAGCGGCGTGGAATCGGGCAGACTGGCGGCGGGCGTGCCGGGGCGGGCGCTGTAGAGAAAGCTGAAGCTGTGATCAAAACCGATCTCTTCAATCAGTTGCAGGGTCGCTGCAAAGTCCTGGTCAGTTTCACCGGGGAAACCGACGATGAAATCAGTGGATAGGCTGAGATCGGGACGCACGGCGCGCAATTTGCGGACTTTCGCCTTGTACTCCAACACGGTGTGGCCGCGCTTCATCAGCGCCAGAATCCGGTCGGAGCCGCTTTGCACCGGCAAGTGCAAATGGTTGACCAGTTGCGGAACGTGGGCGTAAACGTCGATCAGCCGCTCGGAGAATTCCACCGGATGCGAGGTGGTGTAGCGGATGCGCTCGATGCCGTCGATGGCGGCGACATGTTCGATCAGCAGCGCCAGATCAGCCAAGTCGCCATCGCTCATCGCCCCCCGGTAGGCGTTGACGTTCTGGCCGAGCAGATTGACTTCGCGCACGCCCTGCCTGGCCAGCGCCGCAACTTCCGCCAGCACGTCGTCAAACGGGCGGCTGATTTCGCTGCCCCGAGTGTAGGGCACGACGCAGAACGTGCAATATTTGTCGCAGCCTTCCATGATGGACACGAAGGCGCTTGGGCCTTCGGCGCGGGGTTCCGGCAGACGGTCGAATTTTTCGATTTCCGGGAAGGAGACATCGACCACCGGCTGCTGATCGGCCCAGACGCGGGTCAACATCTCCGGCAGCCGGTGCAAAGTTTGCGGACCGAACACCAGATCGACTTGCGGCGCCCGTTCGCGCAGGGCTTCGCCTTCCTGACTGGCGACGCAGCCGCCCACGCCGATGACGACGCCAGGCCGGCGGTTTTTCAGCGCCTTCCACACGCCCAGTTGCGAAAAGACCTTTTCCTGGGCTTTCTCACGGATCGAGCAGGTATTGAGCAGCAACACATCCGCCTGTTCCGGGTCATCGGTGCGCTCCAGACCACAGGCCGCTCGCAACCCATCCGCCATCCGTGCGGAGTCGTATTCGTTCATCTGGCAACCGTGAGTTTTGATGTACAGTTTGCGGGTCATGGGCGATTATTGAACAATAACAATATTCAACACTATAGCATCGCTGTTTGAGAGGCGCTAGTTGACGGCTTTTTCCATAGCGGTCGCTGACTTGAGAGGAAACGATGGAATTTCTGAGCGAATACGGGATGTTTCTGGCCAAGGCGGCAACCCTGGTCGTGGCGGCGCTGATGCTGGTCGGCGGGATTGTGGCGCTGGTTGCGCACGGTCGCGGCGAGTCGGAAAGCCGGGGAAAACTGGATATTCGCCATTTGAACGGCGATTACGATCACATGGCGCTGGCGCTCAAGTCGGCCATTTTGCCTAAGAAGGCGCTTAAACAGTTCCACAAGGAATACAAGGCGCGGGAGAAACAGCGGGAAAAGAGCAAGCGCCGCCGCATCTTCGTGCTGAATTTCCACGGGGATATTCGCGCCGCCGCCGTCGCTTCGTTGCGCGAAGAAGTGACGGCAGTGCTGACCGCCGCTCAACCGGAGGATGAAGTTATCGTGCGCCTGGAGAGCGCCGGCGGGCTGGTGCATGGTTACGGACTGGCCGCGGCGCAATTGCTGCGGATTCGGGATCGGCAGATCAGGCTGACCGTGGCGGTGGATAAAGTCGCGGCCAGCGGCGGCTACATGATGGCCTGCGTCGCCGACCGGATCATCGCCGCGCCGTTCGCCATTCTCGGCTCCATCGGCGTCATCGCCCAGTTGCCGAACTTTAATCGGCTGCTGAAAAAGCATGAGGTCGATTTTGAGCAGTTCATGGCCGGCGAATACAAGCGCACAGTCACGCTGTTTGGCGAGAACACTGACAAGGGCCGACAAAAATTCCAAGAGGAAATCGAAGATGTCCACGCCCTGTTCAAGGATTTCGTGAAAACCCACCGCCCGCAGGTCGATCTCGACCGGGTGGCGACCGGCGAACACTGGTTCGGCGCCCGGGCGCTAGAGAGTCGGCTGGTCGATGAATTGCGCACCAGCGATGATGTGCTGCTCGACGCCAGCGCCAGCGCCGATCTGTATGAAGTGATCTATACCGGCAAAAAACCGTGGCTGGCGCGGCTGCTGACGCAAACCGGCGAGGCGCTGGGAAGGGCGTAGGAACCAGAACCGCATACGTAATTTTCCGCATGCGGCTTGCCAACAGCACGGAGTCACGAGGGATTTTGGGGCGCAACCCGAGGCGCTGACGCCAGGGTTGCAACAGGCGGCCTTTCAGAATGCAGCACGTCATCCTGAAAGCGCTCCTCGTTTAGCAACCGCCACAGCCGCACCCAGTCGAAAGCCGGCCCCGGATCGGTCTTTCGGCCCGGCGCGATGTCGGCATGACCCGCCAGCCGATCTGGCGTAATTGTCGGATAGGCCTGCCACAGGGTGCGGATGACCGCCGCCAGCGGCGTGTATTGCCGGTCGTCGTAGGGCAGGTCATCCACGCCTTCCAGTTCGATGCCGATGCTGAAATCGTTGCAGCGGGAACGGCCAGCGTACTGCGACGCGCCAGCGTGCCAGGCCCGACGGTGGAAGGGAACATACTGCACAAGCTCGCCATTCCGGCGGATCAACAGGTGGGCCGACACCCGTAATTCGGCGATGGTGGCGAAATAGGGATGCGCCGATGGATCAAGCGCGTTAGCAAACAGCGCATCGATCCACGGTCCGCCAAATTCACCCGGCGGCAGGCTGATGCCGTGAATCACGATCAGATCGACGACAGTGCCAGTGGGCCGATCATCGCTGTTCGGCGATGGTGCTTGTCGTGTGGCGTCCAGCAATCCGGTGATCGGATCGATCCTCATTGCTGTCTACAACACTGTCTGGTCGAAATCGTAGCTCATATCAGTATGGGGTCGTTGCAGGAAAAAGCCTTGCACATAGTCGATACCGCAGCTCCACAGCACCGGCAGGGTCATGGCGTCCTCGATGCCGGTCACCACCGTAGTCATACCCAGCGTACCTAAAGTGCGTGTTAACTCACTGAGTTCCACTTGGCGGGACTTGTTGTTCAGCAGATCGTCGGCAAACCGGGAATCCAGCTTTACGTAGTCGGCCCCCAGGGCCTGAGCAAGCGCCTGCGAACGCTCATGACCACTGAAGCGATCCAGTGACACGCCGCAACCCAACGCTTTGAGTTGACTCAGGAATGGCTGAAGAATCGACTGGTAAAGTTCGGCGGTGGTTTCGGTCATCTCAAACACCAGGTGGGCAGCGGGTACTCCGGTTTTTTGCAACCCGCCCTGCAACCAGTTCAATAGTTCTTCATCCTGCAGAATGGTGGGTGAGATATTGATGAACAACACCACCGAATGGCCGCGCATTTGCCGTTCACGCAGCACCCGGATGGAATGCGCGATGACCCAGCGATCCAGAACCATGCCGATGCGATGGCGCCTGACCAAACCAAATACGGTTTCCGGCAGCAATTCCCAGCCTTCACGGTTACGCATCCGCAACAACACTTCGTAACGTTCAACGGCATCGCCGCGCAGGCTGACGATCGGCTGGAACAGCAAGTTCATGCGTTGCTGCTGCACCGCTTCACGAATCTCTTCCAGCAACCGTCGTTGTTGCGGATTGGTCGCATCCTGCTCAACGCCTTGGACATGATGGACATGAATCCGGGCATCCTTGCCCTCCCGGGCCATGCCGCAGGCCAAGTCAGCCTGCTGAATGAGCACCGCGGCCTCGCGCAGAGTGGGGCTGGCGATGCTGATGCCGATGCTGGTGCGTAATTGGAAGTCGGTATGGGCCAACCGATAAGCGTCAGTTTCCAGGGCGGTTTGTACCGCCTGGGCCGTAGCCGGCAACGCCTCCTGGTTGGAAAAACCTAACAAGGCGGTAAAAACCGCATCACTAAACCGGGCGGCAACCGCATCTGGCCCCAGGACTATTTGTAGACGCTTGGCCGCCTGCTCGATCACCTCGTCAGCAGCAGCCACATCCTGACTTTCCAATCCACGCAGGTTATCCAGAGTGATCAGCATGATCGCCGCCGACTGGGCGTTAGCAGCGGTGGCGACCAACACCCGTTCCAGATAGGCCAGAAAATAGGGTCGGTTGTACAGGTTGCTCACCGTGTCCCGATGGCTGAGCTGACTGAATTTGTGATGGAGTCCACGCCCCTGCCGCAAGCGGCGGGCGACAGCGGCAAACAGTAGTTCCGGATTCGGTGGCTTGCCCAGAAGCGCCTCGCCACTCAGACCAGTAGCAGCCAGGCGTTGGCCTATGTCGGTCTGCGCCGATATCAGGACTAACGGTAGTTCATGATATAATTCATGTTGTTGAATCGCCTGTGCTAAATCCAGGCCGTCGATATCCTTCAGGTCCAGGTTCAGAATCAGCAGATTGGGCTGGAAATTGCGCAGCGCCGACAAAATCTGTGGTGGTTGGGCCAACACCTGGGTGAACATGCCACGACTTTCCAGCCAGCGGGCAACCTCGCGAGCGGCTGGCAATTGATCATCGACGATGAGAATCCGCTGGCTGAGCGGTTTCAGCACCCGGTCGTCCAACGCCTCCAGCAACATCGGAATATCAACGGGCTTGGTGAAATAACCGGCGCTGCCCGCCTTAACCGCTTCGATCCGGGCGGTAATATCACCCCGATCCGCCAGGAAGAACAGAGGAATTTTCAGAGCCAGCAATGACTTTAGTTCAGCAATTTCCTGAAAAAGGGTGGGCTGATCAGCAATGTCATCCAGATCGATCAGCAGCGCCACCGGTTGCTCAGCCGACGCTGACCCAGACTGTTCCAACAATCCCCGAATTTCTGTCAGGCTGGCGCACAGCCGGGCCTGGAATCCACCGCGTTGTTCGAGCTTACGCACCAGATCGCTCGCCAATTCGGGCATTGCCAGCCAGAGCAGCGGTGCGTTCGCCCATCGGTTCATCGGCGAAGACGGTCGTCCGCTTCGACCCCGATAGGTGAACAGCGGGGTCGTGATCGTCTCAATGGGCCGGTGCGTTCGCGGCTCGCTGGTTTGTAAGTTGCCATGAGGCATGAAGCGGCAGAGCGCATCTACCAACACCATTAACCGTTCCCGTTCTGCGCCCCGAGGCAGCTCGCCTTTCTCCAGGCACCCGTTGATCTGCTGTTCGAGCCGTTCAGCCAGCGCCACCAGACGCTGTTGTTCGGGCATCGGGCGGGCCAGCGACAGAATATCCTGCGCCGCCCGCAGTAACAGCACAAAGAATTCCTGACTCCATTTAATGTAAACGAGTTTTTCGGCGAGATCCCCGATGCGTTGCAATTTGCTGATCAGCGCGTCGGGAAGGGCTAATTTCGATTCCATGGCGGCTCCTGGCGGCGCACCTTCACTACTGACTCTCCAGACCCTCTCCCGGAGGAGAGGAGCACTCCCAACGATTACTGGGCTTCGAGATGGTAGGAGATCACCCGCTCGATCTCGTTCTTGGAACCCATGATGACCGGGCAACGTTGGTGGAGGCCGGTGGGTTGCAGCTCCATGATCCGCTGAGTGCCGGTCGTCGCCAGGCCGCCGGCCTGCTCAACAATAAGGCTCATCGGATTGGCTTCATACATCAGACGCAGTTTGCCTTCCTGGTTTTTGGAACGTATTTTGCGATCAATGGGATAGAGGAACACGCCGCCCCGGCACAAAACCCGATGCACATCGGCGATCATGGCTCCGGCCCAGCGCATGTTGAAGTCCTTGCGGCGCGGGCCTTCCTTGCCTGCCAAACACTCGTCGATGTAGCGGCGCACCGGCGGATCCCAGAACCGCAGGCAGGATGCATTGACGGAAAATTCCTGCGTATCCTCGGGAATTTGCATATTGGGGTGAGTAAGAATGTACTCGCCCACGCGTTGATCCAGGGTAAAGCCGTTGACCCCATGGCCAGTAGTTAGCACCATCATTGACGAAGGTCCATACAGCGCGTAACCGGCGCAGACCTGCCGGGTACCCGGTTGCAGAAAGTCGTCTTCAGTCGGTTCGCCGGTCGCGCCATCGGGGCGGCGCAGAATCGAGAAGATGGTGCCGACCGCACCATTGACATCAATATTGGAGGAACCATCCAGTGGATCAAAAACCAGCAGATATTTGCCACGCGGATACTGGGACGGCAGATGATAAACGTCGTTCATCTCCTCGGAAGCCAGCGCGGCGACGTGTCCACCCCATTCGTTGCGTTTGATGAACAGGTTATTAGAGATCACATCCAGTTTTTTCTGGGTCTCGCCCTGAATATTCTCAGTGTCGGCGGTACCCAGCACCCCGACCAGGCTGCCGTAGCGGACCGCGCTGGAAATCGCTTTGCAGGCGATGACAATATCATTGATCAACGCGGTAAAATCACCCGACACACCCTTGATGCGGCGTTGTTCTTCAATAATAAATTCAGTGATGGTGGTACCAATAGGCATGATGGTTATCCCTGAAGTGGTGCAAAACCGTGTATTGCAGTGGCATAAGGTCGTTTATCAAGCCGCCGCCATTAAATTATATCTGTTTGGTACGCCAGTTTCAGGGTTTCCAGGCGATAGGTTGTGGAGTTTCTTTGATGTTGCGATGCAACATGGTTTCTGTTATAAGCTCAAGAAGTCAGCAATTTCAGAATGCAAAATTCGAGGAGTACATTGATGAACGAGATGCCTGTTGGGTTGAACGAGTCCTTGCTGGTCAAGCCCGTGGCAAAGGCTAACCGGTTCATGGTCTCCCAGGTGGAAAAGGCGGTTGCACTGGGTTTAGACAGTTTGCGGGCTTATATCGATCTAGGCATGGCTCAGGTTAAGGTGGCCCTGAAGATCAATGATCCGCATGGTCTGCATGAATTCGTGGATAGCCAGTTTGCTGTACTGAGCTTCGTCGGCCATCGCATGCTGGACGACAGTCGGGCGTTGAACGAATGGGGCATGGAGAGTTGCCATCAAGCCCATCTCCTGGCGCGGAAAAGCATGGTGAGCCTGCTGTTCAAATACTAATCAGAGTAACGCCGGTCCGAAGTCCGCCATGCATAAAGCCGTCTTAATACGGCTTTTATGTCTCGATAGTGATCATATTCGTTAATTTTTTGCATACAGCCAAATCTGCAATTTGAGTGCACTATGATAAAATAAGGTTGTTAATTTCAGTGGTAGATTTATGACACATTTGCATAAGGCACTCATTTTTCTGAGTTTGGTAATGGTATCGATATCAGGCCAAACCGACTACCTGTCGGGGATGGCAGCGTTTGCCCGGGATGACTACCAAACCGCCTTATCAAAGTGGCGGCCGCTGGCCGAGGAGGGGCAGGCGGAAGCGCAGTTCAATCTGGGCGTACTGTACGACCAGGGTCTGGGCGTCCAGCAGGATCATGTCCAGGCCGCCAACTGGTATCAGCGGGCGGCTGCACAAGGATATATTCAAGCGCAATATAACCTGGCAGTGTTGTACGCCAGCGGTCTGGGCATCACTCAAAATTACTCAGAGGCGGTGCGCTGGTACCGGCAGGCCGCTATTCGGGGTTTGAAAGAAGCACAATTCAACCTCGCTGTCCTCTACGAAAATGGTTTTGGGACCGTCCAGGATTATGCAGAAGCCGCCGAATGGTACCGTCAAGCTGCAGAAAAGGGGTACACCGCCGCGCAGAATAATCTGGGGGTGCTGTATGCCAATGGACAGGGCGTCCCTCTTGATCCGGCCATCGCCTATGCCTGGTATGAAGTGGCGGCGGCGCGGGGCAACGCCAAGGCTCGCGCCAACCGGGACCAGCTCATCCGTCATTTGAGTGCGGAACAACTGGCGGAAGGTCATCGGTTGGCTGAAGAATACGCCCAGCGTTATCGGCCCGCTTTGCCCTGAGCTATCGCCACCATAATAGAAAACCCAGTGGAGCATGGGTCAGGGCGACGCTGACGATATAGCCAAACACCGCCAGGGCGGCTACCCAGGCGGCCGCCCGGATCGGCTTGGTAGGTCCGTACCGGAGAGCGATACTGCCGAGGATGATGTAAACGATCAGCCCCAATACCTTGGCGGTGACCCAGCCATGGACGAATGGATACTGTTTCAAAATCAGTACTAAACCGATGGCGCTGGCCAGCAACACGGTATCGATCACATGCGGCGTGATACGCACCCAACGCCGCTGCAACCAGGGGGAATCGATCAGCATCCAGATTCCACGCAGCGTGAACAGGGCGAAACTCAGGACGACAGTGGTCAAGTGCAAATGTTTGAGTGCGAGGTACACGGCTTCAATTCCTGGCAGTCTGGGTTTGAATGCGCTATACAGAGATTATTCTCTGCCCGTTTTCGTGAGGTGTCCGTATGCCCATGCATGTCTGTAACGGCGCGACGTTGAAATGCATGTTCGCCGTGCCTCCGGGGATCAGCACTCTTATCGTGCTCCCGCAAAACCGGGTGATGACCAGCAACCAGCCGGCGGCTAATATCATGGACCATAAACCCATGGTCAACATTCCGCCCTTTGGGATGTGCATATCGCCAACCAACCCGGCTTTCGTGTCGGCAACTGCGGCAGCGATGGGAGTACCGACGCCAGTACCTTGCACACCGGCCACACCGGCGCCCTGGATGCCGGGATCGCCGACAGTGCTGTTGGGCAACATGCCGGCACTGAACAATACCTCGGTGCTGGCCTGCGCTTTAGGCGCTCCGGGTTGCATTACCATCCTCATGCCGGGCCAGTTCACCGAGCAGATTCCTTAAGAGGTCGCGCTCGCCGCGTGGGGGCCGCTGTCCAGGGATCGTCTGGCCAGGGATGCTTGGGATAACGGCCCTTTAATTCCTTCTTCACATCCGCGTAGGTCCGTTCCCAGAATCCGCGCAAATCCTGGGTAACCTGAATGGGCCGTTGTGCGGGCGATAATAAATGCAAGGTCACCGGCACCCGCCCCCCAGCGATGCGCGGCGTATCCGCCAGCCCGAACAGCTCCTGCAACTTGACTGCCAGCACTGGCGGTTCACCTGGCAGGTAACGCAGGCGAATTCGCGAGCCGCTCGGCACCGGCAAATGGGTCGGCGCTGACTCATGTAACTGCGTCCGCTGGCGGGGAGTGAGCAGATTTTGCAGCACTGCCGCCAGATTCAGCCGTGATAAATGTTCCCGGCGGGTCACGCCATCCAGCCAGGGTCCCAGCCACTTCGCCAGATGTTCGGTTAACCAGGCGTCGGAGACATCCGGCCAGTCCTCGTCCGGGAACCAGCATCGCAGCGATAAGACCCGTGCCTGCCAGTCTTGTAGCTCGGGGGTCCACGGCAAGCCGTTCAGCCCCATTTGCCGCACGCCAGTCAACATGGCGCGACGCCAGGCTTCCGGTTCAACGTTTGTCAACGGTTCACTGTTCAGCGCCAACACGCCCAGGCGCTGTTCCCGGCGCGCTATCACTGCTGCCTGTCGCTCATCCCAAGCCACTTCGGCGACACTGTGTATCCGGCCGACGAGGCGGGTCGCCAAGTCAGCCGGATCGACCGGGGCCGCCAGCCAGATTCGGCCGTCGCTGACCCCGGCGTCCAATTGCGCTACAGCGAGCCATGCGCAGTTCATCAGCGGATCGCCGGTGGTTAGTCGCGCTCCGCGTCCGTTCGCCAGTTGGTAACGATCCACACTATTTTCGCGGCGGCGGGCGACCCGGTCAGGATAGGCCAGCGCCAGCAACAGGCCGACCCGGGTTGCATCGGGCGCAGACCCCGACGCAGCGGAGATTTTCAGCCATTGCCGCCAGCGCTGCGCCGCCTGGTCAATACGAGCGCAGGCGGCCGGATCGGCTGACCACCGCCGTGCGCTGTCGCGCCCGTCGCGGCGGAACGCCTGCAGCGCGTCCAGCCGAACGGTGAGATCGCTGCCGAAAACGTGTTCACCACGCAGCAGGTCGCGTTCTTCCAGCAAGGCGGCCAGATCGGCAGCCAGCGCACTTTCACCGAGCGCCGCACCGCGCCGCAGCAAATGCGCCAGTCGGGGATGAGTCGGCAATTCCGCCAACGCCTGTCCAGTCGGGGTGATGCGGCCCTGGTCATCCAGCGCTTCCAGATCGGTTAGCAGCGTTCGCGCCTGGGCCAGCGCGCCAGACGGCGGCGGGTCGAGCCAGGCCAGCGCCGCTGGGTCGGCGACGCCCCATTGCGCCAGTTCCAACGCCAGCGGCGCCAGATCGGCTTCGAGGATTTCCGGGATGCGTCGAGGTTGCAACCGGCCTTGTGTCGCTTCGCTCCACAAGCGGTAACAGGTTCCTGGCCCCAGCCGGCCCGCCCGACCCGCCCGTTGTTCCGCCGCGTCGGCGGAAATGCGAATCGTCTCCAGCCGAGTCAGACCGCTGCGAGGGTCGAAGCGGGGAACGCGAGTCCAACCAGCGTCCACCACGGTGCTGACCCCTTCAATGGTCAGGCTGGTTTCGGCTATCGGCGTCGCCAGAACAATTTTGCGCCGCCCCTCGGCGTCAGGCTGGATGGCGCGTTGCTGCGCCTCTGCCGGCAGATCGCCGTATAGGGAAACCAGCGCCAGCCCGTTACAAGCCGACTCCGCCGCCAGCCGGCGCTGCATTTGCCGAATTTCACCGCCACCGGGCAGGAAGACCAGCAGATCGCCGGTGCATTCCGCCAGTGCAATTATTATGGTGCGGATCACGATGTTGAGATCGAGACCTTCAGGATCGCGTGGCAGGTAATGCCGGATTACTGGGTAAGCGCGGCCCTCGCTGGTTATCCTCGGGGCGCTGCCGAGCAATTGGGCGACCGCTGTTCCGTCCAACGTCGCCGACATGACCAGCAGGCGCAGGTCTTCCCGCAACCCGCGCCGGCTGTCGAGACACAGTGCCAAGGCCAGATCGGCATGCAGGCTGCGTTCGTGGAATTCGTCGAAAATGACCAACCCGACTCCTTCAAGCGCCGGGTCGCGCTGCAAGCGGCGGGTGAGCAGGCCTTCGGTCAACACTTCGATGCGGGTCTGGCGCGAAATCTGCCGGTCAAAGCGGATGCGATAACCGACCGTTGCGCCGACTGGCTCGCCCAATTGCTCGGCCATCCGCGCCGCCGCCGCCCGCGCCGCTAGCCGCCTCGGCTCCAGCAGCAGGATCGATTGACCCGCCAGCCACGGTTCGTCCAGCAGCGCCAGCGGAACCCGGGTAGTCTTGCCCGCGCCGGGTGGGGCTTGCAATACCAAAGCGGTAGAATGGCGAAACGCCGCCTGGAGATCCGGCAGCACTGACGCAATGGGCAGGGACGGAAAAACGACTGGCGTGTTTAATCGCATGATAGGTTTAAGTTGCAACGCGGCGTGCATTGATGAACTGTTTTAGTTATGGTTTAGTCAATCTTAGTGTGTGCATCATACGCCAGTCCTCCCGGGAGAATAACCAAGATGAGCATCTTGACCGATCTGCTAGCCCAACCGGGCGTCGTCGCCGCCGGCGAATACGCCTACCGGGGAGACCGGTTTTCCTACCGGGGCACTCTGAGCGAAGAACACGCCCGCATGGCTTCAATCATGTGCCGCGCCACAACGATGGGCGCGAACATGGAGGGTGCGATGTTCAATTCCATCCATCCCGCTAATGGTCTGCACCCGCCCCATGGCTGGCTGGTGCGCGGTCCGGTCCATACTATTTGCGTGATGGCGAATGCTTTCTGCCTGCTGGACCATACCCAGGGTTCAGTCAACGACGTTGTCGGATTCATGCGCCAAAATCTGGGCGATGTCCCCCATGAGTTGATCTGAACTCACCGTCTGCCTGCCGGAAGAAGGAGACCGCTGATGGCGATACTTGATGAATTGATGCAACTGCCGGGAGCGATGGCGGCTTTTGAATTTCGTGGCAGCGGCGAATTGCTGGAACACCGCATCGCTTACCCCGACCGGATCAACCCGGCCACTCTCGACCTGTTGGCCCACATGTGTTCGGCAAATATGAGCATCGCTGCCATGCAGACCCGGGGCTGGGAACAGATGACCGCTATGCGCGGGTTCTATCCAGTCCAGGAGTTCACTTTGATCGGTTTCGACTGGTCCGTGGTGGTCAGCGCCCTGCGCCGGGAACGACATAAAGAAGCGGGTAAATCCAACCTGCCTCCCTTCACGGGCCTTGTGCTGGCCAACGAAAGCGCCGACTACGAGGCGGTGTTCGCCCTCCTGGAGCGCCAGGAGCTGACTGCATGAGCATGATCAGGCGTCTGCTGGCTTTGGACGGGGTCAATGCAGTCTGTCATTTCCGCGATGACGGTCGCTTTGTCGAAGGCTACGGGCGAATGAACCACGACGATATGGTTCGACTGGCGCGCTTCGCGCATGATTACCGGCGCATGATCCAGGGCAACGCTGATCAACTGGCGATGTTCACCGGCATGCGCGGCTGGACGCCGCCGCGTGGCTGGATCATCCAGGGCGCAACGCAATCGGTCTGCGGCGTCGGCAATCTGGTCTGCGTGGTGGACCGTACCGGGGCGCCGTTGAACGATATCCTGTTGGAATTGCGGGAAGTTTCGCATTGGTAGCCACAGGCGTGGGGGGATCAGCAGTATAGCGATTCTATTGTAATTGCGGAATTGCCCCTCCTTGAATCAGGAGAAACGGTGCGCATCGCCAGGGTAGTTTGAAGCGGTGATTCCACGGCTCGTTCAGGAACGCTATTTTTTTGTTGTATTTACAGGCCGAAAATTGGCTATTTTGATACTTTGTTGGTATGATGATACGGTACAGTACAGTATGCCACTCGCAAGCATTAGGTCAGTCATCGCTATGTCCAAACAAGTCCTTGTTCCTGTCTGGGTTTGCACCCTGTTGAGCGCCTGTGCGCTTAATCTCCCGGTTGAGGCGCAAGTCGCCGACAGTCAGGCAGCGACAGTTCAAAGCGCCGCTGCCGCCAATGGATCGGTCGTGGCCAGCCTGCACACTGAGCCGCCAGTGGACAGCGGGCGTGAAGAGGTCGAACCAGAATCCGCCGTCGAGGAGCCACCGCCAGCAGAACCGGTGATGACGGGGCCACCGCCCCTGCCACCCTGTCCAGACAGCGCACTGAGTCTGCGTGACGAAATCGCGGTTCAAATATGCCAGCAGATACGCACCGAGCCACCGTTGACCCGGCTGACCATCGACAGCGACTCTTTGCGGATGCTGGACACCCTCATTGCATTTTATGCCGGACGCGGCTATCAACCGGCCTGGCTGAATGCTGATGGCAAACCACAGCCAGTGGCCGAGGAACTGCTCAAGGCGCTAGGCGAGGCGGATCGCGAGGGGCTGCGCGCTGCTGACTATCGCCGTGTGGCATTACGCAAACGGTTAACGGCGATCCAGCAGAGTGACGGGACCACGAACGCCCGCCGATTCACTGATTTCGACCTGCTGTTCACTGATGCTTTCCTGACCTATGGCTCGCATCTGCTCGCTGGTCAACTATCACCCCGCAAGGTTGATCCCGACTGGGCGATCAAGCCGCGTTCCCGGGATTTGGCCCGCGTGCTGGAGGAAGCGCTGGAGAAGAACAAGATCGCCGAAGCCCTGCAGGAGCTGGCGCCCCGAGCCAAAGGCTATGTCCAATTACGCGAAATGCTTCATAAATATCGGAAAGTCCAGCAGGAAGGCGGCTGGCCCGTCGTAGCGGGCAGCGCTCCGGGGAAGACGCTGCGGGCGCGGCTCGCGGCCAGCGGCGACTTGCACGAGAGCAGCAAGGGTAATGACAAAGGCGTTACTGAAGCGCTTCGCCGTTTCCAGCGACGGCATGGCCTGGCCGAGACCGGGACGGTGAACGCCGCTACCTTGGCGGCGTTGAATGTGCCGGTGTCCGAACGAATCCGGCAGATTGAGCTGAACCTGGAGCGGTGGCGCTGGATGCCGGATGAACTGGGTTCCCGCTATATCCTGGTCAACATCCCCAGCTACAAGATGCAGGTCTTTGAGGAAGGCAAACCGGTGATGGAGTCGAAGGTCGTCGTGGGCAAGCAGGAGCGGCAGACGCCCAGCTTTACCGCCAACATGGCTTACCTGGTGCTCAGTCCAAAGTGGTATGTGCCACGCTCCATTGCGGTGAAGGACAAGCTGCCCCAACTCAAGCGCAATCCCCAGGCTCTGGCCCGACAGGGTATTCGCGTCTACAACAGCGCGGGCCAGCAGATCAATCCAGGGTCGATCAACTGGAGAGCGGTCAGCGCCAGCAACTTCAATTATCAGTTGCGGCAGGACGCCGGCCCCCGTAATGCACTCGGCGGGATCAAGTTCATGTTCCCGAATCCCTACAGCATCTATTTGCATGATACGCCGTCGCGGGAACTGTTCAGCCGCAATCAGCGCACCTACAGTTCCGGCTGTATCCGCATCTCCAATCCGGTCGAACTGGCCGAGTATCTGCTCAAGCACGACCCGAAGTGGAACAAGGATACGATCAAGACGGCGTCCACCAGCGGCAAACAACGGGTGGTGAATCTACCCCGGGAAGTGCCGGTATATCTCTTGTACTGGACGGCCTGGGTGGATGCCGATGGCCTACTGAACTTCCGGGATGATATCTACAAGCGCGACAAGCCGATGATGCGGGCGCTCTATCAGGACGAAAAAGTGAGCGTTAAAGGGGCTTGAATCTTGATTGGCGAATAGCGAGCTGCAGATCAACTTGCTATTTTGCGGTCTCCCTGCGAGCAATGCACGATGCGGGTGGCGCTGGGCGTGCAATATGACGGATCGGGGTTCCGGGGCTGGCAGACGCAGCAACCGGGAATACGCACCGTGCAAACGGTTCTGGAGCAGGCGCTGTCCAAGGTGGCGAATCATCCGATCCGGCTGGTGTGCGCGGGTCGTACCGATGCGGGGGTGCATGGCGTCGGCCAGGTCGTGCATTTTGATGCCACAGCGATACGTTCGGAACGGGCCTGGGTGCTAGGCGGCAATGCGCATCTGCCGCTGGATATCAGCCTGAACTGGGCGCGGGAAACATCAGAGGACTTTCACGCCCGGTTTTCGGCGCTGGCGCGGCGCTATCGTTACGTGATCCTCAACCGGCCGCAGCGCTCAGCGCTGTGGCGGCAACGGGCTACCTGGCATTACCGACGGCTGGATGCGGAACTCATGCAGAGAGCGGGTCAGGCGCTGATCGGTGAACACGATTTCAGCTCATTCCGCGCTGCGGAATGCCAGGCGCGGCATCCCATCCGGGATATTCACGAAATCACCGTCCGCCGGCACGGCGATAGCGTGGTGTTGGACGTGGTAGCGAACGCTTTCCTGCATCACATGGTGCGCAATATCACTGGCGTACTGATGACGATTGGCGCCGGCGACCGGCCCGTGGAATGGGCGCAGGAAGTTTTGGAACGGCGCGACCGCACTCAGGCGGGCGTGACTGCGCCAGCGGAAGGGCTGTATCTGCTGGCGGTGCGTTACCCGGAACGGTTCGGATTGCCGGCAACAACCGAAGCCATACCTGGCGGGTGAGTGACGAGGCAGCCAGCCGGGAATCAAACCGCCACTCGCTATATCCGCCCCCGGATATAACCCAAGCTTTCCAGCTTCAACAAAATGCGCTGAGCCGCCTCGCCCGGGGCGCAATCGTGGGTATCAATCACGACCTCGGCGTGTTCCGGCGCTTCGTAGGGATCGCTGATGCCGGTGAATTCCTTGAGGATGCCGGCCCGGGCCTTGGCGTACAGTCCCTTGCGGTCACGAGCTTCGCAAACTGCCAGCGGAGTCGCCACATGGACCTCGATGAAGCCGCCCAGCGGTGCGATCATCTCGCGTACTTCACGGCGGGTAACCGTATAGGGCGCAATCGGCGCGCAGATGGCGATCCCACCGTTCTTGGTGATCTCGCTGGCGACGAAGCCAATCCGCAGGATGTTGATATTGCGATGCTCACGGGAGAACCCCAGTTCGCTGGACAAGTGCTTGCGCACGATGTCGCCGTCCAGCAGCGTCACCGCCCGGCCACCCAGCTCCAGCAATTTGACCATCAGCGCGTTAGCAATCGTGGACTTGCCTGACCCGGACAAGCCGGTGAAGAATACGGTGAAGCCCTGCCGATGGCGCGGTGGGTGAGTACGGCGCAGCTCCTCGACCACATCCGGATAGGAAAACCAGTCGGGAATCTCCAGCCCTTCCTGCAACCGGCGGCGAAATTCCGTGCCGGAAAGATTTAACGCCGTTTCGTCCGGCTGCGTTTCGCTGGCCAGCAGATATTGAGCGCGCTCCCGCACATAGACCATCTCCGGGAACGCCAGAATCTGAATGCCCAGTTCCGGTTGATGACGAGTGACCAGCGCTTGGGCGGCGTCAGGTTGGTAGAACGTTCGCCCGAACTGATCCTGACCCGGTCCGGCGTGATCGCGACCGACGATGAAATGGCTGCAACCATAGTTTTGACGGATGATGGCGTGCCACAACGCTTCACGCGGACCGGCCATGCGCATCGCCAGATTGAGCAGACTCAGGGCGGTCGTCTGCTCAGGATAGGCTTTTTTCAGCAAGTGTTCGTAGCAACGCACCCGCGAATAGTGATCGGTGTCGCCGGGTTTGGTCAGACCCACCGCCGGGTGAATCAGCAAATTGGCCTCGGCCTGTTGCACGGCGCGCAGAGTCAATTCCTGATGGGCGCGATGCATGGGATTACGGGTCTGGAACGCCACGACCCGCCGCCAGCCCAGCTTGGCGAAACGTTCACGCAGTTCACGCGGCGAGTTGCGCAGGTGCGGGAAATCGTAATGCGTGGGCGGTTCGATACCGCGCAGTCGACCGCCGACATAAACCGGCCCGGTGCGGTGCAGCAGGTGAAAGACACCGGGATGTTGATCATCGATGGTCCCGAAAACCTGTTGCGCTTCCTGAAGTTTGTCCGGGCGCCAGACATCACCGATCTCCAGCACCGCGATCAGCACTCCCTCGGCATCGCGCAATGCGACTTCGTTGCCCCGACCCAGACCGCTGGCGAAGACTTCAGATACGTCGAGGGTGATCGGCATCGGCCACAGCACGCCATCGCTCAGGCGCATTTCTTCAACGACCCGCTGGTAATCGGCCTGGTTCAGAAACCCGCTCAGGGGCGAGAAGCCGCCATTCAACAGCAACTCCAGATCGCAAAGCTGACGCGGGGTCAAATCCCAGGAAGGATAATGCCGCGCCTGCACCTTGCAGTGCGCCGCCTCCGCGTCATGGACGTACAAATCCTTCAGAACGCCTCCATGCGGTTCAATCAGATGAATCATTGCGCTGGCCCTGGACTGAAGAAGGGATTTATATTTTCTGGTAAAAAGAAATGAGTGTTCCAATAACTTATAGTTATAAATATAGTTGCGCGCTCGTTATTTCTTTCGATTCAACAGGCATGGTTAGAATGCCGCCGCTAGGGCGCGAACTTCTTCCAGCATCGCTTGCCGTTCAGCATGGGAAATCGAGGGCACTTGGTAAAACGCCCGGTGAACGACATTGCGCACCCCGCACGCGCCAAGGACGCCTTCAATCATGGGCCGCGCCAGCAATTCATGCCAACGTTCCTGCTGATAGGTTGCTTCATCGCCGCCTAAAGTGTTTAGAATCAGCGCCCGCTCATGGGTCAGCAACCCTTTCATCCCGTCAGGGCCAAAGTCGAAAGCAAATTTGCGGGTGAACACCCGGTCGATCCAGCCTTTCAAAATCGCCGGTGGTCCGAACCACCAGACAGGATAGATCAGCACCAATCCTTGCGCCCATTGCAGCGCGGCTTGTTCCCGACGGGTGTCAGCGGGCAGATCGCCGCGCCAGTTCCGTAATAAATCCTCGCCGTCCAGCACCGAACGAAACTGCATTTGATACAGGTCATGGATTCGTGTGGCATGACCACGTTCGCGCAAGGCGGCATCGACCGTTTCTAAAATCGCCTGGTTGAAACTGCGCGGGTTGGGATGCGCGTAAATGATCAGGACGTTCATGTCCTTCAGGCTACCTGGGCGGTGAAATCATGGCCGGCCAGGCTGAGCACCAGCCTATCGCCGGACACCAGTGGCGCGACCCCGGCTGGCGTGCCGGTTAACACCACATCGCCCGGTTGCAGCGTGAAATGCGTGGAGATGTAGGCCATCAGTTCAAAAATCCCGACCATCATCAACCGGGTGTTGCCCTGCTGGCGAACGACGCCATTCACTTGCAGGCTCAAACCAGTTGCCTGCGGTGCCGGCAGCGCGTCGGGTTTCAGAAATGGCGACAAGGGACAGGAACCATCAAACGCCTTGGCGGTTTCCCAGGGATGACCCTTTTTCTTCAATTCGTTTTGCAGGTCGCGCAGGGTCAGATCCAGTGCAACGCCATAGCCAGCCACTGCCTGCCGGGCCACTGCGGCGTTGGCATGGCATAACGTTTGGCCGACCAGCACCGCCAGCTCCACTTCGTGATGGCACTCACCTCGTCCCTCCGGCAGCCGGATCGGCGCATCCAGAGGAGATAACGCCGTCGCCGGCTTCATGAACAGGATCGGCGTTTCCGGGATTGCATTGTTCAGTTCGCGGATATGATCGAGATAATTGCGACCGATACAGACGATCTTGCCGACCGGCAGGTCGAGCGGACTGCCGTCCAGATAACGATGCTGGTATGCCACGATGATTCCCTCACACACTGGGTGGATAGCCGAAATGGGTTTGGCCTATGCAGCGTATTGTCAGATAAGGGGGAACGGGTCGCAATGCGAAAAAACGCCGGCACGAGGGCCGGCGAATGAAACACATCCTGCAAGTCAGGATTAATGCATAAAGTAGGTTGTAGCGATCTGGCTGTGCAGCTCTCCAAAACCCTTTTGCAATTCATCAATAAATTCGTGCAGGCCCTCATGTGCCAATTCCGGTACGGCGGCCTCGCCCAACCGCTGTTTGAGCGCAGCCACGCCAGCCAGCGGAACATCGTTGCGGGGCAGTTGCGCCAGCGAG
>CAZDVY010000008.1:0-37913 GCA_964508935.1 uncultured Candidatus Competibacteraceae bacterium | reverse complement strand
CCTCGGCCCGACGTTCCTGATGAAGATACTGGTGTTCGGTGATCAATTGTTCAGCGGTGACTGACATATTTGCGACCTCGAAATTTCTCCAACCTTCTTCCCTGTCAGAGAAGGGCTGGGGGTGCGGGAAACTACTACGCCTTGGGTGGAAACTTCGCGTCGTTGCGAATCGCCACACGCGATCAAATTCTCATTAACCCTTGGACGGCTCATCCCGCTGCATCTGCTCAAACAGCGATCCAAACACCGCCATGGCCAGCGCCGTAAATTCCTCATCCAGCGGATTGGTATCCCCGAACGCCAGTTGATAATAGGCGTCCTCCCGCTCCGCCGTGCCGGGTTGCCGTTCCTGCCCTTCCCAGGCCCGGCGCGCCGCCCATAAGGCTTTGTCAGGGTTCGGCTCCTGGTCTTTGTGCAACTGTTCAACATAGGCCAGTCCGCTTTTCGGGAAGAAATGCAGCAAACGCCGCGCGCCCTGCCAGTAAACTTCCAGTAATCCTTGCAGCAGCGTTTCCGGGTACTCAACTGGCGTCAGCGTGACGAGCCTGTCTTCCGCCACCCAGTAACTTTGCCGCACACCCTCCTCCAGTCCCATCGCATTCAGCGCCAGATGGTGCAGCCACAATTTCAAATAATCCCCGGCCTTGATTCTGGCCAGCCGGTAGCCGACCCAGCCGGCGGGGGTCATGCCGGTCAAACGGCCGGTCAGGCGGAATTCGCCCAACGCCAAATCCAGCTCCAGCGGTGCCTGGCCCCGACGCGGAAACACCCGGCCCAATCGTCCGGCGAACCGCTCAACCCGCTCATAAGCGCTGGCAAACACGCACTCCCCGACCTGCCCATGCGGCAACGCGCCATTGGCCCGCAGGATCGTCTCGATGTCCGTCGCGGGCCGCTCCTCACGATAGAGTTCCAGCATCTCATCGAGCATCTGATAACTTTCCAATGCATCCGGCACGAACGGCTCGCGGGTTTCCAGCGCCTCCTCACCCTCATCCACCCGGACGCCCAGCCGTTCCCGCAGCAGCCAGCGGGCGGGATTTTTGAAGAATTGCGACAACCCGTCCAGCGTTACCCGGCGCAGGGCCGGTTCCGGTTCCGGCAACTCTGCGGACAACAGCGCCGCTGCCTCGCGCTCGCCGCGTCCGGCCTGGCGGCTGGCCTCCAGCCATTCCTGCGCATAGCTGAATAGTCGTGGATCGTCGGTGAAATAGCGCCGGCTGAACGGTTGCAGGGGATGACGGGTGACTCGTTGTGCGCTGGGCTGCTCGCCTTTCACCGTAACAAAGCTGCGGTCCACGATATCCAGCAACTCGCTGACCAGCACCGACGGCGGCAACGCCGCATTGTCACGGATGTTCTGACCGACATAGCTGAGATAAAAGCAGCGGCGGGCCGACAGCAGGGTCTCCAGAAACAGATAGCGATCGTCACGCCGACGGGAACGGTCGCCACGCCGGAAAGAGCCAGCCATCAGGTCAAAACCGACCGGCCGGTTGGGGCGTGGATAGGCGTCGTCATTCATGCCGATCAGGCATACCACGGAAAACGGAATGCTGCGCATCGGCACCATCGCGCAACAGGTCACGCCGCCGCCGAGGAACCGGCCCACACCGCTTTCCGGTGCATTCAACAATTCGCGCAGCGCTGATTTCATCACCGACAGCGACACCGGCTCAGCAAACTTCGCCAGCTCCGCCTGCTCACCCAGTATCTCCAGCGCAGTGCGAACCAGTTGCAGCTCATTTTCTTCCCGCTCACGGGCCTCGAAAAAGCGATCCAGCAATCTGTAAAGCACCGCGACCCATTCCGCCGGGGGACGTTGTTGCCGCAAGCCGTAATGCAGGCCAAACAGTTCATCCAGAAAACTCTGCAAGCCGCCCAGCGCCTGCGCCTCGCCGCCTTCCACTTCGTCATAGGGCAGAATGCCGGCGTACAGCTCCCGCCCCTGTCCAGGCAGCGCGTAACCCAATAACAACCGATCCAGCCCGGCCTGCCAGGTATGTCCCACCGTCGCCGGCAAGGCCCAGGCGTCCTTGATGCTGGCGTTGATTCCCCAGCGAATGCCGACTTCCCGCACCCAGTGGCGAATGCGCTCCAGATCTTCCTCGTTGAGTCCAAAGCGTCGGCTGATCGCTGGCGGCTCCAGCAAACTCATCACCTGGGCGGCGTCAAACCGTTCCCCGCTCAGATCAAGGAGTTCAAAAAACGCCTCCACCAGGGGATTTTCCACCGGCAGACCCTGATCCGCGATGCTGAACGGAATCCGCCGCTCGTGCGGCGCAGCGCCGAACACGGCTTCAATCAGCGGGCCATACCGGGCGATGTCCGGGGCCATGACGATCACATCTGAGGGGCGCAGATCGTGATGCGCCGCGAACAGCGCCAGGAGCTGATCATGCAACACCTCCACTTCGCGCATCGGCCCGTGGCAGATATGCACCTGCAGCGAATGATCGTCTAGCCGCAGCGGCAGGGGTGGATATTCAGCACTCCCCCGTTCCCGCAAATGGAGAATGTCTGCCTGCAAATGGTGCAACAGCGTATCGCCCCCCGGCTCGACAAACGCCTCCCACTCCACCCGTGGGTAACCCTGCAACAGGTCGATAAAATCCCGGCCCTGTTTGCCCAGCGAAGCCAGCAGTGGATGACCGACCGCCAGATATTCGGCTTCCGGGTCCAGGTCTTCACCCAGTCGGGCGAGGTCGCGTTCGGCCCGGATATCGCCCCAATATTCCTGACAGGGATTGAGCAGGAGCCAATGTACGTCGATGAAGTGCGCCAACTCCGCCAGCAAATCCAGATACAGCGGCGGCAATGCGGACAGGCCAACGAGGGCGACTCGTTCCGGCAGGCGGCGGCGGTCGACCTCGCCCTGCTGCAAGGCCCGGCGAAACTGCGCCTGAACCTGCGTCCGGTGCGCTTCGCCGCCGGGCGTCAGCCGTCGCCACAATTCCGCCTGCCAGTGGCCCTCTTGGCCCTCCTCCCAGTGGGCAATCCAGTCAGGCCGATAAACCAGATACTGATCGAAACAGTCAGCAATGCGGCAAGCCAGTTCGTAGCGGCGGAAGTCGTCGCGCCCATCGCCTAGCCAGGCGCGCACCGGCGTGAAGCAAGGTTCGTCCCCGATTTCCTGCAACAACGTCATGACCCGCCATTTCAGCACCGGCCGGTCGAAAGCCGAGGTCGGCGGTAATCCGTGCAGCACCCGCCGCGCCATCTCCCAGAGAAAAGTTCCGGGAAACTGGAAATCAAAATGGGCGCACACTCCCAACCGGTCGGCCAGCCGCAGCGCCAGCCAGCGAGCCAGGCCATTGCTCTGCGTAATAATGATCTCACGCGCCAGCGGCGACCGCAGCGGCTGACCAAGCAGCTCGGCCAGACGATCCGTCAGGGTTTCAAGACGGTTGCTTTGGTGGGTGTGGAACATGATCGATAGGCGTCGCTTCCGCCCGGCGGGCCAGTCGTCGCAGGGCTGCGCTCAGGCGCGGATCGGTTTCGTTACGGGCAATCTCTTCCAGGTAACGGGCGGCTTCCCGGGTCAGCATCCGCCGCGGCGACGGCGACAGCGGGAGTACGGCGGCGGGCGCGATT
The DNA here is from genome assembly GCA_964508935.1 of uncultured Candidatus Competibacteraceae bacterium. Taxonomy (GTDB): domain Bacteria; phylum Pseudomonadota; class Gammaproteobacteria; order Competibacterales; family Competibacteraceae; genus UBA2383. Next base: position 34,319 of record CAZDVY010000008.1, on the reverse strand, counting down.
TGAATGTACGGCTTGGGCAGAGCGATGCCGAAGTGCAGGCCCAGCACCTCCCGGATATCGTACAACGCATAGCGCAACCGGGTCGCCCACGCCGCCGATTCGGTCTGCACCGTCCAGGCGTCCTGGTCCAGCCGGATCAGCACGGCATGGCCGCGTAAATCCGGTCGCAGATAGGCGTGAAAAATCCGGGTGGATTCCGCCAATTCATCAGCTCGTGCGATCAGTTTGCTTAACTTTCCTGTAGGGCGACGCAGACCTTCGCTCACCGTGGGAATGGCTGGCGCTGATGATCGGGAGGTGACGCTGGCGGGCGGCACAGGCGGCGGAAATGGCGCTTCCACCAACCGGACATAGGTTGGCGCGGCGTCGGCGATCCGGGCCGGTTTCAGCTCGGCGACCGGATGGACTTCCGCAGCCGGCTCCGGTTCGGGGATGGTGCCGTAGCCACCGCGCAACATTTTCAGCAGACTGGCGGTGTATTGCCGGCCAATGGCGCGGCGTTCAGCATCGAGTTCGACAGCGGTTTTGTTCCCATCCCCATTCATGTCGTTCTCCCCTATCCTCCCCCGCCAGGACGGAGGACGAACATCAGTTCAATGGCAGGCTCACATGCAGTATGCCAGGATCGTCGGGCGTGGCGTGAATTTTGAAGTTGAGCGCCCGGTTGAGCCGCAGCATGGATTCGTTCTCCCGCAAGACCTCGCCGTAAAGTTCCTTGATGCCGCGCTGTTTAGCATAATCAATAATGTAACGCATGAGCATCGGCCCTAAACCGATCCCGGTGACAGCCCGATCCACCAACACCGCATACTCGGCTCGCTCCATATCCGGATCTGCGTTACAGCGCACCACGCCCCAGATTTTCCCCTTGCCCGGCAGGATATCGGGATTAGTCACGATTATCGCCATCTCCCGCTCGTAATCGAGTTGGGTCAGCCGCGCCGCCATTTCGTGCGACAGCTCCCGAATCGGCTGGAAAAACCGCATCCGCACATCTTCCGCCGGCAGGCGTTTAACGAGGTCCCGCAGTTCCGGCTCATCCTCGGGCAGGATCGGCCGAATCAGGAAAGCACGGCCATCAGGCAAGGTATACCTTTTCTCCATCTCCTTGGGATACGGTGAAATCGCCAGCCGTTTCGCCGCTGGCTCGGCACTGGGTTCAATCAGCACATGGGCGTCCAGCGCCAGCAGTCCGTCTGAATTGACCCAGAGCGGATTGATGTCCATTTCGACAACTTCCGCCAGGTCGATCACCATCTGCGACACCTTGATCAAGGTTAACGCGATGGCGTCTAAATCCACCGGTCGGCCCCGATTGGTGCTGAGACGGCGGTACAACCGGGTCCGCCACATCAGATCGCGCGCCAGTTGCATGTTCAACGGCGGCAGCGCATAGGCGACATCATCAATCGCATCGGCCTCAGTGCCGCCCTGACCGAAAAAGATCACCGGGCCAAACCGCTTGCCGGTGCGCACTCCCATCATCAGTTCGTAAGCGCTATTGCGGTGTTGCATGGGCTGCACCGCGAAGCCATCAATGACTGCATCCGGCGCCAGCTCGCGCACCCGCTTGAGCATTTCCGTCGCAGCCACCAGCACTTCCAGCGGATTTTTCAGCCCAAAAGCTATCCCCCCGACATCGGACTTGTTGACGATATCCGGCGACAGAATCTTGAGCGCTACCGGAATTTTAAGCTCCAATGCGATATCAGTTGCGGCTTCCGGGGTCGAAGCAAAATACAGCGGCACGGTAGAGATTTCGTAGGCGCTCAGTACCTGGCTGGTTTCATAGGCGTTCAGCCGGCGACGGCCAGCGGTCAGGGCGATTTGAATGATGCGGCGGGCCGTCTCGGTATCCGCAGTAAACCCCTCGGGAATCGAGGGCGGCGTCTCCATCAGCAATTCCTGATTGCGCCGGTACTGCGCCAAGCGCATGAACGCCTCGACCGCTTCGCCGGGCGCTGCATAGGTGGGGATATGGATATTTTTGAAGCAATCGCGCGCCGGTTCCACCGACGACTCGCCCAGCCAACAGGTCATGATCAGCCGCCGGCTTTTGGTCGCACGCTCGACCACAGCTTGGGCAGAATCCAGGGAACGATCCACCGATGCTGGCGCGTGGATGACCAGCACCCCGTCGGTGCCTGGTTCCTGTAGCAATAGATCAAGCGCCTTACCATATTCTTCTGGACCGGCAGCATCGCCCAAGTCCACCGGATTCTCGATGGGATAGCCCGGTCGGCAGGCTTGCGCTACCTTCTCGCGGGTCGCTTCGCTGATGTCAGCCAGATGGCCATCGTGCCGTAGCAGCGTATCGCTGGTCATCAACGCCAGACTGAAGCTGTTGCTGATAATCGTCAGCCGGTCGCTGTAGACCGGTCGGGCGGTGGCGACGGTTTCGGCGGCGCCGAACAACTGCTCGATGTTGTTCACCCGCAAAATGCCGGCGCGCTGGAACACGGCGTCATACACCGCATCCTCGACTGTTCCCGTGCGAAAATCACGCGGTTTGAGCACGATCACCGGCTTGACACGGGCGGCGGCGCGGGCGGCGGACACGAACTTGCGGCGGTTGCGCGTATTTTCCATATATATCAGGATCGCCCGGGTATGGTGATCCCGCAGCAGGTAATCCAGGAGATCACCCAAATCCACATCCCAGCGCACACCCACCGAGATAACATGAGAAAAGCCGATATTGCGACTGTTGGCCCAGTCGATCACGCTGCGCATCACTGCCGCTGACTGGCAAAGCAGCGCAATCTGGCCGGCCAGCGGCCGCTGACTGCTCAAGCTGGCGTTGAGATTAGCCGCCGGCACCGCATAACCCAGATGATCCGGCCCCATAATGCGCAACAGATAAGGTTTGGCGGCATCCAGAATCTGTTGCTTCAACGATTCCCCCTGATCGGGATACTTGCGCCGCATATCCTCACTGAGCAGCGCCACCTGTGCGCCACGATGGTCCTGCAGGACTTCGCGACTCAGCAGCAGCGCCGCCCGTGCGCCGCGCTGACCCAACTGGCTGATGAGACCGGGCGCTTCCTCCAGCGGCGTGGTCAGAATCGCCAGCTCCGGCGAGACCGGCAAACTGGCGATATCTTTGTAGGCCAATACTCCGGAAATCGAGGAGTGGTCCGGGTTGACCGGCATCACCGGTCCTTTGAAGCCACCCTCGATCAGGTTGAACTCCACCGTCGCATCGGGGCCGCCGGGCGATTTGCCACGGCCAATGACGGCAATAGAGCGGGGTTTGAACAGGTATTCGAGATTGCGAATCGTCATGAGGGGGTCTCAGTCGAGGATCGTGGCCAGTCGGGGTATGTTAATCGCTACCTCGCGACCTCGCTACCTCGCTACAATGAACGCTTCCACCAACGATAGCCATCCCCTGCGAGGCGCCGATGCCCTGGAATCCGATCCCCAAGACCCTGAATGCTGGCGAACCCGCACCGAATTTGACGGACTATACAGCCGCCCGCACCGCTTTTTCCTGGGCTGAGGCCCGCGCCGAGCTGGCCGGTCTGCCCGACGGTGGCCTGAACATCGCTTTCGAAGCCGTGGATTGTTGGGTCGCCGCCGGCCAAGGTGAAAGAGTGGCGCTGCGCTGGTTGGGCAAAAATGGCGAGCGGCGTGATTTCAGCTATGCCGAGCTGTCTCGACTCAGTAACCAGTTTGCCAACAGTCTGGAACGGCTGGGCATCCGCCCGGGCGACCGGGTTTGCGTTCTGGCCGGACGGATTCCCGAGCTGTACATCACCGCCTTGGGAACCCTGAAAGCCGGTGCGGTGTTCTGTCCATTATTCTCCGCCTTCGGCCCGGAGCCGGTGCGGGTGCGGCTGGCCAACAGCCGGGCGCGAGTACTGGTCACCACGTCTCTGCTGTATCAGCGCAAAGTGCAGGCACTGCGACCGGGATTGCTTGATCTGGAAGTACTGTTGACTGACTGCGACCACGATAAACCTGGCCTCCGTTCATTCCACACCCTGCTCGATGCCGAATCAGACTGCCGCCCTGCTCCCTGTACCCGCCCAGAGGACTGGGCACTGTTGCACTTTACCAGCGGCACCACGGGCGCGCCCAAGGGGGCGATCCATGTCCATGAAGCCGTCGTCGCCCACCGATGGACCGGACGGTCAGCGCTGGACCTGCGGCCCGGCGACATTTATTGGTGCACCGCCGATCCTGGCTGGGTCACCGGCGTTTCCTACGGCCTCATCGCACCGCTGACGAACGGTGCGACTCTGGTGGTGGACGAGGCCGAATTTGAGTTACGACGCTGGTACGCCATTTTGGAGCGGGAACAAGTGAACGTCTGGTATACCGCGCCCACTGCCATTCGCATGTTGATGAAAGCGGGTCCAGAGCCGGCGCGAGGACTCGATCTGAGCGCGCTGCGGTTCATGGCCAGCGTCGGCGAACCTTTGAATCCCGAAGGCGTGGTCTGGGCGGTAGAAACACTGGGCCGGCCCTTCCATGACACCTGGTGGCAAACGGAAACCGGAGCGATCATGATCGCCAACTATCGCGTCCAGGACATCCGGCCTGGCTCCATGGGTCGACCGCTGCCCGGCATCGAGGCCGCTATCGTCCAGCGGCGACCGGATGGCGGCGTCGACCTCCTGGCGCCGGGCGAGGAAGGCGAACTGGCGCTGCGAACAGCCTGGCCCTCGATGTTTCGGGGCTATCTGGACGATGAGCAACGCTATCAGCAGTGCTTCGCCGGGGATTGGTATCTGAGCGGCGACTTAGCGACTTGCGATGCCGATGGCTATTTCTGGTTTGTGGGCCGCAAGGACGACGTGATCAAGACTTCCGGCCACCTGATCGGTCCGTTCGAGGTGGAGAGCGTACTGCTGGAGCATTCCGCCGTGGCCGAAGCGGGCATGATCGGCAAGCCGGATGAATTCGCCGGACAGATCGTTAAGGCTTTTATCGCCCTGAAACCGGGGTATGAACCAAGCGACGCCCTGCGCAAGGAGCTGATCGGTTTTGCGCGCACCCGGCTGGGACCGGCCGTAGCGCCGCGCGAACTGGAATTCGTGACGGACCTGCCCAAAACCCGCAGTGGCAAGATCATGCGTCGGCTACTGCGCGCCCGTGAACTGGGCCTGCCGCTGGGCGACCTGTCTATGCTGGAGGATGAACCAGCGGAAAGTTAATAGTTGCCGGTAAAGAGCAGCGCTGATTAGCTGTTTTCCAGCTCGCAGTTAGGAGGTTTATTCTAGTTTTGAGCAGTATCCTTTCTCGCCAAGTCTCAGCCAAGCAGTATGTTTGGCCTTTAGCTTGCATACCTATCGGCCATGGCCCGCATAAGGATTGCTTGATTTTTAAGGACGACAATGCAAAACTAATGTTGCGGCGCAACATGCCGTCGATAGATACAACAAATGCGGGATTTTGAGCTTCCCTGACTGTGAGAAGGAAAATTGCCATGAGCGCCATGAACAACGAGCAGATTCGTACCACGATTCTGCGCACACTTAATGATGTCGTCCCGAACGCCGATACCCAGGCGATCAATCCCGACATTAGTTTTCACGATCAACTAGAACTGGATTCGATTGACTTTCTGCGGCTGATGATGAGCCTGGAAAAAGAACTCAACGTGACCATTTTCGACTTCGACTACCCGAGGCTGTCGACGCTGAAGGGCTGCGAACACTATCTGGCCGAGCGGATCGGAATGAATATCTGACGGACCCGGTGCTAAAGATGATCCATCTCTATCACATCGTAGAGGCTGACTGAGGGCGGCGCCTCTACGACCCAATCCCCAAACTGATGAACCAGATGTCGGAAGTGTGCGCTTTCATAGTGCATCTCCAGCGCCTCTTGCCCAGTCCAGCGCCCAACCAGCAGCAACGTATCGCTGTTTATCACATCCTGGTAGCAGCCATACTCCAGACAACCGCTCTCGGCGCGCGAATGTTCAGCCAAGGTCCGCGCCAAGCCTAGCAATGACGGCGCAGATCCGGGGCGAGCCTGGAATTTCGCAAGAGTCATCAGCATGAAAGAACTCCTCCGGCGCAACGCTATGTTCTCAGTACGAGCGGACGACGCAGCGTCAACGAGCATCAAGAAAAGAGGAAGCCGATCGGTGAGGATCGGCCTTGGAGTCAGGATCGCAAATAGGGTGTTTGCTCTAACTCGAAGTCTCAGAATGGACTTCGTGCGGCAGGTTTCTGTCTTGTAGTAATCTACCGCACACCCTCCTTTGGTGGTTGTTGGCCGGGCGTGTCCTGCCCGGTCTTTTTTTGCGCTGCAATTATACCGAGCAAGTTCAATCCCGCAACTTTTTTATGCCCATAGCGCGGTACCCCGGAGAAAATGATGGGCACGCTTTCCATCAACGGGAAGGCGCTTTTGTCTGGACAGGAAGGAGGCGGGAACCGGCCTATAAGCCGGGTTCTGTCGAGGACGGTCATTCATCTGCGACGCTTGTCGCCAAGCGCCTGTAGCGACCTACCCTGGAGCCGTGCGGACCACACGTTAATGCTCCTCTATTTGGTCTTGCTCCGGGCGGGGCTTGCCCTGCCGCGTCGGTTACCCGCCGCGCGGTGCGCTCTTACCGCACCTTTTCACCCTTACCGGCTCTCGTAAAGAGAACGTAGGCGGTTTATTTTCTGTGGCGCTTTCCGTCGGCTTGCGCCGCCCAGGCGTTACCTGGCGCCCTGTCCTGTGGAGCCCGGACTTTCCTCCATACCGCGATGCGATACAGCGACCGTCCAGCCGGTTCCCGACACCTAGTGTCCTCCGTTGGACTATGGTTAGCAAGCTGACCGCCGTTCGCCTAGCATCAATGCCAATTCATACAACGCCTTGCGTTTTAAACCCGTCGCTTTGACGGCTACGGCCACCGCCCGGCCCATCGGCAATTCATCGAGCAGCGCGGTCAACAATTGGCGCGTCTCCGGCGTATCCACTTCATTAGCCGCCGCTAGCGCACCCTGAACCAGCACCACAAACTCGCCACGGCTTCGGTGAAAATCAGCATCCAGCCAGTCGATGAGTGCGCCCAGAGGTGCGCTCTGCACCTCTTCAAAACGCTTGGTCAACTCACGGGCGATGACCGCCGGACGTTGCGCGCCCAACACGTCGACCATGTCCGCCAGCGTTTCGGCGATGCGGTGGCTGGCTTCCAGAAACACCAGCGTTCGCTCCTCGTGCAACAGGGTTTGCAGGCGCTCGCGGCGGGCCGCCGATTTGGCGGGTAAAAAACCTTCAAAGACGAAGCGGTCCGTCGGCAAGCCAGCGACCGACAGCGCCGCCAGGACGCTGCTTGGTCCCGGTATCGGAATGACTTTCAGCCCCTGCCGGCGCAGTTCGCGCACCAGCGGAAAACCGGGATCGCTGATCAACGGGGTGCCCGCGTCGGACACCAGCGCCAACGACTGCCCTTCCCGCAGGCGCGCTGCGACCTGTGCTAAACGGGTGTGTTCGTTGTGTTCATGCAGGGAAAACAGCGGAGTATTGATTTCAAAATGCGCCAGCAACTGGCCGGTGTGGCGGGTGTCTTCGGCGGCGATGGCATTGACCTCCCGCAGGATGCGCAGGGCGCGGACGCTGATGTCCTCCAGATTGCCAATGGGCGTAGCCACTACATACAAAGCGCCGGATTCAACAGTCATTTAATGCCTCGAAAGAGTAGAATTTTCTGGCCGGTTGGGCGGGTGAACGCCATTCACACTGTGAAAGCGGTATACGCCATTCCATCCCTGAATTCGACTGACATTGACGGAACCCCTACAATGCCATTCCGTTTGCAACCCGATGAACCCGGCGACTCCCGGAGACCGTTGTGATCAGCCGCGTAGCCCTGGGAGCCGCCGCCGAAGATTTGGCCCTCTGCTATCTGGAAGCCCAGGGTTTGACTCTGGTCATGCGCAATTTCCGTTGCCGCGCCGGCGAACTGGACTTGATCATGCGCGAAGGCGAATACCTGGTGTTCGTGGAAGTCCGCAGCCGGCGTTATGCTCGTTATGGCACTCCCGCCGAATCGGTGACGCGCGCCAAGCGACAAAAATTACTGTGCGCCGCCGCGTGCTATCTGCAACGCCAGCGCTTGGACCTGCCCTGCCGTTTCGACGTGGTCGCCATTCTCCAGCCGGGCGGCGAACCACAAATCGAATGGATTCGGGACGCCTTTCAACTGAATTGACGCCGGAAAACCACTTTCACCCCCCAGCCCCTTTCCCGGTGAGAACGGGGCGTTTTCGAGAACTCTGCTGATGACTGTTGACCGCACTGCTGAACTGTCCGACCTGCTCGCCCGCCGCATTCTGATTCTGGATGGCGCGATGGGCACCATGATTCAGAGCTACCGCTTGCAAGAAGCTGACTATCGGGGCGAACGCTTTTGTGACTGGCCCTGCGATCTGAAGGGCAATAATGACCTGCTCACTTTGACCCGCCCGGCGGTGATCCGTGAGATTCACGCTGCCTATCTGGACGCCGGCGCCGATATTCTCGAAACCAACACCTTCAATTCCACCGCAATCTCCATGCACGACTACCAGATGGAGAGTCTCGTGCCGGAATTGAATCGGGAAGCTGCCCGGCTGGCGCGGGAAGTCGCTGATCAATACAGCACCCCGGATCGTCCCCGGTTTGTCGCCGGCATTCTCGGTCCTACGAACCGCACGGCCAGCCTGTCGCCGGATGTCAATAATCCCGGTTTTCGCAATATTCACTTCGATGAACTGGTCGCCGCTTATACCGAAGCGGCGCAAGCATTAGTCGAAGGCGGCGTCGATATTTTGTTGGTCGAAACTATTTTCGACACGCTGAACGCCAAAGCGGCGCTGTTCGCTATTCAACAATTCTTTGACACCAGCGGCATTCGCCTGCCGGTGATGATTTCCGGGACGATCACGGATGCTTCAGGGCGCACCTTGTCCGGGCAGACGACGGAAGCGTTCTGGAATTCGCTCTCGCATATTCGCCCATTGTCTTTCGGTTTGAATTGTGCGCTCGGCGCAACGCAACTGCGGCCCTATGTCGCTGAACTGGCCCGGATCACCGATACCCACGTTTCCGCCCATCCCAACGCCGGCCTGCCGAATGCGTTTGGCGAATATGATGAAACGCCGGAGCAAATGGCGGCGGTCATCCGTGAATTCGCCGAAAGCGGCTTTCTGAATATCGTTGGCGGCTGTTGCGGCACCACGCCCGCGCATATCCGCGCCATCGCCGAAGCGGTGAAAGACCTGCCGTCGCGCCCGGTTCCGGTCATTGAACCGCGTTGCCGACTGGCTGGGCTGGAACCGTTGAATATCGGCCCGCCAATCCGCTTCATTAATGTCGGCGAACGCACCAATATCACCGGTTCCGCCGTATTCAAACGGCTGATTAAAGCCGGCGATTACAACGCCGCGCTGGACATCGCCCGCCAGCAGGTTGAGAGCGGCGCGCAGATCATTGACATCAACATGGACGAAGGAATGCTCGACTCGCAGGAAGCGATGACCACTTTTCTCAATCTCATCGCCGCCGAACCGGATATCAGCCGGGTTCCAGTGATGATCGATTCCTCCAAGTGGGGCATCCTGGAAGCGGGCCTCAAGCGCATTCAGGGCAAGCCGGTGGTGAATTCCATCAGTATGAAGGAAGGTGAAGCCGAATTTATTCGTCAGGCGCGGTTGATTCATCGTTACGGCGCGGCGGCCATTGTCATGGCCTTCGATGAACAGGGTCAGGCGGATACTGAAGAACGCAAATTCGCCATTTGCCAGCGCGCTTACCGCATTCTGACGGAACAGGTCGGCTTCCCGCCCCAGGACATTATCTTTGATCCCAACATATTCGCCGTCGCTACCGGCATCGAAGAGCACAACGGTTATGCCGTCGATTTCATTGCCGCGACGCGGCGGATTAAAACCGAACTGCCTTATGCGCTGATTTCCGGCGGTGTGTCCAACGTCTCGTTCTCCTTCCGGGGCAATAACCCGGTACGCGAGGCGATTCATTCCGTGTTCCTCTATCACGCGATTCAGGCCGGGATGGATATGGGCATCGTCAACGCCGGTCAGTTGGCGATTTATGAAGAAATCCCGCCGGAACTGCGCGACCGGGTTGAGGATGTGATTCTCAACCGCCGCCCCGACGCCACCGAGCGATTGCTGGAAATCGCCGATCAATATAAAGAGGGCGAGACGTCTGCTGCCCCGGAGAAAGCGCAGGAATGGCGCTCGTGGCCGGTCGCCAAACGGCTGGAACATGCGCTGATTAAGGGCATCGACGAGTTTATCGAAGCGGATACCGAGGACGCCCGCCAGCAGTTTCCCCGGCCTTTGCAGGTCATCGAAGGGCCGCTAATGGACGGCATGAACGTGGTCGGCGACCTGTTCGGCGCGGGTAAAATGTTCCTGCCGCAGGTGGTCAAATCGGCGCGGGTGATGAAAAAATCCGTCGCTTATCTGATTCCATTCATTGAAGCGGAACAAGCTGGCGAGCGCCGCACCAATGGCCGAATCATCATGGCCACAGTCAAGGGGGATGTGCATGACATCGGCAAGAACATCGTCGGCGTGGTGCTCCAGTGCAATAACTTCGAGGTGGTCGACCTCGGCGTCATGGTTCCCGCACAGAAAATTCTCGACGCCGCCCGCGAGCATGGCGCGGACATGATCGGCCTGTCCGGGTTAATCACCCCGTCGCTGGATGAAATGGTCAATGTCGCTAAGGAAATGAAGCGGCAGGATTTCACCGTCCCCTTGCTGATCGGCGGCGCGACCACCTCGGTCATGCATACGGCGGTGAAAATCGACCCGCACTATCCCGGCCCGGTGATCTACGTCAAGGACGCTTCGCGGGCGGTGGGCGTGGCGCAAAACCTGGTCAGCGTGGATTCCAAAGCCGACTACATCGCCAAAACCAAGGCGGATTACGTCCAGAAACGCGAACAGCACGCCAACCGGCGCAGTCGGGAACCGTTGCTGCCTCTCGCCCAGACCCGCATGAACCGCCCGGTTCTCGACTGGTCGACTTATGTCCCGCCCAAGCCCGGTTTTCTCGGCATCCGCACCTTTGACGACTACCCGCTGGCGGAACTGGTGGAACGGATTGACTGGACGCCGTTTTTCCACGCCTGGGAATTGCGTGGGCGCTATCCGGCGATTTTCGACGATCCCGAACAGGGTGAACACGCCCGGCAACTGTTCGCCGACGCCCAGACGATGCTCGATCAAATCATCACGGAACGCTGGTTGACGGCGCGGGCGGTCATCGGCTTCTTCCCGGCACAACGGGTGAATGAAGACGACATCGCGCTGTATGCCGACGAGAGCCGCGCCCAGATAGTGATGATGCTCCATCACCTGCGCCAGCAGGGTCCCAAGCCCGAAGGCAAGCCGCATTATTGCCTGGCCGATTGGATCGCGCCGGTCGAATCGGGCTTGGCGGATTATCTGGGCGCGTTCGCCGTCACTGCCGGCATTGGCATCGATGAACGGGTCGCCGAATTTGAGCGCGCTCACGATGACTACCGCGCTATTCTGCTGAAAGCCCTGGCCGACCGGTTGGCGGAAGCCCTCGCCGAGCGGCTGCATGAACAAGTGCGCAAGAAATTCTGGGGTTACGCAGCGGACGAAACGCTGAGCAATGAGGAACTGGTTGCTGAAAGTTACCGGGGCATCCGTCCAGCTCCCGGTTATCCGGCCTGCCCTGATCACACGGAAAAAGGTCTGCTTTGGCGGTTATTGAATGTGGACCGCAATGCCGGAATTCATCTGACCGAGAGTTTCGCCATGACCCCGACCGCAGCGGTGAGCGGCTGGTATTTCAGCCACCCGGAGGCGCGCTATTTCGGGGTGGGCCGGTTGGATCGGGATCAGGTCGCCGATTACGCCCAACGCAAGGGCTGGACGCGGGCGGAGGCGGAAAAATGGCTGGCGCCCAATCTGGGATATGAGCCGGAAGAATAGCTTGAGGAACCGACACCCAATAGGGATGAAGATCGGCTGATTGACTTATTGATCGCATTACATGATGGCCTGCCCCGCCAGGGTCCGGGCGATCCGGCATCGACCCAACGGGCGCTGGCGTTGTGTGCCGCGTTGCCGACGGCGCCAGATATTCTGGATGTCGGCTGTGGAACCGGTGCGCAGACCTTGACATGGACGGTCGCCACGACCGGCAGAACTCATCGACGTCGCAGTTCACGCTAACATAATCAATAATCCAATAATGATTGCACCAGCGACGATGAACGCGCCGATCACGGTTCTGTTGAGTTTGGCGGTTGCTGGCGTCCGGGTTGCCAACTGCTCCAGGGTTTGCTGAATTTCACCCAGAGCGTTCGATTGATCACGAACAGATTGTTCCGTTTCGCTCAGACGTTGTGTGTGATGGTCCAGTGCTGTGGCAATCCCGACCGACTCCAGCGCCACCAGCCGCTGGTGTGCTGAAACCAGTTCGCTGTGCAATTCACGAAGAATCGGATCGAACCGGCTAAACTGTTCTGCCTGCGTCGTCAGCCACTTTTCGAGAGCTGCCAGCCGGTTTTGATCGACGCGTAGCGTATCGACAACCTGCGTTTGGCTCACACTCATCTGCTGTTCGAGGTTACTGGCCCGCTCATTCAGTTGGCTGAGCGTCGCCAGCGCGGTTTCCCGCTGGGACTGTTCCTGCTGGTGAAGGCCGGTGAGCGTTTGAATATGTTGGCTCAGCTCGTGATGTTGCTTCTGGGCGCGTTCAGTAAGCGTCGCCAGTTCGCGGGTATGAGCGTCCAGTTGCTCCTGGGTTTTGACCAACTGGATTCGCAGGCTCCCCTCCAACTCCGAGTTGTTCTGTCGAATGCCCTGTAATTCCTGGCAAAGGATTTCCACCTCCGCCGTGAGTTGACCGAGACGCTGCTCGCTACTGTGGCTGATTTCACGCAGGGTGGCTAAATCGCACGAATTTCCCTGCAAGTATTCGCGCAGGGTATTCAGCGCATGGTTCAATGATTCGTCGGGTATGTTCATGACGTCAATATCTCACTGCGGGTTTTGGTATGGTGATGGTTCGATGATGACCACAAAGTCTAGTGGTTTCTCCAGCATGATTCCCAGGAGCAAGCAATGCCGTTGAATACCATTCCCCGGATTTTCCTGGTCGGGCCGATGGGCGCGGGCAAAACCACCGTCGGTCGCCGACTGGCGCAGACGTTGCGGCGGGATTTTATCGACAGCGATCAGGAGATCGAACAGCGCGCCGGCGCCAGCATTCCCCTGATCTTCGAGGTGGAAGGCGAGGCCGGGTTTCGCGCCCGCGAGAAAGTGGTCATTGCTGAATTGACGCAGCGCCCCACCATCGTACTGGCCACCGGCGGCGGCGCTATCATCGATCCGGAGAACCGCCGTTGTCTGGTCGGGCGCGGTTTTGTGGTCTATCTGCATACTTCGGTCAACGAGCAGCTTTGTCGCACCCGCTACGATAATCACCGCCCGCTGTTGCAAACTGCGGATCCTCGCGCCCGCCTGGAAGCGCTGTTTACCGTGCGCGATCCACTCTATCGGGATGTCGCCGATTTGACTATCGCTAGCGACGGCCAGTCGCCACGGGCGATTATCCAACGGATTCTCAAACACATTCAGGAGGACAGCCCATGTTTTATTCCCGCTCCATGAAGACGCTGCACGTTGAGCTCGGCGATCGCCGCTACCCGATTCATATTGGTCCTAGTCTGTTGGGGCGACCCGAACTGCTGCACCCCTACATCGCCGGTCGGCAGGCGCTGGTGGTCAGCAATACCACGATCGCTCCGCTCTATCTTGAACCGGTGCGCGCCGCGCTGGACGGGTTGCGCTATGAGACAGTGATCCTGCCGGATGGCGAACAATATAAGACGCTGGAGACGCTTAATGTGGTTTTTACCGCGCTGTTGAATGCGCATTTCGACCGACACTGCACGATCATCGCGCTCGGCGGCGGGGTCATCGGCGACTTGGCCGGCTTTGCGGCCGCCTGTTATCAACGTGGCGTATCGTTTATCCAGATTCCCACCACGCTACTGGCCCAGGTGGATTCTTCAGTCGGCGGCAAGACGGCTGTCAACCACCCACTCGGCAAGAACATGATCGGTGCGTTTTATCAACCGCAGTGCGTACTGGCCGATACGGACACGCTCGTTACGCTGCCGGATCGCGAGTTAAGCGCCGGCTTGGCCGAGGTGATCAAATACGGACTGATCCGCGACCTGCCGTTTCTGGAATGGCTGGAGGCGAATTTGGATGCCTTGTTGGCTCGCGACGCCGCCGCACTGAGCCAGGCTATCGAACGCTCCTGCCGCAACAAGGCGGAAATTGTCGCTGCTGATGAACGGGAAACCGGCGAGCGGGCCTTGCTTAATCTGGGCCATACGTTTGGCCATGCGATTGAAACCGGCGTGGGTTATGGGAAATGGCTGCATGGCGAAGCAGTCGCGGTGGGGATGGTTATGGCCGCTGATTTATCCGCCCGATTGGGCTGGCTGGGTCAGGAGCAGGTCGAACGGGTTCGCACCCTGCTAACGCGCGCCCGTTTGCCGCTGGCGCCGCCACCGACATTAACGCCCGAGGATTTCCTGCGGCTGATGGCGGTAGACAAGAAGGTCAAGGGCGGTCAGTTACGCCTGATCCTGTTACGCGAACTGGGGCAGGGCGTCATCGCCAGTAATATCGATGCCCGGCAGTTACGGGAAACACTTGATCATGCAATTTATTTATCCATGAAGGCGTGAGAGTCTACAATTCCAGATCGGTGCTGGCGATGGGATAATCAATCCCGGCCCGTTCCAGATCGGCGAAAGTGGTCGGTTGCCGCGCCGGGTCGATATCCAGCCCGAGCAACAGGCCAATCTGCGACAGCGAGAAGAGACCACGCACTGCCGGCTGACCCGTGACGGGATCGATATCCAGCACCATGGCATGTTGCCGGTTAACCTGCCGCAAAGTGGCGATGATGTCGCCGACCCGCGCCGTCGCCACGTCCTCCATCAGCAGGACCTCCAGCTTAGGCTTCAGGGTCATAATGTCGGCGACCAGCAAATCCTCCCACGCGCCCCCCGCCTTGGTCAGGATACGATCCGGTTTTTCCCCCTCGATATCACGGCTAGTCAGCAACCCGATGATTCGACGGTCAGCATCCTGCACCAGCAGCAGGCGTACTCCGCGCTTGACCATAATTTCCAGCGCCTTGCTCAGCGGGGTAGCGAGTTCCGTGGTGTAGGCGGTCACCAGGCTGAGATCAGTCATGACTGACAGGGCGGGATCATCGGTGGTGATCTGATCGGGCAAGGATTGTTTCGGGCGAAAATACCCGGCGCCGGCTTCCAGGCGATGAAAAACCAGCGGCTGGTAAGTGGGAGACATCGGGGGCGACCTCCAATAGACAGCGGTTGCAATACCAAAAGAGTCTACACGGAACCGGTCGATTGGATAAACCAGTTGTTATGATTCCCATCGCAACCCTTAATTCATCCCGGTAGCAACCCGGCCTGCTTGATGATAACCTTATGCAGCATAGTGAAACCGGTCCGGCCCAGGCCACACCCGGTCAATATCCAACGCGGACGGCGGTGCCTTACCCCCCGTTTAGCGGCTCTTCAAACCCACCACACTTGATTAAACAAACAGAGGAGAGTCCATAAAATGGCAATTGCTCATGATGGTAAGAATCGGACCAGCAACGCCAAGCTGTTGAGTTGGGTCGACGAGATCGCCGCCCTGACGCAGCCTGATCGCATCGTCTGGTGCGACGGCTCGCAGGAGGAATACGACCGGCTGTGCAACGAAATGGTCGCTTCGGGAACTTTCACCCGGCTGAATCCGGAAAAGCGGCCCAACTCTTTTCTTGCCCGGTCGCATCCGTCTGATGTGGCGCGGGTTGAAGACCGCACCTTTATTTGCTCGGTATCAAAGGACGATGCCGGCCCGACCAATAACTGGGCGCCGCCGGATGAAATGCGGGCGCAGTTGAAAGGCCTGATGAACGGCTGCATGAAGGGCCGCACCCTGTATGTCATCCCCTTCAGCATGGGGCCCATCGGCAGCCCGATCGCCCAGATCGGCATCGAGATCACCGACTCGGCCTACGTCGTGGTCAACATGCGGATCATGACCCGCATGGGTCAAAAGGTGCTGGACACCCTGGGCAGCGATGGATTCTTTATCCCGTGCGTCCATTCGGTGGGCGCGCCGCTGGCTCCCGGCCAGAAAGATGTGCCGTGGCCGTGCGAGCCAGACATCGGTCGTAAAGCCATTGTCCATTTCCCCGAAACCCGCGAAATCTGGTCCTACGGTTCGGGTTACGGCGGCAACGCCCTGCTCGGCAAGAAGTGCCTGGCGTTGCGCATCGCCTCGGCGATGGCCCGCGACGAAGGCTGGCTGGCCGAACACATGCTCATTCTCGGTCTCGAATCACCCAAGGGCGACAAGACCTACGTGGCAGCGGCTTTCCCCAGCGCTTGCGGCAAGACCAATCTGGCCATGATCGTTCCGCCCAAGGGCTTCGGCAACTGGAAGGCGTTGACGGTCGGCGACGACATCGCCTGGATCAAACCCACGGCCGACGGCTCGCTGCGCGCCATCAACCCGGAAGCTGGTTTCTTCGGCGTCGCTCCCGGAACCTCTTACGATTCCAACCCCATGGCGATGGAGTCGATCAAGGCCAACGCGATCTTCACCAACGTCGTGCTGACCGACGACGGCGACGTGTGGTGGGAAGGCATGGGCGTGGAACCCCCGGCGCACGGCATCGACTGGCAGGGCAACGACTGGACGCCGGACTGCGGCCGGGTGGGCGCTCACGCCAATTCGCGCTTTACCGCACCCGCCGGGCAATGCCCGACCATCGATCCGGCCTGGGAAGATCCCGCCGGCGTGCCGATTTCGGCTTTCATCTTCGGCGGGCGTCTGTCCAAGACCTTCCCGCTGGTCTATCAGGCCTACGACTGGAACCATGGCGTGTTCATGGCGGCCACCATGGGTTCGGAAGCCACTGCGGCGGCCATCGGCGTGACCGGCATCCGCCGCGATCCGTTCGCCATGCTGCCGTTCTGTGGCTACAACATGGCGGCGTACTGGGGGCACTGGATCAACATGGGCAAGAAGGCCGGCCTCAAGCTGCCCATGATCTTCCGGACCAACTGGTTCCGCAAAGACGCCAACGGCAAATTCGCCTGGCCGGGCTACGGTCAGAACATGCGGGTCCTCAAGTGGATCGTGGAACGGGTGAACGGCCAGGTTGGGGCGGTGGAAAGCTCGTTCGGCTTGATGCCGCGCTACGAGGATCTGGATCTGGAAGGTCTGAATTTCACCAAGGAGCAGTTCGAAGCGATCACTAATATCAACCGCGCCGAAGCGGCCAGTGAGATCGAGGAGATCAAGGGCTTCTTCGAGAAGTTTGGTGAGAAGTTGCCGCCGGAACTCGAAGCCCAGCGCCAGGAGTTTGGGAAGCGCGTCGAAAAGGCTCCCGAGGTGTGGAAGGTGGCTGAAGCGGCCTGAAGTCTGGGTCAGCGTGGACGATAAGACCACGCTTTAGAAGTCAATAAAAAGCCGGCGCAAGCCGGCTTTTTATTGACCCGAAATATCACGCTTCCGGCGAAGATTCCGGGTTAGGCGTCTCGTTGGGCGTCTCGTCCGACGGAACATGGCTTTTGTCCTTGCGTTGGCGTTTCTCTTGCTGTTTCTCTTCCTGTTTCTTTTTTTTGGCGAGATCTTTCTGGCGCTTCTCGTACTGGTAGTTAGGCTTAGCCAAGCTATTCTCCTGAAAGTAGTTTTCGACGGCTACTTTTTTCCAATCAACTCAATTGGATAGCCATCGGGGTCTTCAATAAACGCGATAATCGTCGTCCCTGCATTCATGGGTCCGGCTTCACGCAGGATTTTGCCGCCCCGGGTTTTTACCTCCGCGGCAGCCTGGTAGACGTCATCAACCTCAATAGCGATGTGCCCGTAACCGGTGCCGATCTCGTAACGATCCACGCCCCAATTGTAAGTCAATTCGATGACTGTATGGTTGGATTCGTCGCCATAGCCCAGAAACGCCAGGGTAAATTCACCGGCGGGATAATCTTTTCGGCGCAGCAACTTCATTCCCAGAATTTCGGTGTAAAACTGAATCGAACGATCCAGATCGCCCGTTCGCAGCATGGTGTGAAGAATACGCATGAGCTTTTCTCTCAAGATGCATGATGGGTTGAAGCCGGTGGGCCAGAGGGACTCACCGGCTGGCTGATTTACCGCCGCCCCTTCAAGGCCGCAATCCGCATCCGCAGCGCGTTGAGCTTGATGAAACCGCCGGCATCCTTCTGATCGTAAGCACCCGCATCGTCCTCAAAGGTCGCGATGTTCATATCAAACAGACTGTCCTTCGATTGGCGGCCAGCTACGATGACATTGCCTTTATACAGCTTGACCCGCACCACGCCGTTCACCGGGGCCTGCGAGGCGTCGATCAAGGTCTGCAACATTTTGCGTTCAGGACTCCACCAGTAACCGTTGTACACCAGACTGGCGTAGCGCGGCATCAGATCATCCTTGAGGTGCGCCACCTCCCGGTCCAGAGTCAGCGATTCCATGGCCCGGTGCGCCTTGAGCATGATTGTGCCGCCGGGGGTTTCGTAGCAGCCCCGCGATTTCATACCGACATAGCGGTTTTCCACTAGGTCCAGCCGGCCAATGCCATGCTCGCCGCCGAGTTGGTTCAATCGGGTCAGCACAGCAGCGGGCGTCAACGCCTCGCCGTCAATCGCCACGATATCGCCATTGCGGTAGCTCAGTTCGAGATAGCGCGGCTGATCCGGGGCTTTCTCCGGTGACACGGACCAGCGCCACATCGCTTCCTCCGGCTCATTCCACGGGTCTTCGAGAATGCCGCCCTCATAGGAAATATGCAGCAGGTTGGCGTCCATGGAATACGGCGATTTTGTGCCGCGCTTCATCTCGACCGGGATGCCATGCTTTTCAGCATAGGTCAACAACTTCTCCCGTGACAGCAAATCCCATTCCCGCCACGGGGCGATAATCCGGATATCCGGCTTCAGCGCGTAGGCGCCCAGTTCGAAGCGCACCTGATCATTACCCTTGCCGGTGGCGCCGTGGGAAACTGCATCAGCGCCGGTTTGGACAGCAATCTCAATCTGCCGTTTGGCGATCAAGGGACGGGCGATGGAGGTGCCGAGCAAGTATTCGCCCTCGTAAATAGCGTTGGCCCGGAACATGGGGAAGACAAAATCGCGCACGAACTCTTCACGCAAGTCTTCGATGAAAATGTTTTCCGGCTTGATGCCGAACATCAAGGCCTTTTGCCGCGCCGGCTCCAGTTCCTCATCCTGGCCCAGATCGGCGGTGAAAGTTACGATCTCGCACTGATAGACATCCTGTAACCACTTCAGGATCACCGAGGTATCCAGGCCGCCCGAATAGGCCAGCACGACTTTTTTCACGTCCGACATAACGTTCCTCATGTTCATTGGATTTCAACCCACACGGCCTGAACCCCACTGGCCCGAACCGTGGCAAGTCCGTTAGCTTAATAGCTGGCCCCGGTACGTCAAGGCTGGCCGGGCGTATAATCCACTGCGATCTTCTCAACCGATTGTGCCGGAACTTGCTATGGAAACCTTAGCTCTTACTCGCCCTGACGACTGGCATCTGCACGTCCGCGATGACGCAGCGATGCGCGCGGTCGTCCCGCACAGCGCCCGCTCGTTCGCCCGCGCTATCATCATGCCCAATCTGCGTCCACCGGTGACGACCACTACGCAGGCGCTGGCCTATCGGGCGCGGATTTTGGAAGCCGTGCCGAACGGTCTGGACTTTCAGCCGCTGATGACCCTTTATCTGACCGATCACACGCCGCCCGCCGAGATCAGCCGCGCCAGAGCGTCTGGCTACATCGTCGCCTGTAAACTGTATCCTGCTGGCGCCACCACGAACTCCGATTCCGGGGTCACCGACATTCGCCGAATTTACCCGACGCTGGAGGCGATGCAGGCGCACGGGATGCCGCTGCTGGTCCATGGCGAGGTGACTGATCCTGAGGTGGATATTTTTGACCGGGAGGCGGTATTCATTGACCGGGTTCTCATGCTGCTGGTTCGAGACTTCCCTGCTTTAAAGATCGTGATGGAGCATATCACCACGCAGGATGCAGCGGATTATGTGCGGGATGCGCCCGTCACGGTCGCGGCGACGATCACCGCCCATCATCTGCTGTATAACCGCAATGCGATCTTCCAGGGCGGCATCCGCCCGCATTATTACTGCCTGCCGATTCTCAAACGCGAGCGGCATCGGCAGGCGCTGGTGTACGCCGCGACCAGTGGCAACCCTAAGTTCTTCCTGGGTACGGATAGCGCCCCGCATCCCCGTTCAGGAAAGGAAGTTGCCTGCGGTTGCGCCGGCTGCTATACCGCCCACGCTGCGCTGGAACTGTACGCAGAAGCATTCGAATCTGCCGAGGCGCTAGATCGGCTCGAAGCCTTCGCCAGTTTCCACGGCCCGGATTTCTACGGGCTGCCGCGCAATATCGGAACTATAACCTTACAACGCCAGCCAACGCCTTTACCAGCGTCTCTCCCTTTTGGTGCGGATGAATTGATCCCCTTGCGGGCCGGTGAATCACTGCGCTGGCGGCTGATTACCAATTAAGTTATTTTTAAGAGACGCCTTGATTTTACTAATAATACTATAATTTCACAGATTATATAGGAACTCTATATGAGAAATAATATTTTGAAATTAATGGAATCTTTAGAGATTTGTGGCCTCAAAAAAAATACAATAGAAGAGGTCATTAACAATATTAAACTACATCAAGTAGATCTTATTTATTGGGGTGATGCTGATAAAGAGCGTATCCTGCTTCATGCATTTTTACTTGCCTGCACAAAATATTTTTTGCAGGATATTCTTGCAAAAAACCTAAAATCTGATGCACAGGAGATTATTAAAAAACATATTCAGGAGATAGACGAACACTTTGATAGTCATCAGTGGCCTACAAATATTTCTGCAGATGATCCGGTATTATTGAAACAGTTGTGGCGTCAAAAAAATATTGAGATCAATCTTATAAAACAGTCTCCTGATAATGTGATTCAAGCAGCCGATATTTCGGCGTTGAAAAGCGAGAGCAACCGCCTTCTCCGCATTCTTCTCCAAATTCCTGCTATAGCGTCTGCTCAAGGGCAGTATGAACCTGTACTAACACGCGATTTAGTCGCTGTGTTTCAAAGACAAACAGATTTGTCTGTTAAAGAAGTAATCGAGGAAGAATTGCAGGCGCGTTATCCTGATGCATATAGTTTTCTTACCGTATTATATGGACATCGAAATATTGCTAAACTCAATCAGTTAGTTGACTTAAAGAAAATAAGCAGTCAAGGATTTCTGAAGTCCATGATACAAAGCAGGAATTCTTTGACAAATCTGATTAATAATTTGACTCTCGCTCGAAATACTTTGGGTAAACAGAATTTTTTTAAAATTACGGTATCTTGGGATAATTTAAATAAAATGCAGCTTATAGCTGTCCTAGATATACATCATTCAGGGATGAGCTTCAATGGATATCAATTGAATTATCCACTGGAATATTCTGAATTACAAATGCCACCTTGGATGCAAGATAATAATGTAAGTGAATTAAAAGGAGAAATTACGGATAATACAGGAAACTATATATTGCTTTATGATAATACAGTCACTCCTTTATTTAACGAAAGATCCCGGAGAGAATTATACAAACATTATATTAATATTCAGGATAACCTTATTAAACCGAACTATGATGCCCTCCATTTAATTATCATTCATGCTGATAAAATGAGTAAAATGACGGCACTGACAATTTTTTCATTGCTTGCCAAAATGGTGGAGGCGTACCAGAAAATTGTGTCCCCTGTTGAGGGTGATTTGGTGCTCAATCAATACAATTTAATCCGGCAGGAATTGGAAACACATTGGGAAGGATTGTCTGAAAAAGATGAATTATCAAGTGATTTAAGAAGTAAAATTACTAGCCTCAAAGAATCACCACTTTGTGAAATAAAAAGTGTTCACTCTTTAATACGCTTTTTGCACGAAGCTGGAAATCAGGCATTGGAAAAGAAAATGATATCAGCTCGGGCAGATATAAAGATAACTATTGGTTATATCGAGTCTGATGAAACTAAAGAAATTCAGTTGGCCAAACTGGATAATGCACCAATCATAGTCAATGGCTTGATTCAGCATCGGGCAATCGCCGCAATTGTATCGGCAGGTAGACGAATTCCGGCACCGATACTCGGCACGTTTGTTGTGATTAACAATCATATTACTTACAGCGTAAAGCTTGGAGAACATCGTGCAGAATTTTCTGCCAATATTAATCACCCAGACCATGAGGGATTTGTTCGATTACAAAGCTATCAGGGAGGCATAGAAATAGAGCAACAGTTACGAGGGGCTTTTGTCGAAAAGATTCTGAAAGAAAAAGGAATGACAGTGAAATGTGAACAGGAAGGTTTGATAGATTCGCTAGTGAGAGGGTTGCTGGATAAGGATCATGGGGCGAGGACTCATAAGCAGATTGAAGAGACTGTTATATTTGTATTACGCTTAATCGGTTCTCTTCGTGATTTAGATTATGCCATGGCGTATATTTTTTCTCAGGAGATACTGTCAAATAATATTACAAACCAGATAGATACTAATAAAATAAATAAATTTGCAGCCTCATTTGCCAATATGTTTTTAGTTGAAGGCATGATCCCATTTTCGTATGGTGGGGAAGGTATGCCTTTAGCGACCTATTGTGAGTATAAAGGACCCAGGATTTTGCAGGACTTTAAAGCTTATCATTCCAATGAACAACGGATGCTTCGCCATCGCTTGTATTTTTCGATTAATGCTTTATTGCGTGCAGTCGAACTGCCGATTATTCAGCCTGGTAAAGGTGGGATAGGGCAGGAAATGATTGATGAATATTTTAACAAACCTTTGCGGAATGCGTTAGGCCGTAGGGAATTGAGGATCAATAATGGAGGATTTGTTGAGAAGAATCCTGTTTATCAACCAGTTAAAGAGATTATCAGCAAGGTTATCACCCACGAAAATGAAGCATTGAAAATGGCGGCTCTGTTAAAGCAGACTGACTTGCATTTAGACTTTAGTATCATCGGCAGCGTTGACCAACTTACGCTGATGCGAGCGCAGCAAGAGATAGCACCTAGCGAATGGCTAATCGTGTATGGTTTAGCTGATGAAGAGAATCGCACGATATTATATGCATTTAGTCAGTACTTGACAGCACAGTCAAACTGCGAATGGCTTTCAGTTAACGGTCTTAGGAAGATATTGCGTCAATCAAGTTATACTGTACCTGGAAAAATTCAAATTCCTGGTTTTCAAAAAGTGGTTTCTCATCGCTTATTAATTGGACAGCCACATGAATTGATTAAAATTATCGGTACATCGGTTAGAGGTTTATCAGCCTCTGTTGGGGATGGGTCTGTTCGTATTGGACGTATTACTTTTGACCGTAATTACTATATTAACCGGCAGGCTCAGGACAGGCGTATTCTGCTGGTTCCCTTTACAGTCCCTGAAGATATTGAAGCGGTTCGGTCTGCTGATGCAGTACTGGTAACTAGCGGTGGCTTATTAAGTCATGCTGGAGTAACTACACGGGAATTTTCTATTCCTGCCGTGATTCTTCCACATGCTGAATGGACACAGTCAGCAGAAGGCCGTCCTATGGTTCGTCTTGAAGAACGTTATCCAAGCCAGATGAAAAAAACAGTAGAGGGATTCTGGGTAAGTGACTCGATGATTTCTGAAGTAGTAGAGGTACATGAAGGCGATATAGTTCTGGTTTGGGCATCGCAAGGCGTCGTATCAATTGTGTCAATGAGTGAAGATCATCTTGAGCAAATTCATGGTTTGATCCAGGGTATTATAACGGGTGAAAATACAGCACCTGATCTTGAACATCGGTTGGCCATTATTCTACTGGGTATCAATATGCAAGATGGCTGGGAGCAGATTGCGTCTGATACGATGGGCTTGGTA
Organism: uncultured Candidatus Competibacteraceae bacterium; assembly: GCA_964508935.1. Classification (GTDB taxonomy): domain Bacteria; phylum Pseudomonadota; class Gammaproteobacteria; order Competibacterales; family Competibacteraceae; genus UBA2383. Next base: position 10,299 of record CAZDVY010000008.1, on the reverse strand, counting down.
TTAGCCGAGGCATTATGGGATAGGCGTATTAATCCTGATATGCGTAAAAAACTTGTTGATGTTGTACAACATGCCTGTACCGGAATCTGGATAAATGGTAAAAATATCAGAGCTCCTGAGAAGAGTTGTTCTTATATTAACACAATGGTTCAACAGTTGACCGGGAATGCTTTAACCGAACTGGAAGGATTATTATCTGAGATCGAACACAATATATCAAAGGTTAATGTTTTATGGAGAGCGCTGATTATTATTGCAGTAGCTGAGCGTCACTGGATGCAGGTAGTGACTCTAATGAGTAGTTTAAATTTATCCAATCAGCGATTGCAATTAATTGAAGAGCGTATTAATAAATTGCGTTACCATCCACGAATAGCTCTGCTCAGGGCGTCCCTGCTTAGTGAAGTAGAATCCTTGTCATCAAATAATTTGACAGAAGATGATTTGCCACGGGTTCGGCAGACCTTGCGTCGTCTTGGTCATAAGCGAAATAGTAGTAAATGCCCAAAGGTTTTACTGGTATGTACGGCTAATGTTGATCGTAGCCCTATGGCTGAATTTTTATTAAAAAAAATGTTTTTTGATGAAAAAATTAGTGGTATTGAAGTCATCTCACGTGGTGTAGCAGCAATTGAAAATAGCCTTATGTCTGAAGTAGGTCAAGCTGTGCTTTTACTTGAAGATGGGATACATGCAGAAACTCATCGTAGTGGCAAGATTACAGAATTAGATATTGATGAAGCTGATATTATTTTGACCATGGAATGTTTTCACAGGGATCTGCTGAAAGAGAAATACCCTTATGCTATAAACAAGATTTTCTTACTCAGTGAGTATGGAAATACTCAAGGAATTGGTGATATTAAAGACCCATCTGGCCAGTTAATAGATGCCTATCATCGACTAAAAATAGAGTTACAAATTTGCTTGAATGGAGCTTTTAAGCGGATGAGGGAAGAGGGCCTATTAGCGAAAGCGATACTTGAGAATTTATGGACCAAGGCTGATGAACTGACTAGACTGAAAAGACAGCGAATTGCTGAGTCCAATCGAACTGTTGTGCCCCTGGAAGAAGTCGATGCTGATTTTGTCAAGTTAGTCGGTGGGAAAGGCGCCAATCTCGGGGAAATCTCACAGATTGTCAAGCATTATGGAGGTGCTGTCCCACCAGCATTGATGGTGACAACTTTTGCTTTTCGACGGTTCCTTAAAGAGAATAACCTATTGAGTGCTTATGCGGAGATCATGGCGAACATTGATGCTACTTTGGCAGTCGAAGGAATTTCATCCAAGGATCAATATGAAAAAATTGTCGACTTATTGGAGAAAATCAGGCAGTTGATTCTTCAGGGATGTTTAGAGCCTACTACAGGAATAGGCCGTGAAATTATGGAAGCTATTGATTTATATGGTTTGAAAGATACTTATTTAAGCGTGAGGTCCTCCGGTTTGCAGGAAGATACTGAAGAAGCCTCTTTTGCCGGAGCAGCGGAGACTTATTTATATGTTAGTCCTGAAGAGTTATTGGAATGCATAAAGAAAGTATGGATGTCTTTTTGGTTAATCAGAGGAATTCTTTATCGGCACGACCGGATTATTCAACAAGGCCCTACTAAACCAGCAGTGGTTGTACAGAAAATGTTTCATTCACAGGTCTCTGGAGTAATATTTACTACTGACCCTGTTAGTGACAGAGATGTGATTGTAATTGAAGCAGGCTATGGGCTTGGAGAAGGAGTCGTTTCTGGATTAGTCGATGTAGATCGATATTATGTAAATAAGTTTGATGGTTCGGTGATTAATCTCCATATCGGTAAAAAATCTTTTAAGGTCATGCAAAATCCTTCAGGTAAAGGAACATATATAGAGTCTGTAGATAATAATTTACGCGATATTCCTTGCTTAAGTGAACAGGATATTAGTATCAAAATAGCTATGGCTTTAGAAGAACACTACGCTTTATCTCAAGACATTGAGTTTGGCATTGATAATGGCAAAGTGAGTATTCTGCAAACCAGACCGATCACAACGCGCGGGTAACCTCTTTAATCTCTGACGCGATCAGCGTTCACTAACACCAGCGCCTTTTCCTTTTAGTTTCGATGAGTTGGCTTTCTTGCGGGCTGGCGAAAAATTAGGCTGGCAATCGATGAATTGAGAAGCGTCTGGTAGTGTGTTCACTCTAATTTTCGTTGCTAAAGTACGCTCCAACACAGGTTAAACCCGCTGATAAGTATGAAAATCAGCATTTTGATCAAGACCTTGAGTCGAGGAGAGTATCATGGCAAGCGTTGCACTGAAAAATATCGTTGAAGCTCCGGCTATCGCCAACATCCGTGAATCGGCCAATCGCATCTGGCTGGCAGGACTGGGTGCCTTCGCCAAAACCCAGGAGGAAAGCGAGAAGATTTTCCAATCCATGGTCAAGGAGGGCGAGAAAGTTGAAAAGCGCGCGAAAGAGACGGCCAGCGCCCGGGTCGAGGAAGTCAAGGGCAAAGTGATTGAATTCCGAGGCAAGGCCAATGAGCAGTTTGACCGCCTGGAAGAACTGTTTCAGGAACGGGTCGCCCAAGTACTGCACCGGCTGGGTGTCCCCACCCAGGACGATATTCAGGAACTGACCAAGCGAGTCGAAGCACTGAATGAAAGTGTCATGGCGCTGAAAAAATAAATAATTCAGCAGGTTAGTCCCTATCCTCAAGCCCTGCAGCGCAGGGCTTTTTTGCGTGGGTCCGCCGGTTCTAAAATTCCGGGCGTGCGATGCGCGCCCGCACCGGTAAACCGGCTTTTGGTTCAGGAATAGTTGATAATTGGCATGTTCAGTACTGGTTGCAGCGCTCCGGCGGTTGAGGCCGGTAAGGACCCCGACCAGGATCGACTGCGGGAAGCGCACCAACGGCGCTGTTACTTCTGAATCTCTGACAGCTAATTTTCCAGCCAGCCCAAAACAGGAACTCAACGCAACCCATGAGAGTGGATCGTTTAGCGGATGAACCGATGACTGCCAGTGAACGCCAGGCGGCGTTCTGGCTGGCGGGGGTCTTTTCGCTGCGGATGTTGGGCCTGTTCATGATCCTGCCTGTCTTCGCGCTGTACGCCGAGCACCTGGAGGGTAATACCCCGGCGTTAGCGGGATTAGCCATTGGCGTTTACGGCTTCAGCCAGGCGCTTTTGCAGATTCCCTTCGGGTTCCTGTCGGACCGCTACGGACGCAAACGGATCATTTATCTGGGCCTGCTGATTTTTGCCCTGGGCAGCGTGGTTGCCGCCATGGCTGATTCCATCGGAGGGGTAATTCTCGGCCGCGCCCTGCAAGGCGGCGGCGCGGTATCCGCGGCAGTAATGGCGCTGGCGGCGGATTTGACCCGAGAAGAACATCGCATCAAGGTTATGGCGACTATTGGTATTACTATTGGTCTCTCGTTCGCCGCCTCGATGATTCTCGGCCCGGCGCTGAACGGCTGGATCGGCGTGTCCGGCATTTTCTGGCTGACCGCACTGCTGGCCCTGTTGGGCATCGTCGTGGTGCGCTTCCGGGTGCCTGATCCAGTAGAAAGCCGTATTCACCGCGACGCTGAACCGGTGGCTGCGCAATTTGGTCGGGTGCTGAACAACGAACCACTGTTAAGGCTGAATTTCGGCATTTTTATCCTGCACCTGCTGCTCACCGCCACCTTCGTCGCCGTGCCGCTGGCTTTACGCGATGCCGGGTTAACCAGCAGCCAGCATTGGCGGGTCTATCTGCCGGCGCTGACGCTCTCTATGGCAGCGATGATCCCCTTCATCATCCTCGCCGAGCGGTATCGACAACTGAAAACGGTCTTTCTGGGGGCGATTCTGACCTTAGTGTTGGTTGAATTCGGTCTTGCCGCCCTGCCCGATACCGTGCTGGAAACCACCGTGCTGCTCCTGGCATTTTTCACAGCCTTTAACCTGCTGGAAGCGGTCCTGCCCTCATTGATCACCAAGCTGGCCCCGCCCGACGCCAAAGGCACCGCGATGGGCGTGTATTCCAGCAGCCAGTTCCTGGGTGCGTTCGCCGGCGGCGCGCTGGGCGGTTGGCTGAACGGCCAGTTCGGGCCGCATGGCGTATTCGCCTTCGCCACGCTGGGCGCGCTGGCCTGGCTGCTGGTCGCCTGGACCATGCGCGAACCGCCCTACCTGAGCGGCTACCTGCTGAATGTCGGTATTCTGGATGAGGTCGAAGCACAACTGTTGACGCTGCGGTTGATCGAAGTGCCCGGCGTGGCTGAGGCAGCGGTTGCAGCGGATGAAGGCGTAGCCTATCTCAAGGTCGATCGGCGGACGCTAGATGAAGCAATGCTGCGCCAATTTGCAGCGGATACCCCATAATGCTTAACTCAATTAACCAGAAACTTTTCGAAGGAGCAGCACCCCATGGCCAGCGTTAACAAAGTGATTCTGATCGGTAATCTAGGCAAGGACCCGGAAGTGCGCTACATGCCCAGCGGCAAGGCGGTCGCCAATGTTTCCATCGCCACAACAGATAGCTGGAAAGATCGGACTACAGGCGAAAAGCAGGAGCGCACTGAATGGCATAACCTGGCATTTTACAGCCCCCTGGCGGAGATCGTCGGGCAATATCTACGCAAGGGTTCATCCGTGTTCGTCGAGGGACGCCTGCAAACCCGCAAATGGCAGGACAAGACGACCGGCCAAGATCGCTATATGACCGAAATTGTCGTCAACGAAATGAAAATGCTGGGCGGCAAGAGCGACCGTTCGGGCGGCAGCGCGGCGTTCGAGCCGGAGAGTGCTGAAGAAGGGTATGCACCGAAACCGCAAAATGCTGCACCGGCGCGGACCTCCTCCCCGCCGCCGAGCGGGCCGGATCACAACGGCTTCGATGACGATATCCCGTTCTGAGCAGGCTGGTTACTGTTGACGTGGGCGATGAAAGCCGGCTCGGTGAATCAGGGGTTCGACCTTTAGAAAAGCTCGCTTGCAGCGCCGTCTCTGGGTTCAAGCGCGGTCGGCGCGCTCCAGAGGCGACTCCAAAGACTACAACCTTAACCGCCCTTCTGCTGCGTCTGTTCAGCAACGAAGAACTGACAGGTGGCAAGGGAGCAACGGCTTGGTATTTTGCAACGTAATCAATTGCTGAATAACAGATATTTTCTCACAGGGAGCTGTAATCAGGTGAACGGCGCCGCAGGGCGATATGAGCGGCAATCAGTTCGGGAACCAGCCGCCGCCATGCTTCATCAGCGCTGCCCGCCAACAGGCGGTGGAACAGTCCGCTGGTGAAAGCCCAGGTATCCAGCGCAACCAGACCCGGCTCCAGACCCGGACGCAACGTCCCTCGTTCCTGCGCCCGGTGGTAGGCGGTCTCGATCTTGCCGAGAAAATCCAGCACCGGCCGATTGACTTCGGCCTGTACGGCAGCGAATTCATCCACATATTCGCAGCGCAACACCATAATCTCGAACATCTGGCGGACTTCCGGGCAGTTTTCCAGACTGTGAAAGAACTCGATAATTGCCTGTTCAACGCCATCGAGGGGGTCGGTCAACCCCTCCGCCAGCAGCAGACTGTCGGTCCGAGCCAGCAAGGGCAGCGAGGTTTGTTCCCGCATGGCGAAAAACAAATCGGCCTTGTTGGCAAAATGCCAATAGACCGCGCCGCGCGTCACACCCGCCGCTTTCGCGATGTTTTCCAGTGAAGTGCGGCTCACTCCGCAGGCGTGGAACACCTGACGGGCAGCGTGGATAATCTGCTGGCGGGTGCGCTCCGCCGCTTCTTTGGTCTTGCGGGCCATGTGCTTTTTTTCCGGCTGAATCTGAATCAATGAACTCTATTTACATACATACACGATTGTATATAATTCTGCAATTCTCGTCGATTTTGGAGATCATCGTGTTCCACACTCGCATCCCGCCAAGCCGTTCCACCAGGGCGCGCCACCTGTTTTACAGTCTTGCCCTCTTGGCGGCGCTGGTTGCCGGCTGCTCGAAATCCGGAGGGGAGGCGCGTAACACTCCACCCGCCGCACCGCCGCCGCTGCCGGTGACGATCATCACCATGCAGCCCACTCAGGTCCCGATCACCCTGGAAGTGATGGCGCAGACCGAAGGGGCCAAGGAAACCGAAGTCCGCGCTCAAGTCGGCGGCATTCTGGTCAAACAGCTCTACAAGGAAGGCGCGCCGGTGAAAGCGGGGCAGCCACTGTTCCAGATCGACCGGAAACCCTATGAGATTGCTCTGGCCGATGCCCAAGCCAACCTGGCTGAGGCCGAAGCCAAGGTCGAACAGGCGGCGCGGGAAGAAGTGCGCCTCCAGGGCTTGCTGGACAAGCAGTACATCAGCCGCAAGAGCTATGACGATGCAGTTTCCGCCCACGCCATGGCCCGCGCCGCCCGGCAATCGGCGGAAGCCACCGTGAGCAAGGCGGAGTTGAATCTGTCCTACACTATGGTCACCGCACCGGTGGCCGGCCTTTCCAGTCGCGCCGTGAAATCGGAAGGGAATTTAATCTCGACCGGGGATGAAAGCCTGTTGACGTCGATCCACCAGTCCAATCCGATCTGGGTCGGCTTCAGCCTGTCCGAAAGCGATATGGCCCGGCTGCCGGGTGGGCGGTTGACCCAGCAAACTGTGACCGGGGTTGAATTAAAGCTGCCCGACGGCTCAATCTATCCCCTGAAGGGTCAGCTCAATTTCCTGGCCAGCAGCATCGATCCAACCCTGGGCACGCAGCGGTTTCGCGCCGAGTTCAAAAATCCCGACGGCGCGTTGCTGCCCGGCCAGTTTGTCCGCGTCCGGATTCTGGCCGGCGAACGGGAAGGCGTGTTTCTCGCGCCCCAGGCGGCGGTGACGCAAACCGAACAGGGCTATCTGGTATTCGTGGCAGATGCGGACAACAAGGTCGCACCCCGCCCGGTGCAGGTCGGGGAATGGCAGGGCAACGACTGGGTGATTCTCGGCGGACTCCAGGCCGGGGATCGGGTGATTGTGGATAACTTGATGAAGCTGCGGCCCGGTGCGGCGGTCGCCCCGCATCCGCCGCAAGCCGCGCCGTCGCCACAACCGGCGGCTGGCGCATCGGACAAACCGGCGCCTGCATCGCCGACGCCTTCCGCCGAACGCAAGAGTTGAGGGAAGCGCGCCATGTCCCGATTTTTCATTCACCGCCCGATTTTCGCCTCGGTCATCTCGATCATCATCGTCATCGCCGGCTTGATGGCGGCGCGGGTGCTGCCCGTCGCGCAGTACCCGGAAATCGCCCCGCCGACGGTCATCATTACCGCAACCTATCCGGGCGCATCCGCGGAAACGCTGGCGCGCACCGTCGCCGCGCCGATTGAGGAACAACTTTCCGGCGTCGAAGGACTGATCTATTTCAGCTCCACGGCAGCGTCGAACGGTCAAGTCACCATTACCGCCACCTTCGAGGTGGGAGCCGACATCGACATGGCCACGGTGAATGTCAACAACCGGGTCAAAATCGCCGAACCCCGCCTGCCGGATGTGGTGCGCCAATACGGGGTGAGCGTGCAGAAACGCTCCAATGACATCCTGCTGGTGGCGACCCTGACCTCGCCGGATGACAGCCGCAGCTCGCTGTATCTGTCCAACTATGCGCTGGCCAATGTCCTCGATGACCTGAAGCGTCTGCCCGGTGTCGGCGACGCACAGATTTTCGGCGCACAGGATTATTCGATGCGCGTCTGGCTCAAGCCGGACCGCATGGCCCAGTTGGGCGTCACCACCACCGACGTCGCCCAGGCCATCGCCGCGCAGAACAAGCAGAACGCCGCCGGCAAGATCGGCCAGGAACCGGCTCCGGAAGGGCAGCAGCTCGTGTACACGGTCACCGCCAAGGGCCGGCTGATCTCGCCGGAACAGTTTGGCGACATTATCGTCCGGGCCGAAGGCCCCAGCGGAGTGCTGCGGCTGCGCGACATCGCCCGGGTTGAACTGGGCGCGCAGAATTACGACGCCTCCACCCGGCTGCTGGGCAAACCGGTGATCGGCATCGGCATTTTTCTCCAGTCCGGAGCCAACGCCCTGGAGGTCGCCCAGTCGGTGCGCACCCGGCTCGACGAGCTGAAACAGAAATTCCCCTCCGGCGTCGATTACGTCATCCCCTTCGATACCACCAAGTTCGTTGACGCCTCGATCCGGGAAGTGGCGAAAACCCTGGTGGAAGCCCTGCTGCTGGTGGTGGCGGTGGTCTATCTGTTCCTGCAAAGCTGGCGCGCTACGCTGATTCCGATGGTGGCGGTGCCGGTGTCGCTGATTGGCACCTTCGCCGGGTTGTGGGCGCTGGGTTTTTCCATCAACACTCTGACTCTGTTCGCCATGGTGCTGGCAATTGGCATTGTGGTGGACGACGCTATCGTGGTGCTGGAAAACGTCGAGCGGCTGATGTCGGAACGGAAGATGGCGCCGATGGACGCCGCCATTGAAGCGATGCGCGAAGTCTCCGGTGCGGTGGTGGCGATTGTGCTGGTGCTGTGCGCGGTGTTCATCCCGGTCAGCTTCCTCGGCGGCATCGCCGGCGAGCTTTATCAGCAATTCGCGGTAACCGTGGCGATTTCCGTGGTGCTGTCGGGCGTCGTCGCGCTGACCCTGACCCCGGCGTTGTGCGCGCTGCTGCTCAAGGCGCAGCATGAAGAGTCGAAGCTGTTTGCGCCCTTCAACCGCCTGTTCGAGTGGTTCACCCGCTCCTACACCCGCACGGTGAATCTCACCCTGCACCATCGCATCATCGGCACGGTGGTTTTTACCCTGGTCATCAGCGGCTGCGTGTTGCTGTTCCGCATGGTGCCAGGCGGCTTCGTGCCCGCCGAAGATCAGGGGTATCTGATCAGCGCCCTGATGTTGCCGGACGGCGCCAGCCTGCAACGCACCCAAGCCGCCGGCCAGCAATTCCAGCAAATGATCGTCCAGAATCCGGCGGTGGATCGGGTGTTCGTGATCGCCGGCAATGACCTGATCGGCGGCGGCCAGAAAACCAGCGCCGGCACGGTCTTTATTCCATTGAAAGATTGGGACCAGCGCGCCACCGTCGCGGACGATCTGGCCAAGCAGTTCATGGGTCTGGGGATGCGCCTGCCGGATGGACTGGGGTTGGTGTTCAACCCGCCGGCGATTCGTGGCCTGGGCGCGGCGGGCGGCTTCGAAGCCTACATCCAGGCCCGGGGCGACAGCGATCCCCGGAAACTGGCGGGCGTGGTGCAAACCTTCATGGAGGCGCTGAAGCAGCGCCCGGAACTGACCGGCATCAACACCTTTTTCCGCCCGACCTCGCCGCAGCTCTATGTCGAAGTGGACGAAGCCAAGGCGATGTCGCTGGGCATTCCGGTGTCCGACGTGTACCAGACGCTTCAGGCGACCATGGGCGCACTGTATGTGAATGATTTCAACTTCACCAACGGCCGCACCTACCGGGTGCAAATTCAGGCCGATGCGCCATTCCGCGCCGACCCGGCGGATTTAGGTCAAGTGTATGTGCGCTCGGCCAAGGGCGCGATGGTGCCAGTTTCGGCGCTCATCACCGTCCAGTCCATCGTTGGCCCGGAACAACTGGAGCGCTTCAGCGGCTTTTTGGCGGCCAAGGTGCTGGGCAATTCCCTGCCGCAGATCAGCACTGGCGATGCGCTGCGCATTGTCGAAGAGGTCGCCCAAGACGTGCTGCCCGCCGGTTATGAACTGGTTTGGACCGGCCAGGCGTTTCAGGAAAAGCGCACCGGCTCAACCTCAGCTATTGCCTTCGGTTTCGGCATCGTCATGGTGTTCCTGATTCTGGCCGCCCAGTATGAAAAATGGTCCTTGCCGCTGGCGGTGATTCTGGCGGTGCCGTTCGCCCTGTTCGGCGCGCTGGCGGCAGTGATGATCCGGGGCATGCCCAACGACGTTTACTTCCAGATCGGCCTAGTGGTGCTGATCGGGCTGGCGTCGAAAAACGCCATTCTGATCGTGGAGTTCGCCGCGCAGAAACAGGCCGAGGGGATGAGCGTACTGGATGCGGCGCTGGAAGGCGCGCGGCTGCGCCTGCGCCCGATTGTCATGACCTCGCTGGCGTTCATTCTGGGCGTGTTTCCGCTGGTCATTTCCACCGGGGCCGGGTCTGCCGCCCGCCGCTCGATGGGCACTGGCGTGTTTGGCGGGATGCTGGCGGCGACCTTCATCGCCACGATCTTCATCCCGATGTTCTTTACCTGGCTGTCCGGGCGCAAGGCGTCACGGGTGGCGATGGAACATGCCCATGTCGTTGCTGAAGAGACCACAAAATAGGAGGACGGCAAGCCTGCAAGACCATTTTGCGGACAAGGC
>CAZDVY010000007.1:0-38107 GCA_964508935.1 uncultured Candidatus Competibacteraceae bacterium | reverse complement strand
CGCGATCATGGTGAATAAATACTGGCTCAATAAATCTGGCGGTCGGGTGACTCTTAAAGTCAGAAGAGACATAGCCGATTTTTAGGGGACGCTCTGGGTCAATTAAATTGTAGTACTTTGGGCTTTTTGGAGAAAATTTGGCGTTAAAGCATCGTCCGTATTCTACATGGGCAGCAAACAGTGCCTCTGCTGGACAATCCGGTAGGTAATTCATAGTGAAAAGCGGCAAATCCATGACGTCCGGGTTTTTCGGATCTAATTGTATTGCTCGGCTTAACAAATTGCTCCCTTTTGAATGAAAACCCATATCACTCATAATCTTACCAAGTAGGACGTGGCCTAATACGTGATCAGGTACAGCGGACAATAAGCTCTCAAACTGTTCTGCCGCTTCGTCTAACCTTTTGAGCACTATGAACAATCGTCCTAAATTCAGATTAGCACCGGGAAAATCCGGTTGGATTGCTAGCGCTCTTTGATAAGCCGCTACGGCCTCAGCCCGGCGTTCGGTCTCCTCCAACGCACTCCCCAGGCCGACCCAGGCCTCGGCGGATTCGGGCAATGCCTGGACAGCCGCGGCGTAATGTTCAGCCGCGTTTGCGTAGTCGTTTTGGCCGAGATAGAGCTTGCCGAGATTGGCGTGGGCCGCGCCATAACCCGGTTCCAGCCGCAACGCTTCACGATAGCTTTCTGCTGCGGTTTCTGATTGGCCCTGCGCGGCCTGGACATTGCCGAGATTCAGATAAGCCCGCGCCAAGTCAGGGCAGAGTTTCAGCGCAGCGCGATAACGTGCCTCGGCTTCCGCGAGTTGCCCGGCATCTTCGAGCGTATTCCCTTCAGCGATCAATTGCTCAGCTTCAGCCCGACGGGCCACACACTGACCGGCGCTGACATCCTCGGCTTCCGCCGGGCTGCGACCCAGCCACCGCTTTAATAAGCGTCTCATCAGGTTCGCGCTCCTGTTCACCCGTAATTTGATACACTGCCCACCCTGTTCTTTGCCGATTCAGGGGAATTCATTTATGTTGCTGCGCTGGTTTGACAGTCGTGAAGCGGTGGCTTTCGCCAAAACCGTCGTTGAAGAATTCAATACGAGCTTTCCTCCGGGCAGCAACCCGGAAATTGGGAAATTGACCCGACCAAAAGACTTCAAGAAGCTTGAGCGGATTCTGGAACAAATCTTTACATTTGCCCAGGAAAAGCGGCTCAATTTTTATCTGAAATCCCGGTTTCTCAACGCTCTGATGTGGGAATTAAAAGAACGGGGCTATGATGAAACATTTGTTAAACGGTTCATGGAAACCATCACGCCTCGACTCTGAACAGCGTCATGGCAAGGGAATCCGATATGATTGTGCTGGAGCGCTAAATTCCTGTCATGAATGTTGGATTTTCAAGTAGTGTTTCAGCTAAATATGAAACACTATCTGTGCTTAATTTAAGATACAGAAAGCTACCTTTTAAAAATAAACTCCCGCTGGATAGCGAAGGATGCTAAAAACAAAATCAATTCAGCCATTATTTTGGCTGATATGACTCTCATGCCCAAAGATGAATTTAAAAAATGAATCATGCCATAGGATAAGAAACCGAATGCAATCACCAGCATAAGGAATTTCGTTATGGCGTAAAAATAATTTGCACTGCTGCGAAATACGATATGCCTGGAAAAGAGGAAACTGACAACTGCACCGGCGGCTCTGCTGATGACTTGGCTTCGCAATACGCTGCCTGAAATGGAAAATGCAATGATAAAAACGATATTATCCACCAATGCCGTTAATAAACCCGAACCGCAGTAGCGAATGAATACAAAATAAATCCGCATTGAATCAAAGAGTGGATTAAAATGAGAGAGGCGGTTGCCCTCCTCATAGATAGTCGTGATCGACACTTCCTTTAACCGCAAATCGCCGCCGAGCCATTCTTTGGCCCGGACCAGAGTTTCCATCTCGAAGTCATAACCATTAATCGGTATCCGCAAGGACTGCATGGCTAATTGTCTCGGCCATGCGCGCAAACCAGTTTGCGTATCAGCTAACTTTAGACCCGTAAAAAACCCCATGACCAAACGAGTGATTTGATTGCCCAATAAGCTCCGCAAGGGTATCGTGCGTTGAAAGGTTCTCGCTCCCAAAATCAGTGTCTCTGGATCATGTGCGGCGGCATGCGCTATGGTCATAATATCGTCTGGCGCATGCTGCCCATCGGCGTCAGCGGTGACAATATGCATCACATCCGGCCATTGAATCAGGATATGATTAAAGCCGGTTTTCAGCGCCGCGCCCTTGCCAAGATTGATTGCATGATGAATGACAGTGACCTGTGGTAGTTGCGCTACGGTTTTAAAAATCGAATCGTATTTTGTGCCACTGCCATCGTTGATAACGACAATCGCGATGAATGCTCTGTTACTTTTGTTAAGCGCTTCAAGCTGGGTGACGAGCTCAACCAATCGGTAGTCTGGCTGATAAGCGGGAATCAACAGAGCCATGCATTTTATCATGACTTATTTTCCGCAGAACTGGAAGATTGGCTAACAAGACGCTGTTTTAAAATGAGCCAAAGCACTGATAAGCTGAATAAAGCCATGCTGTAAATAACAGGTCTTATCGGAATGGAATAGCGAGGAAATGGTGCTCCCAAAATATGCAATATCATAAAATATAGCATAAACAGCGACAAAAATCGTCCTGCCCAGCGCGTCCTGTTAGAAACTGGCGCAATGCTGACTGGCGACCACGCCAAGATCATTCCAACCAATGCTAGAATTACCAGAGGTTCATGAGTAAACCGCATGAATTCGTGGGTCCATCTGAAGTATGATAGATCAACATAAGGCGTCTTTATCACGGGATAAACAAATATGTCACCCATACCAGCAAGGATGCTCCAAGAAAAAACTGTTGCTGTTTTACCCCATAGATACCACTCAAGATATACTTGGGGTTGGCGCGCTGCTCGTTGGCTCAGTTCGTTTACGAAGCCGGTTAAAGTGTACACGAACTCATTAACTTTCGGATCAAAACGATAAGGAAAGCCTAATGATTCTGGAAGAAACTCGTACATCATTCCCGGATAGAAACCATGATAAAGGCTGGTGATGGTTAGTGTAGGATCGCTGATTTGTTGCAGTACAACCAGATTTCGAATCACCCACGGAGCGACAATCACTGCAAACCCTAATATCAAAGCCAGTGCACGCCGTAATCCCAAACGAAACGATGGCGCTAACAGAAGTAAAGCACTTAAGATAATGAATCCTTGTGTGTAAGGCCGGGTTAGAGTTGCTAGGCCGAAAAGCGCGCCTGCCGCAAACAACCTTCCATAATCTGTAGTCGGTTTTATCCACGCCATCACCGCCAGAAAGGCGGTTAGAAAGAAGCAAAATAATGTTTCTGTCAATAGATAAACATTCATGTTGACCAGATGTGGACTCAAGGCGACAAGCGCCGCTACAACCAGCGACAAATTTCTATTTAATAGTGGTATGCACAGTAGATAGCTTAAAAAAATTGTGGCGATGCTCAATAAAACCTGAAATAACTGAATCTGATAATACTGGTGAGCGGTAATGGGTTGGTTGCCAAGAAAGAGTGCCAAAAATAGGGGATATCCTGGCGTAACCAGGGCATCAGGCTTAAGCAACTGCGGGTTGCCAGAAATGCTGCCGCTATTACTATGGGTATAAACGCCAAAGTTTTTTAAATTGTAAGTATAGGATAAATACTTAGCGGCATCCGCACGGATAGGGTTATCGACCTCTGTGTAAGTGACGGCTTGGAAGCGCAGCAGGAACCCGCCGCCCATAATCGCCACCAAGATGAGCAGCAACAAAAAGCGCTTCATGCGAAGCGTGTCGATTTCTATCATTTTCTTCCTATGACTAGAAATAGAATTTTCTGCCAGACTGGGATCAGTTCAAAAGTTGACAGTCCTGCGTATCGAGTGATAGGAACCCCCTTGGAAAAGAGAGGAACGCCCAACCGATCAATCGCATTTCAGGACTACCCAAAAGTTAAAAAGACCGCACGAGGTTACTCTGATGATCCAGCAAATCAATATCCATGAGGCCAAAACCCAGCTATCCCGACTGATCGAGCGGTCTTTGTCAGGGGAAGAATTCATCATTGCCAAAGCCGGCAAGCCGGTCGCCCGTCTCACCCCGATCAAGCCCACCCGCCCGCCGCGCCGGCTGGGGTTATTGGATGGCAAACTCCAAATTCCTGACGACTTCAACGCGCCGCTGCCGGACACCGTCCTCAACGCCTTTGAAGGTCGCGGCTAATGCGCCTGCTGCTCGATACGCATATCCTGTTGTGGGCAGTGGGCATGAGTCGCCGACTGTCTGCAACAACTCGCCAACTGCTGGAAAACCCGGACAATGAGGTCTATTACAGCGCCGCCAATCTATGGGAAATCGCCATAAAAAACCGCTTGGATCGGCCCGATTTTCAGGTAGACCCGGAACGCATCCTCGCCGTACTTCCAGAGATGGATTTCATCGAACTGCCGATCACCGCCAGCCATGCGGCGGCAGTCGTCCACCTTCCCGCGCTGCACAAAGACCCCTTCGACCGGGTGCTGATCGCCCAAAGCCGGACTGAACCACTGATTCTGCTGACTAATGATCATCTGGTCGCACAGTATGGCGGGCCGGTGCGACTGCTGGATTAAAAACGGATGCCGCTCAAACGCTGAAACTTTCGCCGCAGCCGCAGGCGTTCCTGGCGTTGGGATTATGGAAGCGGAAACCCTCATTGAGTCCCGATTTGGCGTAATCCACTTCCATGCCATCCAGATAGGGCAGATTTTTGGCGCTGACCACCACTTTGATGCCCTGGGATTCAAACACCTGATCATCGGGATCGATCTGTTCCGCCAGTTGTACCACGTACATATACCCGGAACAGCCGGTATTCCGCACACCCAGCCGCAGTCCCGCCGCCTTG
The DNA here is from genome assembly GCA_964508935.1 of uncultured Candidatus Competibacteraceae bacterium. Taxonomy (GTDB): domain Bacteria; phylum Pseudomonadota; class Gammaproteobacteria; order Competibacterales; family Competibacteraceae; genus UBA2383. Next base: position 33,155 of record CAZDVY010000007.1, on the reverse strand, counting down.
CCCTGTTTCGCCAGATAAGCCCGGGCGCGGTCCGCCGCTTTTTCAGTCAAGATAATCATGGTCATCTCCTCAGTAGAAAATTCAGTCAGGTCAGAGAACGAAGCGCTGTTTGCAACGCCGTTTCCGCCAGCACCGCGCAATGCAGTTTCTCCGGCGGCACCGTCAGTCGTTCAACCAGTTCGTGATGGCGAAACCGCCCGGCCTCCGCCAGCGTGAGTCCGGCAATCCGTTCCGTCAACAGCGACCCGCAGGCGATCAGCCAACCGCAGCCGTAAGCCTTGAACCGGGTTTCGGCAATGACGCCCCGCTCGTTGACGTGCAGTTGCAGTTGCAGGATTTCGCCGCTTGTTGGGACCTCCGCCCGCACAGTGATGACACCCGGTTGATCCGCGTCCAGATCGCCCGCATGGCGGGGATGGGCGAAATGATCGTGGGCGGCGGCGCTCAGTTCCCGCATGACCGCCGCTCAGGATTCCATTTTGACCGCGCCTTCGCGGCTTTGCTCATGCCAGCCGTTGGTGCTGGCCGCCGAATGCAGCTCGCAGCCCTGCAACTCGCACAACTGCAATTCGCCGGGGTCAATGCCGGCGTTGCGCAAGGTCTGGCACAACTGGCGAACCGTGCGATCCAGCGCTTGCAGATGATCGAGCATCTGATTGATCGCATGGGCTTCCGGATCGGGCAAATCCGGCGTCGCGCCATAGGCGTCAAACCCCAGCTTGCGGGCGATTTCCCGGCGCACGTCCTCAGCACCACCGGCCTCGACCACCCGGCCCGGTACCCCAACCACCGTCGCTCCCGCCGGCACTGCCTTGATCACCACGGAGTTCGAACCGATGCGGGCATGGTCGCCGACGGTGAAGGGTCCCAACACTTTGGCGCCTGCGCCAATCACCACATTCCGGCCCAGTGTCGGGTGGCGCTTGCCCTTGTTCCAACTGGTGCCGCCCAGCGTTACGCCTTGATAAAGCGTGCAGTCATCGCCGATTTCCGCCGTTTCGCCGATCACCACGCCCATGCCGTGATCGATGAAAAACCGCCGGCCAATCTTCGCGCCGGGATGAATTTCGATACCGGTCAGCAGGCGGGCAAGGGCTGACAGAAACCGCGCCAGCCATTTCAGGCCCAGATTCCACAGGGCGTGATTGAGCCGGTGAAACAGGATAGCGTGGATGCCGGGGTAAGAAGTGAGGATTTCGAAGACGTTGCGCGCCGCCGGGTCGCGGTCGAACACGCAGGTAATGTCTTCGCGCAGATGCTGCCAAAACGCCATAGCCAGTGAGTCCCGGTGATCGTGGAAAGGCGCGGATTATAGCGCAACCCGCTCCTTCCTTGCCGCTGAATAAAGAGGTGAGGGAAAGACGGGACCGGCGAATCATTTGCGCCTCTCGACCTTTCCGCCTAAGATACCTCCCCTTTGCGGCCCATCCGGGCCGCTCCTCCTTGCCTCACCGCGCTGCGGGAGGCTTCCTAATCCGTAAGGAGTCTGCATTGAGACACTACGAAATCGTGTTTATGGTCCATCCTGACCAGAGCGAACAGGTTCCCGCTATGGTTGAACGCTATCGCACCCTGATCGAGGAAGATGGCGGCCACATCCATCGCCTGGAAGACTGGGGCCGCCGCCAACTGGCCTATCCGATCCACAAGATTCACAAGGCGCATTATGTGTTGATGAACATTGAATGCGGCCCGACAGTGCTCGATGAGTTGCAGAGTGCATTTCGCTTTAACGATGCGGTCATTCGCAACCTGATTATTCAGCGCGATGGCCCCGAAACCGAACCTTCGCTGCTGGTTCGGTCGCGTGATGAGCGTCCGGAACGCGAAGAGCGCGAAGAACGCAGTCGCCATGATCGCGACGATGCCGATGACGACCTCGAAATCGAGGACGAAGCGATCTGAGCGGCCGCCATGCCGTCGTCTACGCCCTTCGTTGACAACTGTCTGATCATCGCCGGCCAGGTGGCTGAGTCCAGCGGTGTACGCACAACGCCTGCGGGCGTACCGATTGGCCGATTTTTGCTGGATCACCATTCCGGGCAGGTGGAGGCCGGGTTGTCGCGCGAGGTGCGTTGCCGGATTCCCGTCGTGGCCTGTGGCGCGGCGCTGGCGCAAACGGCTGGACGATTGTCGCCGGGCGCCCGAGTGCGTGTGCGAGGCTTCGTGGGCCGCGCAAACTATCATGAAGGCGAGTACCGGCTGGCGCTACACGCGGCTCATATTGATGTTCTGAATGCTGAATCATCCGAGGACTAGACCATGTCACGTTTTTTTCGTCGTAAAAAGTTTTGCCGTTTCACTGCCGAAGGCGTCAAGGAAATTGATTATAAGGACATCGCAGTACTGAAGAACTACATCACCGAGACCGGCAAGATCGTTCCCAGCCGGATCACCGGCACCAAGGCCCGCTACCAGCGGCAGTTATCGGTAGCGATCAAGCGCGCCCGGTTCCTGGCGTTACTGCCGTTTTGCGACCGGCACTAAGCGACCGCTATCGATTACCGGAGCTGAACATGGAAATCATCCTGCTGGAAAAAATCAATGACCTGGGCTTGTTGGGCGACCGGATCAAGGTCAGGCCGGGTTATGCCCGCAACTTCCTGATCCCCAAGGGCAAGGCGACGACGGCGACCCCGGCGAACATCGCCCGGTTCGAGGCGCGGCGCGCTGAACTGGAACGGGTGGCCGCTGAGCAACTGGCCCGGTCAAAGGCGCGCGCTGAGCAACTGGCCGAGTTGATCGTGACACTGTCGGTAAAGACCGGCAGTGAAGGCCGGCTGTTTGGCTCAGTGGGCGCGGCGGACATTGCCAATGCAGTTTCCGCCGCTGGCATTGAGTTACAAAAACATGAGGTGCGATTGTCGGGAGGAGTGATTCGCCAGATTGGCGAATACGATGTCGATCTGCACCTGCACCCCGAAGTCAAGTCGCAGATTCGGGTGAACGTTATCGCTGAAGCCTGATCCGCCGTTCTGGCGGAGTTGCGCTAAACTGAACCGGATGCAACCGGCGTCCAGCCGGATGCATCCGGCTGGGGCGTCGGCGCTGTTCGCGCCGCATCCCCAATGACTTCCCGGTTCCTCGTCCCTGACCTCATTCCGCCATGCAGCCGGTTGCGCCGTTTCCCCATCGCAAGGATCCCGCCGCTGAAGCATTGCGGACGCCGCCGCATTCCCTGGAAGCGGAGCAGGCGGTGCTGGGCGGTTTGATGTTGCTGAATACGGCTTGGGATCAAATCGCCGATCAGTTGAACGAGGACGATTTCTATCGCAACGATCACCGGCTGATTTTTCGGGCGATCCGTCATCTGGCCGAAGAGAGCCAACCCTTCGATCATGTCACCGTGTTTGAATGGCTGGAGGCGCACAAACATCTGGAAGAAGCGGGGGGCATGGCCTATGTGTACCTGCTGGCGCGGGAGACGCCCAGCGCCGCCAATGTCCGGGCCTACGCCAACATCATCCGCGAGCGGGCAATTCGCCGCGATTTAATCCGCACCGCGACCGAAATCGCGGATAGCGCCTACGATCCCCAGGGACGCAACAGCCAGGATCTGTTGAACGACGCCGAGAAGCGGGTGTTCGCTATTGCGGAACGCGGCGCGCGGGCGCGCAGCGGGTTCGCCAATATCAAGGATTTACTGGCGCGCACGGTGGAACGGGTCGATATGCTGTTCCAGAGTGATAACCCGGTGACCGGGTTACCGAGCGGCTGGGTGGATTTCGACCGGATGACGGCGGGTTTACAGCCCGGCGAATTGGTCGTAGTAGCGGGTCGGCCGTCGATGGGCAAAACCGCCTTCGCCATGAATATTGCCGAGTATGCAGCGATTCATGTGAACTGCCCGGTAGCGGTATTCAGCATGGAAATGCCGGGCGAGAGTCTGATTATGCGGTTGATGTCCTCGCTGGGGCGGATTGAGCAGCAGCGGGTGCGCAGCGGGCAGTTGGATGATTCGGACTGGTCACGATTGACCTCGGCGGTGAATATGTTGTCGGCAACGCGCCTGTTTATTGATGACAGTTCCAGTCTGAGTCCCAACGAGTTGCGGGCGCGAGCGCGGCGTTTGCATCGACAGGAGGGGCGTCTGGGGTTGATTGTGGTGGACTACCTGCAACTGATGCAGGTGCCGGGCACGAATGAAAACCGGGCGACTGAAGTTTCCGAAATTTCCCGTGCGCTCAAGGCGTTGGCCAAGGAACTGTCTGTGCCGGTGCTGGCGCTGTCGCAGCTCAATCGTACCCTGGAGCAGCGCGGCGACAAGCGGCCGATCATGTCGGATTTGCGCGAATCAGGCGCCATTGAGCAGGATGCGGACCTGATTTGTTTTATTTATCGTGATGAAGTTTACAATCCGGAGAGCGCTGAAAAAGGCGTCGCGGAAATCATTATTGGCAAACAGCGCAATGGCCCTATTGGCAAGTTCCAGTTGACTTTTCTGGGGCAATACACCCGCTTCGAGAGTTATGCTCCCGAATCCTACTCCACAGGTTCCGGTCATGAGTCGAGCAACTACAGTGCGCCTCGATCTGGGGGCGCTGGTTTGCAATCTGCAACGAGTAAGGGCGGCAGCTCCCGGCCAGCGGGTGGCAGCCGCAGTTAAGGCCGATGGCTATGGCCATGGGCTGGTTCGGGTCGCTCGCGCCCTGACCGACGCCGACGCTTTTGCCGTGGCCTCGATCGAGGAAGGACAAGCTTTGCGTCGAGCCCGCATTCAGCAGCAGATTTTGCTGCTGGAAGGGGTGTTCGAAGCGGCTGAATTATCCTGCTGCGCCCGGCATAGCCTGAACATTGCTATTCATCATCCCGAACAAGTGCGGATGCTGGAACTCAGCCGGCTGGATCGTCCCCTGCGGGTCTGGTTGAAAATCGACACCGGGATGCATCGGCTCGGGCTGGCGCCGGACACCATACCGTCGATATTCCAGCGGTTGATGGATTGCCCGTTTGTCGCCCCGGCGATTGGTTTGATGAGTCATCTGGCGCGGGCCGATGAGCGGGATTGTGACTTTACCCGTCAGCAATTGCAGGTTTTCGAGAGGGCAGTAGCCGATTTACCGGGTCCGCGTTCTCTGGCCAATTCCGCCGGTATTCTCGGCTGGCCGCAGACCCATCTTGACTGGGTGCGGCCCGGCATCATGCTTTACGGCGCTTCTCCTTTTGTAGATAGCCTGGCGGTTGATGAGGATTTGCAGCCAGTCATGAATTTCCGGACCCGGTTGATTTCCATCAAGCGCCTGCGGCAAGGCGATCCGGTCGGTTATGGCGGAACCTGGGTCTGCCCCGAAGACATGGACGTAGGCGTGGCGGCGGTGGGTTACGGCGATGGGTATCCGCGCCATGCCCCTTCAGGAACGCCGCTGCTGGTCAACGGCCGCGAGGCGGCGCTGATCGGTCGGGTGTCGATGGACATGATCACGGTGGATTTGCGCCAGCATCCTGAAGCCCGGATCGGCGATCCAGTGGTGCTGTGGGGTGAGGGCCTGCCGGTGGAACGTATCGCCCGGGCCGCTGGCACCATTTCCTATACCCTGATGTGCGGGATCACCGCACGGGTCAAGGTAGAGACAGTGGAACCGGTTGATGAACTCGCGAGTGACTTGGCGCAGTGAGCAAAGTCCGCACGGTCTACGTTTGCACGGAATGTGGCGCGCAGGCCAGCAAGTGGTCCGGCCAGTGCGGTGATTGCGGCGCCTGGAATGTTTTGCAGGAAGCCCCCGTTGCGTCGCCGGTTAGCAAAGGTGCAGTGAAATTCGCCGGTTACGCCGGTGCCGCGGCCGCCGGAGAAGTGCGTCTCCTTTCAGAAGTGGACGCCACGGCGGAAGTCCGACAGACCTGCGGGAATGGCGAACTGGATCGGGTGCTGGGTGGCGGGTTGGTCCAGGGTTCGGTGACGCTGATCGGCGGTGATCCGGGTATCGGCAAATCGACCTTGTTATTGCAGGTGCTGGCGGTGTTGGCGGAGCGCGACCGCACTCTGTATGTCAGCGGTGAAGAATCCCCCCAGCAGATCAGCCTGCGCGCCCAGCGCCTGCAATTATCCCGTGACCGGTTGCGGCTGTTATCGGAGATCAATGTCGAGCGGGTGGTGGCGACGGCCGAGGTCGAGCAACCCCGGGTGATCGTGATCGATTCGATCCAAACCGTGTACACCGAGCGGCTGCAATCCGCCCCGGGTTCCGTCGCTCAGGTGCGCGAAAGCGCAGCGCAGTTGGTGCGTTATGCGAAAGCGACAGGGACTGCGCTGTTCCTGGTTGGCCATGTGACCAAGGAAGGTGCGATCGCCGGGCCACGGGTGCTGGAACACATGGTGGACACCGTGTTGTATTTCGAGGGTGACCCCAGCGGTCGTTTGCGGGTGCTGCGGGCAGTGAAGAATCGCTACGGGCCGGTTAATGAACTGGGCGTGTTCGCCATGACCGAGGGGGGATTGAAGGAGGTCAGCAATCCCTCGGCGATCTTTCTTTCCCGTCACGATACGCCGGTGCCGGGCAGCGTGATCATGGTCACCCGCGAAGGCACCCGGCCGTTGCTGGTGGAGATTCAGGCGCTGGTCGATGAATGCCATGGCGGCAATCCGCGCCGGGTGACCCTGGGGCTGGAGCAGAATCGGCTGGCGATGTTGCTGGCGGTGTTGCACCGGCATGGGGGCGTCGCGATGTACGATCAGGATGTCTATGTGAACGCGGTTGGCGGGGTGCGGATTAACGAGACGGCGGCGGATTTGGCGGTGCTATTGGCAGCGCTGTCCAGCTTTCGCGACCGACCGCTGCCGACCGATCTGGTGGTGTTTGGCGAGGTCGGCCTGGCCGGGGAAATCCGTCCGGTGCCGAACGGCGAGGAGCGGCTGCGGGAAGCGGCCAAGCATGGGTTCAAACAGGCCATTGTGCCCCGCGCCAATCTGCCCCGGCGCGGCAACCGGGTGGAGGGGCTGGAGACGCGCGGCGTGACCCGGTTGAGCGAGGTGATGGGCGGAGTGTGAGTCAGTCCCCCGCCACCCATCCCCAGCGTTCCGTGACGAAAATCTCATGCGGATTGAAACGGGCCTTGTAAGTCATCTTGCCGCAGCGCTCGATCCAGTAGCCCAGATACACCCAGTCCAGTCCCAGGCGCTGCGCTTCGGCAATTTGCCACAAGATCGCCAACGTCCCTAAGCCGCGCGCCTCTTCCAGTGGATCAAAAAAAGTGTAGACCGCCGACAGGCCATTATCCAGCCGGTCAATCACTGCGACCGCCAGCAAGGTTTGGTCAAGACGGAACTCGCACAACTCGGTCGGACACCAGCGTGACGCCACGAATGACCAGTAATTCTCCGGGCTGGCCGGGTCCATGCCGCCCCCGGAATGGCGCACCATGATGTAACGGGCGAACAGATCAAAGTGCTCATCCTGGAAGGACGCCGCTCCTTGCCGCATCTGTAAATCCTGATTGCGCGCCCAAACCCGCCGCTGAGCGCGGCTGGGCTGGAAGCGCGCGACGGGAATGCGCAGCGATCGGCAGGCCGTGCAGCCCCGGCAATGAGGTCGGTAAATGTGTTCGCCGCTGCGCCGAAAACCGAGTGCCGCCAGTTGGGTGTACAAACGGTTGTCCGTGACTGCCGGATCGGCGACCAGATTGCGCGCCATCCGGCCAGGCAAGTAGCTGCAGGTGTAGTCAGTGGTTAAAAACATCCGCAGATCGTACAGCGAGTCGCGGGGGTTGCTCATGATAACGGTAAAGAAATCAGATCGTTAAGCCAGTCGTCGTCCAATTGCCAGAAACCCTCCCGCCCCGGCAGAGGACAGTAGCGATCGAGCAGTTGCAGGAACGTCTCGCGGGGAATATCCACCGCGCCGAGGCGCAGCAGATGGTCAGTGCGCACCTGGCAGTCAATCAGGGCGAAATCCCAGCGACGCAGTTGTGCGGCCAGCGCCGCCAGCGCCACTTTCGAGGCGTTGCTGGCTCCACTGAACATGGATTCGCCGTAAAATACCCGGCCTACCGCAACCCCGTACAGTCCGCCCACCAGCTTGCCCTGCCGCCAGGTTTCGATGGAATGTGCATGACCTAGTTGATGGAGTCGGCAGTAGGCCCGGCGCATGTCCGGGGTGATCCAGGTGCCCTCGCCAGGCGCACGCGGCGCGGCGCAGGCGTCGATCACCGCGCCAAAGGCGGCGTCGGCGGTGACGGTGAACGGTCCGTTACGCAGGGTCTTGCGCAGACTGCGGGAAAGGTTCACGCCTTCCGGAAACAGCACCAGGCGCGGGTTGGGCGACCACCACAGAATGGGCTGGCCGGATGAATACCAGGGAAAAATGCCCTGGCGATAGGCCTGCAGCAACCGGCGCGGATTGAGACTGCCGCCGCCGGCCAGCAAACCATTGGGTTCGGTCAGGGCGCGATTCGGTGCGGGAAAGGGCTGGTCATCGTTGCGCGGGTCCAGCCACGGCAGGGGCATCGGGCGTTACCTCGTCCCGGTAGGGTGAATGTTGTAGCCAGTGTCGGGCATAGTCGCGCAGGGCCGGCGTTTCCCGGTCCAGGAAATCGGCGATGGCGCGCCGCAGGCCGGGATGGGCGATCCAGTGGGCAGAATGGGTCAGCGTCGGCAGAAAGCCCCGATACACTTTATGCTCGCCTTGTGCGCCGGGTTCGAAACGCTGCACACCGTGCTGGATGCAGTACTCCAGCCCCTGATAATAGCAGGCTTCGAAGTGCAGGCTGTCATAATCCGCTCGACAGCCCCAGTGGCGGCCATAGAGCGTATCGGCGCTGCGGAAACTGATGGCGCCAGCGACTTCGCGGCCTCGGGCGAAGGCAAGAACCACGAGGAGTTGATCGCCCAGCGTTTGTGCAATGTCCTGGAAAAAGGGCAAGGTGAGCGTCGGCAGGCCGCCGAGCCGGTGAAAGGTGGAGCGATAGAAGTCGTGAACGGTCTGCCATTGCGCTTCGCTGAGGTCCCGCCCGGACAGAATGCGCAGTTCCAGCCCCGCTTCGCGCACCAGGCGGCGTTCGCGGTGAATATTCTTGCGGCGCTTGGCGGTGAGCGTGTCCAGAAAATCCTGAAAATCCCGGTAACCCCGATTTTGCCAGTGGAACTGGCAGCCCAGCCGGGGTAAAAAGCCCTGCGCTAACAGCGGTTCCAGATCGACAGGCGCGGGAAACAGCCAGTGGCTGGAGGGCAGTCGGTGGCGGCGACATTCCTCCAGCGCGAAATTGACAATGGCCTGCGCGGTCTGTTGGGGGTGGGACTGGTCGGGCATCAGTAACAGGCGGGGACTGGTGACCGGCGTGTAGGGAATGGCGCTGACCAGCTTGGGGTAGTAGGGCAAACCCTGCCGCCGATAGGCTTCCGCCCAACTCCAGTCGAAGACAAACTCGCCATAGGAGTGGGTTTTCAGGTACAAGGGCGCCGCGCCCAGCAATCGCCCGTTATCGTCCCGGCAGGTGATATGCCAGGGTTGCCAGCCGACCGCTGCACCGACGCAACCGTGGCGCTCCAGGGCGTTGAGGAATACGTGGGCAAGAAACGGGTGATGATCAGGAACGAGGGCGTTCCACTCGGCGGCGGGGAGGTCGCTCAGGCGTTCGAGGCGTTCGAGGCGCATGATCCAGGATCGATGGTGGTGACGGGTTATTTGGAACGCGAAACGACGCGTCGGTTCGGCGGCGAGTCATTGATACATTTACATGCACATGACAGGACAGGAATTTTGGCCCAGGCACAACGCATCAAGCCCCATCAGCCGGTGATCCGGATGGGTATTCTTCGCTTTTTTAACGGGATATTGCGCGAGATCAGCTTCTGGCTGATGGTCGCCATTGCGCTGGGGATGATCAGCGCTTTAGCGACCTTCAATCCGCAAGACCCCGCCTGGACCCAGACGGCCGGGGTCAAACAGTTGCACAATCTGGGCGGAACCGCAGGAGCCTGGTTCGCTGATGTGACCCTGTACTTCTTCGGCTATCCTGCCGTTCTGTTGCCGCTGGGCGTGGCGTTTGCCGGCTGGCGGCTGTTCAAGCGCGGGGCCTTGCTGGAGTTGGACGCAGAAATCGTGCTGTTTCGGGTGTTGGGATTCGCCGTGGCGCTGGCGACCGCCTGTGGATTGGCGGCGTTGCACCTGCGGGTATTTCCGGGAACCGTACCTGGCGATGGTGCGGCGGGCGGGCTGGTCGGCGTCTATGTCGGTCAGTTTCTGGTGCAGGCTTTTGGCTTCATTGGCGGCAATCTGTTTATGATCGGGCTGCTGCTGGCCGGATTGACGCTGATGACCGGCGTTCCCTGGTTGACGATGGTGGACTGGATTGGCGCTGCCCTGCTGAAAGTACTGGATGGCGCGGGCTGGTTGGTCATGGCGCCGCTGCGCTGGATGATGGCTATGAAGAGGCCGCGCAGCGCGGAAGCAGGGCTAAGGGGAGATGAGGCCACGGCGGAGGCTTCCAGCGCCGATTCGGCAGATACGCCCGTGGTTAAAACGGTGATGAAGCGGTGGCGACCGATCCTGGCGCGCTGGACGGGATGGGTCATTGAAAAACCACTGGCTTGGTGGCGGATTCGTTCTGCAGCGGTGGAAAAGGAGGAAGCACCGTTGCCGGCGGCCATGGAGGAATCGTCGTTTTCGCCGGCGAGAATCGAGCCGGTATTCAATCCGCAGGTGGAATCACGGGAAGCAGAAGGTGAGTCGATTGCGGTTTCAGTGGTGTCAGGGGTTGTTTCTGAATCAGTCATGGAAGCGACCCTCGTTCCTTCATCGCCGCTGGAAAGATCAAATTGCTCCAGCGCTGATGCGCCGCTTCCCTTGATTCAAGGCAGGGAAAGCGTCGCTCCTTCCTCCCGGTCGGGAGGGAGTCGAGAAGCGCTGAACCCGCCGGCGACGCCATGCCTCCCGGCGGGAGAAGGTACGAGCGCCGTTGAGGAAGAGGGATTGGAGGAGAAAAAAAGATCTGCTGCACCGGCGGCGGTGATGGTTCGCCGACTGGCGCCGCCCCCCCGGATTGCGCCTTTTGCCCTGCCGCCGCTGGATTTATTGGATCCGCCGCCGCCTCGACCGGCGGGCATGGCGGCAGTCGTGCTGGAGAGCCTGTCGCGCCGGGTTGAGAACCTGCTCAAAAGCTTCGGCATTGCGGTGCGCGTGGTGGCGGTCGAGCCAGGACCGGTGATCACCCGCTTCGAGGTGGAGCCGGCTCCGGGCGTTAAAGTGAGCCAGATTAGTAACCTGGCCAAGGATCTGGCGCGCGGTTTATCGGTGGTCAGCGTCCGGGTGGTGGAGGTGATTCCCGGCAAGCCGGTGATCGGTCTGGAAATCCCTAACCGGCAGCGGGAAATCGTTTATTTGCGCGAGGTGTTGGAATCGGCGATTTACGATCAGTCGTCGTCGCCGTTGACCCTGGCGCTGGGCAAGGACATCAGCGGTCAGCCGACCATGGCGAATTTGGCCAAGATGCCACATCTGCTGGTGGCCGGCACCACCGGGTCCGGTAAATCGGTGGCCATTAACGCCATGTTGCTCAGCCTGTTGTACAAAGCTCCGCCCAGCGAGGTGCGGTTGATCCTGGTCGATCCGAAGATGCTGGAATTATCCGTCTACGAGGATATCCCGCATTTGCTGACGCCGGTCGTTACGGACATGAAAGAAGCGGCCAATGCGTTGCGCTGGTGTGTGGCCGAGATGGAACGGCGTTACCGGCTGATGGCGACATTGAAGGTGCGCAACATCGCCGGCTTTAACCGCAAAGTGCAGGACGCGCTGGCGGCGGGGGAGGGACTGACCGATCCGTTCTGGACCCCGGACCGTGCTGAAACGCCCGGTGAGATCGCCGTGTTGCAGCCGTTGCCGTTTATCGTGGTGGTCATCGACGAATTGGCCGACATGATGATGATCGTCGGCAAGAAGGTTGAGGAATTGATCGCCCGGTTGGCGCAAAAGGCGCGGGCCGCCGGCATCCATCTGATTCTCGCCACACAGCGCCCTTCGGTGGACGTGATTACCGGACTGATTAAGGCGAATATTCCGACCCGTGTGGCGTTTCAGGTCTCTTCGCGGGTGGATTCCCGCACCATTCTTGACCAGATGGGTGCGGAACAGTTGCTGGGCCATGGCGACATGCTTTATCTGCCGCCCGGTACGGGCCTGCCGCAACGGGTGCATGGCGCGTTTGTCGATGACCACGAGGTGAATCGCGTGGTGGACTATCTGCGCCAGACCGGCGCGCCGGACTATGTGGATGAAGTTCTGGCCGAACCGCGGGAGGAAAGCGACAGCGGGACCAGCAATGGCGATGGGGACGAGCGCGGCGAAAGTGATCCGCTGTATGACGAGGCGGTGCGTATTGTGACTGAATCCCGCCGCGCCTCGGTGTCCGGAGTGCAACGCCGGTTGCGGATTGGCTATAACCGGGCGGCGCGGCTGGTGGAGGAGATGGAAACGGCTGGCGTGGTCAGTGCGGTGCAGCCCAACGGCAGTCGCGAAGTGTTAGCGCCGCCGCCGCCTTGATGCGGAATGGGGAACGACTCCGGTATAGACGGTCTATGCTGGAAACTGGTTTGTCCGGGAGTATTGTCTTGATGCGTTCATTGATCATTTTGCTATTGATATTGCCGCTGGCGGGGCCAGCATGGGCCGCAACGCCGGTACAGCGTTACTTCCAGGATTTGCAATCGCTGCGGGCCGATTTCATCCAGCGGGTCTATGACGAACGGGCGCGAGTTGTGCAGTCTTCCAGCGGCCAGATGGTGATGCGAAAGCCCGGCCAGTTCCGCTGGGATTATCGGACACCCGCTGAGCAGATCATCGTCGCCGATGGTGAACGGCTATGGGCCTACGATGTCGATTTGGCGCAGGTGACCGTCCGTAAACTGGATACGGCGCTGAGCGCGACGCCACTGGCCTTGTTGAGCGGTGCCGCACCGATTGAAGACACCTTTGAGGTCGGCAACGTCCAACACCGTGATGGCTTGGACTGGTACGATCTGACGCCCAAGCAGCCGCAGCCCGAGTTTCGACTGCTGCGGGTCGCCTTCAAAGGCGGTGCGCTGGTGACTCTGGAACTGGAAGACGGTTTCGGCCAGCGCACCCGGCTGGATTTCCAGAAACTGGAGCGCAATCCGACCCTCGATCCCGCCCTGCTCAAGTTCACTCCACCGCCCGGCGTTGACGTGGTCGGCGACGCCGGTTGAGCGGGAGTCGCTAAATCACCTCTTGAACTCTCCAGCAGTTTGCTATCTTTTCCAGGAGAAATGTTTTGCTAACCCCCCCAACCCCGATTCCATGAGGAAGGTGACCTAATGAGTCGTCTGCGCGGAAAAGTCGTCATCGCCCAGGGCGGCGGTCCCACGGCGGTAATTAATCAAAGTCTGGTGGGAGCGGTGCTCGAATCCCGGAAATTCCCGGAAATCACCCGCGTCTGGGGTGCGGTGCATGGTGTGCGTGGCATTATCAATGAAACCTTTATCGACCTGTCGGAAGCGACGACCCATAACCTGGAACTGGTTGCCGGGACGCCGTCCTCAGCGCTGGGTTCGACCCGCGACAAGCCGGATGCGGAGTATTGCCACCGGATTTTCAACATGTTCAAGAAGCACGACGTTCGCTACTTCTTCTACATCGGTGGCAACGATTCGTCGAACACGGTGCGAATTGTCAATGAACAGGCCGACGGGGAAGGCTATGAGCTGCGGGCCATTCATATCCCCAAAACGGTGGACAACGATCTGCCGATCAATGACCACTGCCCCGGTTATCCCTCCGCCGCCCGCTTTGTCGCTGGCGCGATCAGTGGCGCTAATGCCGACAATAAAGCGCTATCGGGCGTTTACATCGCGGTCATCATGGGGCGTCATGCCGGCTGGTTGACGGCGGCGGCGGCCTTGGCCCGCAAACATGATGATGACGGTCCGCACCTGATCTATGTGCCGGAGCGGCAGTTCTCTATCGACCGCTATCTGGGCGATATCGACCGCGTGTACCAGCAGCATGGCCGCTGCATCGTAGCGCTCTCGGAAGGGGTGTGGGCGACCCGAAATGAGCAGGGCAGGGAAGTGCCGCTGGCGGCGGATTTGATGACCAAGGCAGGCCGCGAGCCGCAGGTCGATGCGCATGGCAACATTCAGTTATCCGGCGGAGCGCTGGCCGATGAACTGGCCGATATCGTGCAGAAGCGGCTGGGCATCAAGCGGGTGCGCTCGGATACGTTCGGCTATCTGCAACGCTCATTTCCCGGCGTGGTGTCCAATGTGGACGCCCGCGAGGCGCGCGAGGTGGGTGAGAAGGCGGCGCATTACGCCTGCTGGCATAACGTGGACGGCTCGGTGGTCATCAAGCGCACCGGCGACTACGCGGTGAAGTATGAACTGGCGCACCTGGCGGACATCGCGGCCAAGACCCGACACTTGCCGGATGAATTCATCAACGCCGATGGCAACCAGGTGACCGATGCTTTCCGCAGCTACCTGCGGCCGTTGCTGGGCAATGATTTGCCCTGTCTGGAACGGTTATGGGCGCCCGTCGTCCGGGTGGGATAGCGGAAACAGCCGGATAGCAAACCCCTCCCGAATTTAAGGAAATCCCAAACGGCTTTGACCACCCAGGGCGTTGCCCTGGGCTGAAATTAACTCACCCCTGTAGGGTTTAAGTGCTTTAAAAATCCACTTTTTTAGCCTGGAAAGGGCAGTGCAATGATGCCTTAGTGGCTGACCGTGACTTTTTTACCTTTCGGCTGACCGATGGCGGCCAGCATTTCGGTGAACCAGGGAGTGTCGATATCGAAAGGCTTGCCGCCCTTGATGCGCGGGAACTCGATGGCGCGCAGCACGCCGCCGCGATCCTCATCGTGACCGATGACGCCAGGTTCGCGGCGCATGGCGCATTCCACCGCCAGGTCGACGCAGGATTTGATCAGGCGGAGATCTTCAAGATTGGCGGGGGCGGCGCGCGAGAAATAGCCGGATTTCTGGATAAGGGTTTTTTCCGAACCGATCATCTGGGCGAATTGCTCGCCGAACCATTTGCCGGGGTTGACTGCGTCGAGCTTGATATGACCGAAGGCATCGCGGGGCACTTCCTGGCCTTTGGCCTGGAGTTCAGCGACGATGGATTCCACGCCCGCGCCTTCAGAGACGAAGATGTTGATGTCGTCGACCTGATCCATCAAGGCGCGCAGGCGCTGGGCCTCGGTGGCGATGTCGATTTCCATCTCAGGGACATAGACGGCATGGATGTCAAACCCGGAGCGATCGAGTCCGATGGCGGGGAGCCATTCAGTGCGATCCAGTAGCTTGCGGTATTCCAGCGCGGTGGCGGCAGTGAGCCAGCCACAGTTGCGGCCCATGACTTCGTGAATGATCAACATGCGCGGATTGGCGTTGTTCTCTGCGACGATGTTGTGAAAGTAGCGGGCGCCCTGTTCGGCGGCGGTCCAGGCCCCCAGCGATTGCCGGATCGGATACACATCGTTGTCGACGGTCTTGGGCAGGCCGATGACGGTGAGTCCATAATTGTTTGTGGCCAAAAAAGCGGCGAGATCAGCGGCGGCAGTGTTGGTGTCGTCACCACCGATGGTATGGAGAACATCGACGCCATCCTTGATCAGTTGATCGGCGGCGACTTTCTGCGGGTCCTGGCCTTCCTTGATCAGGCCGCGCTTCACGCAGTCCTTAACATTGGTCAGCTTGACCCGGCTGTTGCCGATGGGCGAGCCGCCGAAGCGGTGCAGCAGTCGCGCCTTTTCGCGAATTTCCGGCGTGACTGGATAGGAGTCGCCGAGCAGGAGTCCTTTGTAGCCGCTGTGATAGCAGATAATGTCGATGCTGGGATCGATCTCGGTGTAGCGCTCGATGAGGCCCCCGACCGCCGAACTCAGGCAGGGGGCTAAACCGCCAGCGGTGAGGATGGCAACTTTTTTGGGCTTGTTCATGGTGGATGCTGACCTTGACTGAAGTGAAAACCGAATGGAGCTGACTGAAAAATAGCTTTAGAAAAATATTTTGCCAAGTCAGACGCGAAAAATTCACCACGCGAAATAAACAAGAACTATGCTGATCTATCAACAAGAAGCCTCTTGTACCGATTCTCATCCGGTTTAACCCGAAAAAAGCCGCTGTTCCGCAAGACTCTCCCCCTGCGGGGGTGTCGGGTGCGAACGATTACAGAAATGGTATTGCAGTCAATGCCAACAGTGATAACGAAGCGGAGTAGGATCTTGATCAATAAGACCATTCCTGGACCAGTCATTCGATTGCACGATGAAGATTGGCTGTCATGCCATGATATTGGCCCATGGGAGCGCACCCCCCGGCTGGCGCTGGTGGCCAATCTGCACGGTAACGACTTAAACGGTATGTTTGTGCTGTCACGGCTGGCGGCTTTTCTGCGGAGCGTAGAGGCCGGTCGACGACGAGGTTTGCAGTTACGGGAGCGAGTGGTGATCGTTCCTGCGGTTGATGGATTGCGCGCCAGCAGTATGCAGCGAGCTGCCCGATGGGCAAGAGGTCGCCGTCCCGTGGCGGGCAGGGTGACCGACCGGGTGATGGAGATAACCCGCACCGCCTATTACCGGGTGGAAGTGCGCACGGCGGGTTGCGAAATCGAAGAGTTGCCGCAAGTGCGGCTCTATGCGCCCAGCGATGACGAGCGGGCCAGCGCCTGTTTGTTCGGGTTACCGGCAGTGATCGAACAACCGATGGATGATGAGAAAGCGGGTGAACTGCTGCGCGCCTGGCGACCGGAGGGGGGTGAGAATTTCGTGATCCATGCCGGTCAATCCGGCAATTTTCAGACCCGGCATTGTGAAACCCTGTTTCGGGCGCTGGCGGCGTTCCTCGACCGCATCGGGGTGATCGGTGGGTTGCGACTGGTTGGTGACGAGGAGGATTTGCATTATTTCGACCAGCGGCAGGTGTGTGACGTGCGGGCGGAACGGTCCGGCCTGTTTTCCTCTGTCTTGGATGTGGGGCGCTGGGTTCGGGTAGGCGAGGCATTGGGTCAGATTGACGACAGCTTTACTGGCGAGGTGCAGAGACGGATTACCGCACCGGTCGCAGGTCTATTGGCGGGGTTGCGCCGGCAGCCGTTGTTGTGCGAAGGAGATATGATTGCACGGATCCTGGTCCCGTAGGCAGCCGTGTGGTAATCGGGAGGTGGGGTATGAGCGACCGCTGGACGAACGATGACCAGCATCAGCGCGCACGCCAGCGATTGCTGGAATGGGTTGTTGTGGAAACCCGGGAAACGGCTAAATCAACCGGTCTTTATAAATTGAGCGAGCGGGTGATGCAGACCATGGCGACGATTCCCCGACATCGTTTTGTGCCGCCGGAGCAATGCGAGTGGGCCTATGCCGATAGGCCGTTACCCATCGGGGGCGGCCAAACCATTTCCCAGCCGTTTATTGTGGCGCTGATGACCGAGTTGCTCGCGCCAGAGCCGGAGGACGTGTTGCTGGAAATTGGGACCGGATCAGGTTATCAAACGGCAATACTGGCCAGTCTGGCGCGGCAGGTTTACTCGCTGGAGAGAGTTCCTGAACTGGCGGATGCGGCTACACAGCGCCTGCGGGAACTGGGTTTCGCCAATGTCGCCGTGCGCGCCGGCGATGGCTGCTGGGGTTGGGAGGAGCAGGCGCCTTTTGATGGAATCATGGTGACAGCGGCGGCAGCAGCCGTGCCGGAAGCGCTGGTGCGGCAGTTGAAACCGGGTGGCCGATTGGTCATACCGGTGGGGCCGCCGCAACGAACGCAGGATTTGCAGGTGCTGGACAAGGATGAGCAGGGCCAGTTACACGTCCGAAGCGTCTTGCCAGTGGTGTTTGTGCCATTGATTGGCAGTTTCTAAAGGGCCCTCACCTCCGGTTCCCCCTTTGAAGAAGGGGTAGGGGATTTCAACCGGTTGGCAACGAAATTCCGGTCAGTCTCTTGAACAGCGCCACCGCGTAGGAATCGGTCATGCCAGAGACGAAATCAGTGATGGCCAGCAACCGGCGATAGGGATCGGCGACCGGCTGGCGGCCCGGCCCGGCGAATGGCTCCGGGATCAGGTGAATCAGCATCCGGCTTTTGGGCGAAGCCTGGGGACCGTGAGCCGCGAGGTCGTTGACCGTGGTCACGAACGCTTCCAGCAAGCCGCCCAGCACTTCAAAACCGGCTGCTTCCACTTCCACGACGGGCCGGGAGACGTAAATCTGTGTTTCTCCGCACACTTTGAGCGCGTGCATGGCGTCGGCAGCCGGGATGATATCGAGCAGTTCTTCCTGAAGAGCGCCGGCTAGAATGGCGTCCTCATGATCCATAAAGCATTGATGCGCCTGATCGATGATCGCGCCAATGGCCTTGGCGCGCAGGTATTCGATTTTTTCCCTGAGCCGGGTGATGTGCGCTATTTTGCGTTCCGCACGATCTGCTTCTCCGGTCAGCGGCAGCAGCAGATCACGGACTTGGTCAAACGGCAGTTGCTGCAGCCGGAAAGCGTCTTCCACGTCGATGATTCGATAACAGATGTCGTCTGCTGCTTCGACCAGATAAGCGAGTGGATGACGACTCCAGGCGCCGGGCAGCGCCGGCTCCAGTCCCAGTTGCTGGGCTGTTTCGGCAAATAGGTCGGCATCATCCTGATAGAAACCGAATTTTTTGAACGCGATGCCGGGCGGAGGTTTGGCGGAGAGCCATGAGGCGCGCGGGTATTTGGTAAATGCACCCAGTGTCGTGCAGGTCAGTTGCATCCCGCCGGGATTGTCGGGGCTTTGCAGGCGGGTGATGATGCGGAAGCCCTGGGCGTTACCCTCGAAATTCAGAAAATCCTGCCGTTGGGGTTCCGGGAGCGGTTCCAGCGCCCGTTGGCCAGTCGGGGAATCGGTGAACCAGAGCCGGATAGCGTCTTCGCCGGCATGACCGAAAGGTGGATTACCGATGTCATGCGCCAGGCAGGCGGCGGCGACTGCGGCGCCAAAATCCTGGGGATAGACGCTTTTCAGGCCATGGCGTTTGATAACGCTGTCGCCGACCATCGTGCCGAGGGAGCGCCCGACGCTGGAGACTTCCAGGCTATGGGTCAGGCGGGTGCGGACATAGTCGCTCCGCGAGAGGGGAAAGACCTGGGTCTTGTCTTGGAGCCGGCGAAAGGCCGAGGAGAAGACAATGCGGTCGAAATCGCGCTGAAAATCAGTGCGCGCTTCGTTGTCGGGATGGGGGTGAGGCAGGCCCGGACGGGTGCGGGACAGCAGGCGGTTCCAGTCCAAGAGGCGGTTCATGGTTTTAAGCCTGCTCGGCTGAGAACAGTCTGAGTTGCGGTTCAATCCAGGCAATCTGCTCGAAATCGCGATCATCGTGCAGCAGCGCCAGATCATGCTCAATCGCCATGGCGGCGATCAGACAATCATTGGCGCTACGCGGCGTGACCCCAGCCCAGCGACAACGACAATACAGATTGGCGGCAGCTACATGAGTTGCAAGCGGATTGGGGGACGCGAACATGGGCAGATCGGCAAAATACCGTTGCAGCGTAGCAAAGTGCGCCGCCGATCCAGCGCCCTGCAGGATTTCTTGAAAGATCAGTGGGGTCAGAGCAACAAGAATGTCCGAATCCAGTAACCGTTTCAGGGTCTGCACAACGGGTCGGTTGACGTTGCGCAGCAAGCTGATCCAGGCCGAGGTGTCAACGAGAACGATGGTCATCGCGGGCAGCCTGATAATCGTAGTCAGGGTCGATCAGGTCCTGACCGACCAGTTCGAGAATCAGCCGCTGTTTGCGGTGCGCTACGAACTGTTGCAGAGCTAAATTCACAATCTCCCGCTTGGTTTTGACCTGGGCCAGCCGCATGGCTTCATTGACGAGTTCATCATTCAATACGATATTGGTACGCATCATACACCTCCAAGTGTGTCTATCTTAGAAGCCTCCTACCGCTGGCCGCAAGGGAAATCGTCACCATTGGCTGTGCTATTAATCATTATTGCAAAGCGCTTCAATGGCTTCCTGAATCTCCAGCCATTCCGTCTCCAGCGCCGCCAGTTCCCGATCGACTTCACCTTTTCGCAGCAACCATTCCTTGAGCCGGTTCTTGTTCGCCTCGTCGTAACTGGCGGCGTCGGCGAGGGCGGTGTCCAGGTTTTTCTGCTCCTGGTGGAGGGCATCCATACGCTTTTCGATCTGGCGAATCTGCTGATCCAGCGGTTTGCGCTGAATGGTGAGTTGTTGGCGACGCTCCGCATCCAGGCGTTTCTGCTCGCGACGCGCGACGATGCTGTTACCGTTACCGTTACCGTCACTGCGTGATGGGGTGTCACGGTTAACAAGGCGTTGCTGTTCATTCAGCCAGTTGCGGTAATCGTCGAGATCGCCATCGAACGGTTGCGCCCGGCCGTCGGCGACCAGCAGGAATTCGTCAGTCACCGTGCGCAGCAGATGGCGGTCGTGGGAGACCACGATCAACGCGCCCTGATAGTCTTGCAACGCCAAGGTCAGGGCATGGCGCATGTCGAGATCGAGATGATTGGTGGGTTCGTCCAGCAATAACAGGTTAGGTCGTTGCCAAACCAGCAGCGCCAGCGCCAGCCGGGCTTTCTCACCGCCGGAGAAGGGAGCGACCGGGACCAGCGCCTGGTCGCCGGCAAAGCCAAAGCCGCCAAGGAAATTGCGCAGTTCCTGATCACTAGCCCGTTCATCGGGTTGTTGCAAATGCTGCAGGGGACTCCAGTCGGGTCGCAGTTGCTCCAGTTGGTGCTGGGCGAAGTAGCCAATCGCCAGCCCTTGACCGGTTTCGATGCGTCCCGTCAGCGGCGGCAATATCCCGGCCAGCAGCTTGATGAGCGTGGATTTACCGGCCCCATTGCGCCCCAGCAGGCCCAGTCGGGTGCCGGGATTGAGCGTCAGCTTGACCCGTTCCAGTACGGGCCGGTCGGTATAACCGGCAGCAGCGTTTTCCAGGGTCAGCAGGGGATTAGGCAACCGCTCCGGTGGGGCGAATCGGAAATCGAACGGCGAATCAACATGGGCGGCGGCGATGCGCTCCATTCGTTCCAATGCCTTGATCCGGCTCTGCGCCTGCCGGGCCTTGGTGGCTTTGGCGCGGAAACGGGTGATAAAGCTTTCCAGATGAGCGATTTCCCGCTGCTGCTTGTCATACGCCGCCTGTTGCAGGGCCAGCCGGGCGGCGCGCTGGTCCTCGAAATCGGCATAGCCGCCAGAGTAGAGGGTAATGCGCTGCTGGTCGATGTGGGCGATGTGGCTGACCACGCTGTCGAGCACATCGCGGTCATGGGAAATCAGCAACAGGGTGCCGGGATAGGCGCGCAGCCATTGTTCCAGCCACAACACCGCGTCGAGGTCAAGGTGGTTGGTGGGTTCGTCGAGCAACAGTAAATCCGAGCGGCACATCAGCGCCCGGGCCAGATTCAGCCGGACTCGCCAACCGCCGGAGAATTCCGCCACTGGCTGTTCCAGTTGATTCGGGGCGAAACCCAGCCCGGCCATGAGTTTGCCAGCGCGGGCGCGAGCGCGGTAACCGCCGATGGCGTCAAAGCAGGCGTGGAGTTCCGCCTGGCGGGTTCCATCATGCGCGGCTTCGGCGAGTTGCAGGTCACGCTCGATCTGCCGCAATTCAGCGTCGCCATCCAACACGAATTCCAGGGCTGGATCGGGCAACGCCGGGGTCTCCTGGGCGACATGGGCGACGGTCCAGCGCGCCGGCAGGCTGAGATCGCCGGCGTCGGGATGCAGTTCGTTGCGCAACAGGGCGAACAGGCTGGATTTGCCGCAACCGTTGGCGCCGATCACCCCGATCTTCCAGCCAGGATGGACGGTGAGCGAAACGTTGTCAAAGAGCGGCTTGCCACCGCGTTGCAGGGAAAGTTGGCTAAGAGAGATCAAACAGGGGTTCCTTGTGAGCGACGGCTGAAAACCCCAGATACCGGAGAGTGGGTTTTATTGAGATGATACCCAAAAGTAGCGCATAGCGCTTGATGCGGGTTGGTCAGATACTGCGACCCTGAGCGCTTCAATAGCCCGATTTCGGACTACAGGGTATATTCAGCCACCCTTCCTCACGCGCTGAAATCCGATGACCGACGACGAACTGTTGCGCTACAGCCGGCAAATCCTGCTGCCGGAATTCGACATTGACGGGCAGGAGCGGTTAAGCCGGTCTCATGCGCTGATTATCGGGCTGGGTGGCCTGGGATCACCGGCGGCCATGTATCTGGCCGCGGCTGGCGTCGGCAGGCTGACCCTGGTCGATTTCGACACGGTAGACTTATCCAACCTGCAACGGCAGATTATTCATCGCACCACAGAGATTGGTCGACCCAAGGTTGAATCGGCCCGCGATGTTTTGCAGGCGCTGAATCCACTGATTGAAATCACAGCGATTCCCAGGATGCTGGATGAAACGGCATTGCATGAACAGGTCGGACAGGTGGATGTCGTGGTGGACGCCTGTGATAATTTGGCGACCCGACTGGCTATTAATGCAGCCTGCGTTCAGGCGGGGACGCCACTGGTGACGGGCGCAGCAATCCGCCTGGAAGGCCAGGTGCTGGTGTGGCGGCCAGGCGGAGGTGGTGCCTGTTATCGTTGCCTGTACCGGGATACGGTCATCAATCCGGAAACCTGTGCGCAAACCGGGGTCCTTGCGCCAGTGGTCGGGATTATCGGCAGTGTGCAGGCGACAGAAGCAATCAAGATATTGACGCGCATCGGCGAACCGCTCGATGGTCGCCTGCTGTTGCTGGATGCCGCGCGCATGGAATGGCGGATGATGCGGGTCGGGCGCTGGCCGGGATGTCCGGTGTGTGGCGGTGAAAATAGGGGAGATCAGCAGCCCGAGTCAGCGTAAAACTGGTGAGTATTTGCGTGATTGGTTGGCGGATAAATTGTTGCTGGTTTTTTCATATCAAGGATACTCAAATATAGTAGATCTTCAATGGCGGAAAACCATTGAATTCAATGGAGCTATAGGATGCAGTATAGGCTCCAGTAGAAATCCAGTAAATCCGGTCGCCAATTTCCAACGACAAGGGAAGTTCATATTTAAAATGCTCATAAATAATATCCAGGCTATCACAAGTAGGGCCTGCTAGAATGACATCTCCATTTTCGCCACCCTTTTCAGTGTAAATTGGATATTTAATCGACTCATCAATAGTTTCCATTAGGCCATTAAAGATACCGACATCCGTATAAACCCAGCGTTTGAGGTCAGTCCGTGATTTTCTGGAAATTAAAACGACTTCACTGACCAGTATGCCGGCTTCTCCAGTGAGTCCGCGTCCCGGTTCGAGGTAAATTTCCGGGATCGAGTCACCGAAATGGAAGCTGAGGTAGCGATTGATTTCTTCTGCATATACTGACAGTGGATTAGATTTGATCAGATAATCCGCTGGAAAACCACCTCCCATGTTCATCGCTTTTAAATGGATTTTTCTTTTCTCCATCTGCTCGAACAGGCTTTTCACTTGAGTAATTGCTGCATCCCAAGCCGGGATTTCACGCTGTTGCGAACCGACATGAAAAGAAATGCCGTAAGGTTCCAGGCCCAGATCAGCGGCTAATATTACGAGTTCTGTTAACATGCGTGGCTGGCAGCCGAATTTGCGTGACAACGGCCAGTCAGAGTCCGAGGTGACAGCATCCATTAGCAAGCGAAAGAAAATTTGTGAACCGGGTGCTTCCTTGGCGAGATTTCGGATATCGGCTTCACTGTCGCTGGCGAAAAGCCGGACACCCTTGTCATAGGCTTCTCGAACGTGTTTGGCTTTTTTAATAGTATTGCCGAAGCTCACACGATCAGGCGATACCCCAAGATTAAGCACTTGGTTCAGTTCATAAATTGAAGCGATATCGAAATAGGAGCCGAGGTCTCTGAGCAAGGTGAGTATTTCGTTACCAGGACTCGCTTTGACGGCGTAATAAATTTTTGCTTGGGGGAAATTTTTGCAGAATCCTTCAAATTTTTGCTGAACCCTGTCCAGCAACACTACTAAAAAAGGCGTCTCTTTTTTTTCAGAGAATTCGATGATTTTTTTCCACTCAGCGGGTGAATAATAGCTGCGATACATTGTTTGACTCTTTTGTAACGACGCAATGTAATTCGGACAAGGCTGGCTGGAACCAGCCTTATATCAAAACTTATTTCCTGGGTGCTAAGGCAATCATCGGGTTAGCCGCAGAAATAGTGACCGTTGCGGTCGATTCCGCGAGTTCTGTCTCTAAATCTCTGACTGTTCCATCAAAAGACTCTGCACTGCCAGGCTGGATTTCCTTGATATCCGTCGGCAAGCCAATTTGGTCAAGAAGAGTAATGAACGGTTCTGGATCCAATTCCTCGACATTCACCATCGTTTTTGGGTTCCAAATGCCCTGAGCAACAAGCATGGCCGCCGCAACTGGAGGAACGCCTGCTGTATAACTAATGCCTTGCGATTCAACTTCTTCAAAGCACTTTTTGTGATCCGAAACCTGATAAATGAATACTTCCCGATCCTTCCCATCTTTCCAGCCCTTGACGAAGTTACCAATGCAGGTTTTACCGGTATAGCCGGGGGCTAAAGTTTGCGGATCGGGCAACAAGGCCTTAACGACCTTGAGCGGCACGACTTCTTGACCCGTCGTCAGGGTCACGGGCAGGTGCGACAGAAAGCCCAGAGTACGCAATACCGTAAAAACATTGATATAGTGATCGCCGAACCCCATCCAGAAGCGAATGCTGTTCGCATCGATGTTTTTCGATAGTGAATGCAATTCGTCATGGCCATTCAAATAAATTGGGCAAGGACCAGCTACTGGGAAGTCGTAGATGCGTTTAACGGAATGCGTGGGATACTCTTTCCACTGACGGTCGATCCAGGTCCAAACCTTGATAAATTCACGGAAATTAATCTCTGGATCAAAATTGGTGGCAAAATATTTACCATGACTTCCGGCATTGACATCTAAAATATCAATAGTATCGATCTTGTCAAAATAGCGCTTGACAGCCAAGGCGCAATAGGCATTGACCACACCAGGATCAAATCCTGCGCCAAGAATGGCGGTTAATCCCTTTTCGGTACAACGATCTTTGCGTTTCCATTCGTAATTGGCGTACCAGGGAGGAGTTTCGCAGACCTTATCCGGTTCTTCGTGAATTGCCGTGTCAATATAGACCGCTCCGGTTTCAAGACAGGCTTCCAGAACCGACATATTAATGAAAGCATTACCAAGATTGATAACAGTCTGTGAATGCGTTTCATGAATCAGTTGCACTGTGGCTGGAATATCGAGTGCATCGATTTGCCGCGAATAAAGTTTTTTAGTGGGATCTTTGCGATGTCCTTTCCGTTTAACACTGTCAATAATCTGATTACACTTGTCCAATGTTCGCGATGCAATACAGATATCGCCCAGCACATCGTTATTCATGGCTGCTTTATGAGCTGCGACATGGGCAACGCCGCCTGCGCCAATAATCAATACGTTATTTTTCATTTGAACAGCTCCCTAAGCTATGAAAGATTGCGTTTGAAATCCTTATATCCGAATTTTCGGGCGATTTCTACTGTTCCATCCAACCGGCGCACTACGATAGCGGGCATGGCGACGCCATTAAACCAGTTTTTCTTGACCATGGTGTATCCCGCTGCATCGGCAATGCGCACTTCGTCGCCGATTTTTAAACGGGTTTTCAGGCGATACTCGCCAAAGATGTCGCCGGCCAGGCAGGTTCGGCCTGCGATCATGATGCGATGACGGCCAGATTCGGGGTATGCAATTTTGGGTGAAGTATGATAAATCAAATGATCCAGCATGTGGGCTTCAACAGAAGCATCGATAATGGCAATATCGATTTCATTGCGCATGACATCCAGGACGGTTGTGACCAGTTCGGCACAGCCGGTAATCGCTGCTTCGCCAGGTTCTAAGTAGACTTGAATACCGAATTTTTCACTGAATTTCTTTAATTTTTGGCAGAATCGATCCAGTGGATAACCATCTTTGGTAAAAAAAAGACCGCCGCCGAGACTGACCCATTCCATTTTTTCCAGCAGATTTCCATAATTTTGACCGATTAAGTCAATAGCAGTGGAAAGATTTTCAAAATCATCATTTTCACAGTTAAAGTGAAACATAACCCCACTGAGCATTGGCGAAACCTTCATAATTTCAGTATGATCAGAAATGCCCAGTCGTGAATACTTTCTCGCCGGATCAGCCAGGTCAAAGTGTGAATAACTGATTCCCGGATTGATTCTCAATCCCAGTTTTATAGTGCGAACATCATCATAGTGAGTTTTTAATTGTGAGATCGAATTAAAAATCACCTTGTCAGCAATTTTTCTAACCGATTTGATGTCTTTTTGTGAAAAGCCAACGCTGTAGGCATGAACTTCCTTGCCAAATTTTTCACGACCAAGGCGAGCTTCATACAGGGAACTGCTGGTGGTTCCATCCAGATATTGCCGCATCAGGTCAAAAACGCTCCAAGTTGAAAAGCATTTCAGCGCCAGCACTGATTTTGCACCGGAGGCATCACGAATTTTTTGAATAATCTTTAGGTTTTTCTCCAGCTTTGTTTCGTCAATCAAATAGTAGGGTGTGGTTAATTTTTCCATGAATCAGGAACTCGTAAAAATTACAACCAGCTAAAATGAGAAATAGGGAATAGATTTTATTTCCCTGTTTCTCTATTTACCTATTTATTCTCCTTCAAGCGCATCCTGGACCAGTACATCCATTTTAACATGCCGTACATCTTTACCCTTTACCAGATAAATGATGTATTCAGCGATGTTTTTGGCATGATCGCCAATCCGCTCCAGCGCCTTAATGATGAACAGGACATTGATCGCGTGGCCGATGGTGCGCTGATCTTCCATCATATAGGTCATGAGCCGCCGCAACGCCGATTGAAACTCCTGATCCAGTTCATCATCGCCCTTGGCGACTTCGACCGCTTTTTCGACATCCAGCCGCGCCAGGGCGTCGAGGCAGCCATGCAACATGTTGGCCGCCAGTTTGGACATGGGGTGCACATCGCGGAGCAGTTTGGCGCTAGGCGAATTGCTGACGCCATCGTAGGTCTTGACGGTCATCCGGGCAATTTTCTCGGCCTCATCACCGATCCTCTCCAGATCGGTCACGATCTTGGACAGCGACATGATCAGCCGCAGGTCGCTCCCCAGCGGTTGGCGCAGGGCAATCAGGCTGACGCTGTCTTCATCGACTTTGACCTGCATCCCGTTGATGATCTGGTCACGGGCGATCACCTCACGGGCGGCAGCGACATCCTCGTTATCCAGCGCCTGGATGGCGTTCTGAATCTGGTCTTCCACCAGCCCGCCCATTTCCAGCACCAGATTGCGCAGGTTGGCGAGTAGTACATCGAACTGTTTGACGGTATGAGCATCGTGGCTGATGGCCATGGGTAAATACTCCAGTAGTGGCGCGAGTGAGGGCGTGTCAGCCAAAGCGGCCGGTGATGTAGTCTTCGGTCAATTTGTGTTTGGGATTGGTAAAAATTTGATCAGTCTCGCCAATTTCGATCAGGTCGCCCAAGTGGAAATAAGCCGTGCGCTGGGAAACGCGGGCGGCCTGCTGCATGGAGTGGGTGACGATGACGATGGTGTAGTTTTCCCGCAATTCGTCGATCAGTTCCTCGATTTTAGCGGTGGCGATGGGATCAAGCGCCGAGCAGGGTTCGTCCATCAGAATCACTTCGGGATTGACCGCAATGGCCCGGGCGATGCACAAGCGCTGTTGCTGGCCGCCGGAGAGGCTGGTGCCCGGTTCATTCAGCCGATTCTCGACTTCCTTGAGCAGACCCGCCCGCTCCAGACTGGCGCGCACCAGTTCGTCCATTTCCGCTTTGCCATCGACCATACCGTGGATGCGCGGCCCGTAGGCAACATTTTCATAGATGGATTTGGGAAAGGGGTTGGGTTTTTGGAACACCATGCCGACCCGCGCCCGCAGTTGCACCACGTCAATGCTTTTGTCGTAGATATCGTCCTGGTCGAGCCGGATTTCACCGGCAACCCGACAAATGGGAATGGTGTCGTTCATCCGGTTCAAACAGCGCAACACGGTGGATTTACCACAGCCTGACGGGCCAATAAAAGCGATGACTTCATTGGCGCCGATATCCAGGCTGACCTGCCGGATCGCATGTTTTTCGCCGTAATAGACATTGACATTGCGACAGGTCATCTTGGGGTGGTCTACCGTGATTTTGCCCACGGTTTGCCGATGATCATAATCGGTGATCTGGGCGCTCGACAGGGGATTCTGGCGAACTTCGGCGTTCAATGTATTATTTACGGCCGCTTTAACTTCGACAGTCATCGTACTCATTCAGGAATCCTCAATGGGGTTAATGGTGCGTCCGGCGCGCTTACCAGCGTCGCTCAAAGCGCTTGCGGAGAATGATCGCCAGACCATTCATCACGATCATGAAAGCCAGCAGCACCATAATTGCCGCCGAGGTGCGTTCCACAAACGCCCGTTCTGGCAGGTCAGCCCAGAGATAGATTTGCACCGGCAGCACCGTGGCGGGGTCCATGAGGCCTTTGGGAATGTCCACGATGAACGCCACCATACCGATCATCAGCAGCGGTGCGGATTCGCCCAGCGCACGGGCCATGCCAATGATCGAACCGGTCAACATGCCAGGCATGGCCAACGGCAGGACGTGGTGGCCGACCATCTGCAATTTGGACGCGCCCATGCCCAGTGCGGCTTCACGAATCGACGGCGGCACCGAGGTCAGCGCCGCCCGCCCGGCAATGATAATCACCGGGAGGGTCATCAGACTCAAGACCAGGCCGCCGACGAGCGGCGCCGAGCGGGGCAGGCCGAAGAAGTTGATGAACACCGCCAGGCCCAGCAGACCAAAGACGATCGAGGGCACCGCCGCCAGGTTGTTGATGTTGACTTCGATGATATCGGTCCAGCGATTTTTCGGGGCGAACTCCTCCAGATAGACCGCCGTGGCTACGCCAATCGGGAAGGTCAACAGAAAGGTCACCAGCAGGGTGTAGAACGATCCCATCAACGCGCCGCGAATGCCGGACTGTTCCGGTTCTCGGGAATCGCCATTGCTGAACAGAATGGTATTGAAGCGCTGCTTAATCTGGCCGGAGGCTTGCAGTTGATCGATCCAGACGATTTCCTGATCCTTGAGCGGGCGCAGCGATTCATCCAGGGTGCGGTCGATATTGCCCTTGACGAAGGTGTCCACGTTGGCCGAAGCCAGCACCCAGACCGATTGTTCGGCGCCGATCAGCGCCGGATTGTTCAGTACTTCGCTGCGCAGCCGGAACGGCGCGTTGGAACTGACGAGCTGGTAGAGTTCCCGTAAATCGCGGCGGCCCTCGACCTGGGGAAACAGCTTGCGCAGGCTGGCGCGCACCAGGACGGTGTAATCGGCGTTTTCCAGGGCTTTCGGGTCGCGGTGACCTTCCGGGTCAATGACCGCAGGGTCGAAAGTGACCGGCAGCTCAATGTAGGTCTGCCAGAAAGCCGGATAACCTTTGCCGATAATGTTGGCGAACATCAGCACCACAAACGCCAGGCCCAGCGTGACTGCGAGCAGTCCGTAAGCGCGAAAACGCCGCTCGGCGGCGTGGCGACGCTGAAGGCCAGCATTAACGATGACTTTGATGTCCCGGGTTGGCGCAGGAGGCGTAGATTTATTCATTCATATTGCTCCCGGTACTTGCGAACCACATGCAGGGCAATGATGTTGAGAATCAGGGTGACGATGAACAGCATCAACCCCAGGGCGAACGCCGCCAGAGTCTTGGCGCTGTCGAATTCCTGATCGCCGGTCAGCAGGGTGACGATTTGTACGGTGACGGTGGTGACGGCTTCCAGGGGGTTGGCGGTCAGATTAGCGGACAGGCCAGCGGCCATGACGACGATCATGGTTTCGCCAATGGCGCGGGAGACCGCCAGCAGAATGCTGCCGACGATGCCAGGCAGGGCGGCGGGTAGCAGCACCCGCTGAATCGTTTCCGATTTGGTCGCGCCGAGCGCATAGGAACCATCGCGCATGGATTGCGGTACGGCGTTGATCACGTCGTCGGACAGCGAGGAGACGAAGGGAATAATCATGATGCCCATCACCAGTCCGGCGGCCAGCGCGCTTTCCGAGGCGACCTGCAAGCCCAGCGCCGTTCCGATGTCGCGGATCAAGGGGGCAACGGTCAGCGCGGCGAAGAAGCCGTAAACCACGGTAGGGATGCCGGCCAGCACTTCCAGCGCCGGCTTGGCGGAAGCACGGAATTTCGGGCTGGCGTATTCCGATAAATAGAGCGCCGACATCAGACCAATCGGTACGGCCACCACCATGGCGATGCCGGAAATGAGCAAGGTGCCGGTAAAGAGGGGCACCATGCCGAAAGCGCCGGAAGAACCCGTTTGATCAGCGCGGATGGCGGTTTGCGGACTCCACTGCAAGCCGAATAAGAATTCGCTGATCGGCACCTTGCCAAAAAACAGCATCGATTCAAACAGCACCGACAGCACGATGCCGAGAGTAGTGAAGATGGCGACGGTTGAACTGGTGATCAGGAAGAGATTGACGACCTGTTCCACCCGGTTGCGGGCGCGCAGTGTCGGTGAAATCGCCCGCCAGCCATGCGCAATGCCTGCAATCGCCAGGGTCAGCACCACGACCCACAGTGCAACATTGCCGACCATTTGCAGGTGGCGATAGTGGTCAACAGCCGCCAGAATAGCGGCGTCCGGGGTGCTGGAGACGATGTTGCCGCTGACCAGGTTTTTAATGTCATTGACCACCAGATTTAACTGGCCCGGTGATAAATTCCGCAGCTCCGGCGGCAAACTGGCCACCACCAGCTCGATAATCATGCTCGGCTGCAAGGCGGCCCAGACCGTAAAGAGGATTAAAGCGGGTAGTCCACACCACAGCGCGGTGTAGGAACCGTAATAGCTGGGCAGAGAATGCAGGTTGCGAATATGGTCGCCGGCGACCGCAAAGGCACGCTTCCGGCCCAGGTAGTAGCCGCTGAGACTGAGCAGCGCAAGAGTCACAAACAGGTAAAACAGCATGGGCGATCATCCAGAATGGAGAGGTGGGACGGGTTTCCAGCCGGTCAAACTGGCTGGCCCGTCCCCCATGCTCATGGAGCCAGCGTCTTGAGATTGTTGGCGTTGGTCGCCACCTGCTTGCGCTGTTCGGTGGGCAGCGGGATCAGACCTTTCCCGGCCAGATAGCCCTCGTCGCCGGACGCTTTTTCGCTGGTGAACTCGGCGATAAATTCCTTGATGCCGGGGATGACGCCGACATGCGCCTTCTTGACGTAGATAAACAGCGGCCGCGATACGGCGTATTTGCCGCTGGCGATGTTTTCAAAATTTGGTTCGACGCCGTTGATGGTTTCACCCTGAATCTTGTCGAGATTTTCTTCCAGGAAGCTGAAACCGAAGATGCCCAGGGCGTTAGGATTGGCGACCAGCTTGTTGACAATCAGGTTATCGTTCTCGCCGGCTTCGGTAAAGGCACCATCTTCGCGGATCGTCTGGCACGCGGATTTGGCCTTTTTCTCATCGGTTTTTTCCAATTCCTTGATCGCCGCGAATTCTTTGCAGCCGTGATCCATGACCAGTTCAACGAAGGCGTCACGAGTGCCGGAGGTCGGCGGCGGCCCTAATACTTCGATCTTTTTCGCCGGCATCTCAGGATTGACGTCCTTCCAGGTCTTGAACGGATTGGCAATCAGTTTACCCGTGCCCGGTTCCGGGACTTCCTTGGCCAGCGCCAGCCAGAGATCCTTGATAGTCAGCGGCATCGGCGCGGTTTTCTTGGAGGAAGCGATCACGATGCCGTCAAAGCCAATGTTGATTTCGACGATGTCCTTAACGCCATTTTTGGCGCAGGTTTCGATCTCGGATTTTTTAATCGCCCGCGAGGCGTTGGAAACGTCAGGATATTGGACGCCGACGCCGCTACAGAATAACTTGAAGCCGCCGCCGGTGCCGGTAGATTCGACTTTTGGCGTCTTGAAGCTGGCATTGGCTTTGCCAAACTGCTCGGCCACGGCGGTCGTAAACGGATAGACGGTCGATGAGCCGACGATGCTGATGTAGTCGCGGGCGGACTGGGCGTAGGCCGCGCCAGCCAGGGTCAGGGTCGCTGCGACGGCCAAAGCCAGTTTCTGCTTGAACATGGAAAACCTCCAGTAGGGATTTGGCATGAAGGAAGAAGCACAAGGGACACGGATTGCGGAAACCGCCAGCACTTTGTGCAATTCCAACACTACGATAGCAAAACGACATTTATAGGGCGGTAAGATGTCAGTTTTATTGCAATATCCGGGAAGAGCTGAAAACGCCATGCAATTTTTTGATTTGCAAAATCAATTTTTATTGTGCATCGCCACAGGAAAAGGATCATGAATAATCGGGTCGTGTTAATTACCGGCTGTTCTTCGGGCATCGGGTATTGTGTTGCCCATGGTCTGAAGGGGCGAGGCTGGCGGGTTTTCGCCACAGCGCGGCAACAGGCGGATGTTAAGCGGCTGCAAGCCGAAGGACTGGAAAGCCTACCACTGGATGTGTGCGACGCCACCTCTATCCAGGCGGCGGTCGCGGAGGTTTTGGCCCAAACCGGCGGTCGGCTGGATGCACTATTTAACAATGCGGGCTATGGTCAACCGGGCGCAGTGGAGGATGTCAGCCGTGCGGCGTTGCGCGAGCAGTTTGAAACCAATGTATTGGGTGCGCACGAATTGACTTGCCAGGTCATTCCGGTGATGCGCCGGCAGGGCAGGGGACGGATTATCTTTAACAGTTCAGTGCTGGGTCTGGTGGCGTTCCCCTACCGGGGCGCTTATGTCGCCAGCAAGTTTGCGCTGGAAGGGTTAGCCGATGCGCTGCGTCTGGAATTGGCCGGGACGGGCATTCAGGTCAGCCTGATTGAGCCGGGGCCGATTCTCAGCCGATTCCGCGATAACGCCCATGCGGCCTATCAGCGGCATATCCACGCCGAACACAGTCCGCATCAGGAGCAGTACGCCGCGATGGAAGCCCGCTTGCTCAAGAAGGGACCGGCAGCGCCATTCACTCTGCCGCCGGAAGCCGTATTAAAACGGGTGATTCATGCGCTGGAGAGTCCCCGGCCCCACGCCCGCTACCCAGTGACCGCGCCGGCTTACCTGTTTACGGTGTTGCGGCGACTGCTGCCGACCGGGT
>CAZDVY010000006.1:22202-42322 GCA_964508935.1 uncultured Candidatus Competibacteraceae bacterium | reverse complement strand
CCGACAATCCGCTGGCGCATTATCAGACCACCGGCCCGGAAATCTGGCGGGATACTCGGGGCCAGATCACCCATTTTGTCAGCGCTATGGGCACGACCGGCACCATCATGGGTGTGTCGCGCTATCTCAAGGAGCAAAATCCCGCCGTGCAGATTATCGGTGTTCAGCCTACCGAGGGTTCTTCGATTGCCGGCATCCGGCGCTGGCCGCTGGAGTATCTGCCGAAAATTTATGATCCGGCGCGGGTGGATCGGGTCATCGACATCAGCCAGGCCGAGGCCGAGGACATGACGCGGCGCTTGGCGCGTGAAGAGGGGATTTGCTGCGGCGTGTCGGCGGGCGGCGCGGTCGCTGCTGCGCTGCAAGTCTCAGCGGCAGTTGAGAATGCGGTCATCGTGACCATCATTTGCGACCGGGGCGACCGTTATTTGTCCACCGGGTTGTTTGCGGGATGACTAAAAAATCCAAACTGCCCGCTGAACCCTTCACCGTCCACATTGATAACCTGACCCACGAAGGCCAGGGGGTAGCGCGGCGCGACGGCAAGGCCGTGTTCGTGGAGGGCGCGTTGCCCGGCGAGGAGGTCCGCTGTGTCTACACGAACCGCCGGAGTCGCCGCGATGAGGCGCGCGCCGTCGAAATTTTGCAAGCCGCCCCGGAGCGGGTAGAGCCGCGTTGCGCGCATTTCGGGGTGTGCGGCGGCTGCGCCCTGCAACATCTGCAACCGGAGAGTCAATTGACGGTCAAGCAGCGCTGGTTGCTGGACAGCCTGACGCATATCGGTAAAGTGCAGCCGGCGCAGGTGCTGGAACCGATGACCGGGCCGCTGTGGGGCTATCGGCGGCGGGCGCGGTTGGGCGTGAAGTCCGTCGCTAAAAAGGGCCGGGTGCTGGTCGGTTTCCGTGAGCGGCACAGTCCGTATATCGCTGATTTACGCCGTTGCGAAGTGCTGGATGAGCGGGTGGGCGGACTGCTGGAAGAACTGGCGACGCTGATCGATGGGCTGTCCATCCGTGACCGGTTGCCGCAGATTGAAGTGGCGGGCGGCGATACGATGATGGGGCTGAATTTCCGGGTTCTGGCACCGCCGAACACAGCCGATTTGGCGCAGTTGCAGGCGTTCGGCAAGCAACACGGCTTCGCGTTGTATCTGCAACCCGGTGGGCCGGACAGTGTGCAGTTATTGGACCCCTCACCCCTGGCCCCTCTCCCACTCGGGGAGCGGGGAAAGTTGAGTTATCGCCTGCCGGAGTTTGATCTGAATCTGAAATTCCAGCCTTGGCACTTCATTCAGGTGAATGCCGCCATCAATCGGCAACTGGTCCGGCGAGCGAGCGAATTTCTGGCGTTGGAACCCGGCTGCCGGGTTCTCGACCTGTTTTGCGGACTGGGCAATTTCACCCTGGCGCTGGCGCGACAAGCGGGGAGCGTGGTCGGGGTGGAAGGTGACGCCAGTCTGGTGGAATGGGCCAGGCGCAACGCCGTGCTGAATGGGATCACCAATGTCCAGTTTCACGCTGCGGATCTGGTCAGTGACCTGGCTGGCCAGCCGTGGATGCAGGGCGGTTATGACCGAATATTGCTTGACCCGCCTCGATCGGGCGCTTTGGAGATGATGCCGCAGATTGCTGCGCTAGGGGCGCGACGGGTGGTCTACGTCTCTTGCCATCCCGCCACTTTGGCCCGCGATATCGGCGAACTGGTTCACCGCTTCGGCTATCGCCTGGAGCGCGCCGGGGTACTGGACATGTTCCCCCACACTGCTCATGTCGAGTCCATGGCCGTGCTGGTCCGTGCCGGTTAAAGTTGGCGCCGAGGCTCCCTCCCGCGTTCCTGTAGCGGATGATGACGACGCTGAATCTGTGTGAACGCGAACTGCCGGACATCGTGTTATTGGCAATGGCTGAGAGTCCATCGCCAGTTCGCTCCCGCTGCCGCCAGCGCTCCGGCCCAGCCGGACTCCACAGGTAAATTCAGCACACTCCATTCCCGGCCAGCGGCGTCGCACAGGCTCACCCGACCATCCGGCGCTGCATCTTCCCGAAAACAGGTGTCCAGGGTACTCAAACCACTGGCCAGCCCCTCGCCAATAGCCTTGGCGACGGCCTCCTTGCGGGTCCAGCAGGAAAAGAAGGCGTCCCGCTGGCGTTCGGCGGGCAACACCTGAAATGCCGTCCATTCCCGCATTGTACAAATCCGTTCAGCTACTGCTGCTATGTCCACCTGTCGATCCACGACCTCCAGATCAACGCCCACCGCACGGCGGGCGACGGTGTACAACACCCGGTCGCCGCTGTGAGAGAGATTAAAATGCAGGCCCGTCCTGGCCGCTGCGCCGGCCAGCGCCGGTTTGCCCCGCGTCCCCTGATGGAACCGCAGAGTCGCCGCCGGATTGCCCACATACGCGCTTAACAGTTCCCGCAACCCACCGCGTGCGGCGATGAATCGATCCCGATGTTCAGGAAAGCGGAAGCGCACCGCCCGCTCCTGCTCGTCCGCTGTCAGCGTCGCCGCCAGGGCCGCCAGCCGGTCTTCCGACACGGTCAGACTCGCCAGCCAGACATGAATTTCACCGTCAGCGAGATCATATTTTTTTACCCCGAATCCCGCTTCCTGAATAACCGAAATGACCATGCGCGGCCTTCTCCGAACTGTTTACACTGCATCTTCTCAACCGTCACTCACTGGAATTCCGCCATGAGCCACACCATCACCATCAAGGTTCGGGGCTATCATCTCGACTTATATCGCCACGTCAACAACGCCCGCTATCTGGAGTTTCTGGAAGAAGCCCGCTGGAGCTTTCTGGAAAGCCGGAGCAATCTCGAAGCGCTTGAAAAGAGCGGCCATGCCTTTGCCGTCGTCAACATCAACATCAACTATCGCCGCGCCGCCTATCTGGGCGAAGTCCTGCAGATCACCACCGCCATTAAGGCGATTGGCGCCCGCAGTTGCGTCATGCATCAACTCGTCACGCTTCAGGGAACCGCGACGGTGATTGCCGACGCCGACGTGACCTTCGTCCTCGTGGATACCCGAACGGAGAAGGCGGCGCTACTGGAGGGCGAGTTACGGGAAACCCTGGAACGCATGACCGAACCAGCATGAATTCCGGGGGGTCTGACACACTGACGCGAAATCAGCGAACCGGCATTTTTCTGCTCGCCGGCGATCAGGATTCGCTATCTTTCTACGATCCGTCAGTCGACAAGACTCCCCGAACTCTGCGAGGACGCCGGTATGCGCGATACCTTTCCACTGTTGGTGAACACCGATTTCCCCCCTGTTTACCGCGACCGCATCGACACGCTACAAGCTAACCTGGGCTATCGCTGCAACCAGTCCTGCACCCATTGCCATGTCGCCGCCAGCCCCCAGCGCACCGAGGAAATGCATGGGGAGACCATGGAATTATTACTGCGCTATGCCGCAACACGAAATGTCACGACCCTGGACCTGACCGGTGGCGCTCCCGAACTGAATCCGCATTTCCGTACCCTCGTCGTTCGCGCCCGGCGTCAGGGAATGCGCGTTATCGACCGTTGCAATCTGACCATCCTGAACGAAGCCGGCCAGGAAGACCTGGCGGCATTCCTGGCGGAGCATCAGGTCGAGATCACGGCTTCCCTGCCCTGCTATCTGGAGGAAAACGTCGATCAGCAACGCGGTCATGGCGTCTTTGCGTCCAGTCTGGCCGGTTTGCGGCAACTCAATGCCCTGGGATACGGCCAGCCCGACAGCGGTCTGATGCTGAATCTGGTCTACAATCCGCTGGGTCCGATTTTGCCGCCTGACCAAGCTGGCCTGGAAACCGCCTACCGGTGCGAGTTGGCCGCCCGTTACGGGATCGTTTTCAACCATCTGCTGGCGCTGGCCAATATGCCGATCCAGCGCTTTGGCAGTCAGCTTATTTCCAAAGGGCAATTC
Source organism: uncultured Candidatus Competibacteraceae bacterium (assembly GCA_964508935.1). GTDB lineage: Bacteria > Pseudomonadota > Gammaproteobacteria > Competibacterales > Competibacteraceae > UBA2383. The sequence continues at coordinate 38,395 of CAZDVY010000006.1, read as the reverse complement.
AAACCCTACATGGACCTGCTCAAATCCGCCCATCGGGATGAAAATCTGCAAGCAGTGATGTGCCGAAATCTGATTTCGGTAGATTGGCGGGGCTACGTCTACGACTGCGATTTCAATCAGATGCTGAAGCTGCCGCTGGGCGTCAATGGATCGGGCCACATCCATCTGGCCGACCTGTTGGACCGGGACCTGACCGGCGCCCAGGTTCGGGTTGCCGATCATTGCTATGGCTGCACCGCCGGGCAGGGCAGCAGTTGTGGCGGAGCGCTGGCCGCGACGTGACGACTCTTGGATTTTCAGCGCCTATTGCGCGCTGCTTTAGCCAAGGAAGGGGCATCAGAATATTCTGGCTATCATCGGGAAAACGGGATCTCTCAATTTTTGGTGCAGGCCGGATGACTCATACCATCAAACTGTCTTAAGAGAGTCACATCCAGCACGATGATTTGTCGGCCTTTTACAGCAATCAGCCCAGGTTCGCTAAGGCTGTGCAACACCCGCGACAGGGTTTCCGGAGTCAGATTCAAGCGCGAAGCGATCACTTGCTTGCTGGCCGGTAGTTCAAATTCAATCGGACCGTTGGTAGGTGTACCGGCGAGTTGTAGTAGAAACCCGATCACCCGCTGAGTGGAGGAGTGTAGGGAGTAGTCCTCCACATCCCGAATCAGGCCGTGCAGGCGCATGCTCAGCCCCGCCAACATGCGGCGGGCGAAGGCGCTGTCGTGCTCGATGGCTGCGAAGATGCCCTGTTTGGCGATGTACAGTAGGCGGGTATCTGCCAGTGCTTGGGCGAATACCGGACAGGGTCGTTCCATGAACATGACCGCTTCGCCGAAGCTTTGCCCCGGTCCAACGATAGATACCACCTTTTCCTGGCCCTGCGGCGAGGAAAACGCCAGCTTGATCTGGCCATGCACGACCACATAGAAACCGTTCAGCAGAGTACCCTTCTGAAACAGGATTTGCCCTTTGCTCAATCCGACTTCGCGCGCAACCACCGCCAGGTGGGCAATCTCGCTATCATGCAATTGCTGGAAAAGCGGCAAATTGATCAAGGTTCGGCGGATATCGATAGGCTTATGCACTGCTTTTCCCATGCCTCTTGTCTGTTAATCCTCGGAGATTACGGACAATTCCATGTTCCAGGTCATGGAATCATGCGTAAGTTTGATGTAAATCAAGGTGTGATAATCCCAGTTGCCGTATTCAATAGGCGTCCAAACCACGAACCGGGGGGGTAGCAGTGTCTGCCTCCTCATGGGGGAGCGCACCATGCCACAAACTCGCTTAAAACTAAAACAAGTCACTATTGCTCTCGCCGCGCTGCCGCTCGCCGTCGGTATCGCGCTGGCTGAAAGTCCGGCAGCCAAGAAAGGCGTCACCGAGGCCGAGATCGAGTACCAGGCCGGCACTTCGCCATTGGCTGGCGAGCCGATGCACCAGAATATCAATCCCAAAGCCCCGCCGATGACTGCCGCCGAGTTTGCCAAAGCCCGCCAGATTTATTTTGAGCGCTGCGCCGGCTGTCATGGCGTGCTGCGCAAAGGTGCGACCGGCAAGCCCCTGACCTCCGATATTACTTTGGCGAAAGGCACCGAATATCTCAAGGTGTTCATCGCCTACGGTTCGCCGGCGGGCATGCCCAACTGGCAGACCTCGGGCGAGATGACCGCTGAAGAGGTCGATCTGATGGCGCGCTACGTCCAGCAAGAGCCGCCCACCCCGCCGGAATTCAGCTTGCAGGACATGAAAGCAACCTGGAAGGTGATCGTCCCGCCGGACCAGCGCCCTACCAAGAAGATGAACAACTACAATCTTGACAATATCTTCTCCACCACGTTGCGCGACAGCGGCGAAGTGGCGCTGATCGATGGCGACACCAAGCAGATCATCAATATTGTCAAGACCGGCTACGCAGTGCATATTTCGCGCACCTCGGCCTCGGGTCGCTATCTGTTCGTCATTGGCCGTGACGCCCGGATCAACCTCATTGATTTATGGATGGAGAAGCCGGACAACGTCGCCGAGATCAAGATCGGTCTGGAAGCGCGTTCGGTTGAAACCTCCAAGGCCAAGGGCTTCGAGGACAAGTACGCCATCGCCGGCTCTTACTGGCCGCCGCAGTTCGTGATCATGGATGGTGACACCCTGGAGCCGTTGAAGATCGTCTCCACCCGTGGCATGACCGTGGACACCCAGGACTTCCACCCCGAGCCGCGCGTCGCCTCCATCGTGGCGACTCATGACAAACCGGAGTTCGTGGTCAACGTCAAGGAAACCGGCAAGATCCTGCTGGTGGACTACAGCGATATCAACGCCCTGAAGGTCACCGAAATCGGCGCCGCCCGCTTCCTGCACGATGGCGGCTGGGATTCCAGCAAGCGCTATTTCCTGGTGGCCGCCAATCAATCCAACAAGGTCGCGGTGGTGGACACCAAGGAGGGTAAACTGGAAGGACTGGTAGATGTCGGCAAGATTCCGCATCCCGGTCGCGGCGCTAACTTCGTCCATCCCAAGTTTGGCCCGGTCTGGGCCACGGGTCATTTGGGCGATGAATCCGTGGCTCTGATCGGCACCGATCCGGAGAAGCACAAGGATCAAGCCTGGAAGCTGGTCCAGAATCTGAAGGGACAGGGTGGCGGTTCGCTGTTCATCAAGACCCATCCCAAATCCAGGAACCTATATGTTGATACTCCCTTGAACCCAGACGCCAAGATCAACCAGTCGGTGGCAGTGTTCGATCTTGAGAATCTGGACAAACCTTATCAGGTGTTGCCGATCGCCGAATGGGCGGGTTTGAAAGATGATGGCGCCAAGCGGGTGGTGCAACCGGAGTACAATAAAGCCGGCGACGAGGTTTGGTTCTCGGTGTGGAGCGCCAAGGACAAGGAATCGGCCATCGTGGTGGTGGACGACAAGACCCTGAAGCCAAAGACGGTCATCAAGGATCCCAAGTTGATCACCCCGACCGGCAAATTCAACGTTTATAACACTCAGAACGACATTTACTGAGAAGAAAAAGGAGATTGATGATGCGTATCAAGTACCTCAGCGCTTTGGCACTGGCGCTGCTGATTGCCCCGACGGCGCAGGCGAGCGACGAACTGGCCAAGAAGTACAACTGCCTAGCTTGCCACAGTGCAGACAAGAAGCTGGTTGGGCCGTCCTATCAGGAAGTGGCCGCCAAGTACAAGGGCCAGGCTGACGCGCCAGACAAGCTGGCCGCCAAGGTGAAGGCGGGTGGCGTGGGCGTCTGGGGTCAGGTGCCGATGCCGCCCAATCCGACCGTGCCCGACGCCGATCTCAAGGCGCTGGTCACCTGGATTTTGGGGATGGCCAAGTAACAAGGTGGATTGCTCCAGCCGCCGTTCGTCAAGAGCGGCGGCTGGTTGAACGCCGATCACTGATTCCCGTCTGCTGCGACGGGCTGACACAAAGACAATAATCATGCAGCACTTAGTTGCTACGCACCCCCGCCGGCGCTGGTTTTCACTTTCGCCTCCGAATACGAAGCCGAGCCGCGTGGGTGCTTTCTTTTTGACGGGCGTCAGAATCGGACTGGCGGTTCTAGCGCTGGGTAGCCTTGGCTCTGGCCCGCTGGCGCTGGCGCAAGAGCCTCCTGCGCCGTCCCGGGAACGCACCCGGGAACTCATCCGCATGGTGCGCCAGGATTGTGGTTCCTGTCATGGCCTGACCCTGCGCGGCGGCCTGGGTCCGGCGTTGTTGCCCGAAACCTTGCGCGACAAGCCGCCCGCCGGTTTGAAATACACCATTTTGCTGGGTCGGTCCGGCACCGCCATGCCGCCCTGGAAACCCTTTTTGAGCGAAGCCGAGGCTGACTGGATCGTAGCGCAACTGTTGCGCGGTTTCCCGGAGGAACCCAAATGATGATGCCGAGGATATTACTGTTCTGGTGGTGGATACTGCTTGCTTCGTGGCCGTTGCTGGTAGGGGGTGTGGAGCCGACGTTGCGCGGCACCGGCGATCTGGGTGTCATCATCGAACGCAGCGTCGGACGCGCCCTCATCGTCAACACCAGCAGCAACAGCATCATCAATCGGGTGGACGGTTTGGGCGACCTGTCCCACGCCTCGGTGGTATTCTCGCGCGACCAGCGTTACGCCTACGTATTCGGGCGCGACGGCGGGTTGAGCAAGGTGGACCTGCTGCGCGGGACGCTGGAGAAACGCATCATCCAGGGCGGCAATAGCATCGGCGGGGCGATTTCCCAGGACGGGCGGCTGGTCGCAGTTGCCAATTACGAGCCAGGTGGCCTCAAGGTGTTCGCCGCCGACACGCTGGAGCCGGTGGCCGATATTCCTGCCGCCTATGGCGATGGCAAGCTGTCGAAGGTGGTCGGTATCGCCGATCTGCCGGGCGACCGCTTCATCTACTCCCTGTTCGACGCCGATCAAATCTGGATCGTCGACTTGCGCGATCCCAAGTCGCCTAAAGTCGAGAAATTCAGCAACATCGGCAAAGCGCCCTACGACGGACTGGTGACGCCGGACAGCCGTTATTACCTGGCGGGATTGTTTGGTGAAGACGGCATCGCACTGCTTGATGCCTGGCAACTACAACAGGGCGTGCAACGCATCCTGGCCAATTACGGCCGAGGAGAGGAAAAGCTGCCGGTCTACAAAATGCCCCATCTACGCGGCTGGGCGGTCGCCGGGCATCAGGTTTATCTGCCGGCTATCGGTCGCCATGAAGTGCTGGTGGCCGATACGATCCACTGGAAGGAAACCGCCCGCATTCCGGTGCGCGGCCAGCCGGTGTTCGTGGTCGCCCGGCCCGACGGCCGGCAGGTCTGGGTCAATTTCGCCTTCCCGGACAACGGCTTCGTGCAGGTGATCGATACCCTGAGCGGGCAAGTCGTCCAGACCCTGGAACCGGGCAAGGCGGTGTTGCATCTGGAATTCACTCCGCGCGGCGAAGCGGTGTGGATTTCGGCCCGCGACGATAACAAGGTGCTGGTCTACGACACCGCCGATTTCAACAAGCTGGCTGAACTGCCGGCGGAAAGCCCCAGTGGTATTTTCTTCACCTCGCGCGCCCACCGCATCGGATTCTGAGATGGATGTCGCCGATCTTGAACTGCTCAACCGCTTTCAGCGCGATTTTCCCCTGACGAGCGAGCCATTTCGGGTTATTGCCGACCGGCTGGGATGGAGTGAGGCCGAGGTGCTGGCGGCGCTGTGCCGGTTGCGGGACGAAGGCAAGGTCAGCCGGGTCGGTGCGGTATTCGCTACCCGGCGACTGGGCATCAGCACCCTAGCCGCGCTGGCTGTTCCACCAGAGCGGCTGGAGGCGGTGGCTCGGGTCGTCAACGAGTATCCCGAAGTCAATCACAACTACCAGCGCGAGCACGACTTCAATCTCTGGTTCGTGCTGACTGCTGCCACGGCATCGCGCCTGCAGGCGGTGCTGACAGAAATCGGGGATAAGACCGGACTACCGGTACTCGATCTGCCGCTGCTGGAAGAATTTCACATTGACCTTGGTTTCAATTTGCACGATGGCGGGCGCGAAGCGCTATCGGTGGTATCCCGAATGGCGACGGTGAACGATTCAATAATCCTTGAATTAGGTGAATCCGACCGAACGCTGCTCGCAGCCCTGCAACCGGGGTTGTCACTGGTCAACCGTCCCTATCAAGCATTGGCCCGGCCATTAGGTCTATCTGAGCGAACGGTTTTGGAGCGGTTGGGGTACTGGCTCGAACGGGGTGTGATCAAGCGATTGGGTGTCATCGTCCGCCATCGTGCGCTGGGCTACAGAGCCAACGCGATGGTGGTTTGGGACGTTCCTGACACCGAAGTCAGCACGGGTGGGCGGGTGCTGGCGGCGGAATCCGGCATCAATCTCTGCTATCGTCGCCCGCGCAGATTGCCGCACTGGCCTTATAACCTGTTCTGCATGATGCACGGCCGCCAGCGCGAACAGGTGCTGGAACGGATCGAGCAGTTGCGTATTGAACGGAATTTGACAGCCTATCCCTACACCGTGCTGTTCAGTACCCGCTGTTTCCGGCAACGGGGCGCGTATTACCTGCCGGTGGCGACGTTAGCGCCGCCGACCCATTTTAGAAACGCCGCATGAACGAGTTGCGCCGCCGTCTGATCGACGAATGGCAGGGCGGATTCCCGTTGTGCGAACAGCCATTCGCGGTGGTGGCCGAGCGACTGGATACCAGCGAGGATGCCGTGCTGCAAGCCCTGCGGGAGTTGCTGGCGGACGGTACGCTGACCCGTTTCGGGCCGCTGTACCAGATCGAACGGCTGGGTGGCGTGTTCTCGCTGGCGGCGTTACAAGCGCCAGAAGTGGAGTTTGAGCGCATCACCTGCATTGTCAATGAATTCCCGGCAGTCGCGCACAACTACCGGCGCGACCATGTTTTCAATATGTGGTTCGTACTGGCGACTGAAACGCCTGCTGGCATGAACGATGCCGTCGCGCGCATCGCAACGGCGACCGGCTTGCCGGTGTTCAACTTTCCCAAGGAACGCGAGTATTTCATCGAGGCGCGGTTCGCGGTGGGCGCGGGCCGGGTTAGACCTTCCAGACTACCCGCCGAATGCAAGACGGCGTCGCCTCTGACGCCGGAACAACTGGCGGAATTGCGACCGCTCATCGTCGCCACCCAGGCGGGTTTGCCGCTGACCCCTCAGCCGTATCACGCTATCGCCGCACAACTGAACAGCGACGAGGTAACGGTCATCGCCGGCTTGCAAGCGTTGCTGGACGTTGGCGCGATCCGCCGCATCGGGGTGGTGCCGAATCACTACCGCATCGGTTATGCCGCCAACGGCATGACGGTTTGGGACGTGGCCGACGAGCTGGTAGACACTCTCGGCGAGCGGGTCGGGACGCTGGAGTTCGTGACGCATTGCTACCGCCGGCCCCGGCATTTGCCGAACTGGCCGTACAACCTGTTCGCTATGGCCCATGGCACGCGCCGCGAGGAGGTGGCCGCCAAGGCTGACCGTATCGCCGAAATTCTGGGCGACGCCTGCCGCGCCCGCGACATTCTGTACAGCACCCGGATTCTCAAAAAGACCGGGCTGCGCCTGAATGGTTGAAGGAGACTGCTCGTGTTCCGCATCACCCAGTTCATGCAGGAAATCGCCCAGCCTACGTCGCTGATGCCCAAGCGTAATCCACCCGGCCCGGTGGTGATCTGGAATCTGGTGCGGCGCTGCAATCTAGCCTGCAAGCATTGCTACTCGATTTCCGCCGATACCGATTTCCCCGGCGAATTGACGACTGACGAAGTATTCACGGTCATGGACGATCTCAAGCGCTTCCGCGTGCCGGTGTTGATTCTATCCGGCGGCGAGCCGTTGTTGCGCCCGGATATTTACGCCATCGCCCACCGGGCCAAGGACCTCGGATTCTATGTCGCCCTGTCCAGTAACGGTACGCTGATTGACAAAACCAACATCGCCCGCATCGCCGAGGTCGGCTTCGATTACGTCGGCGTCAGTCTGGATGGCATCGCCGAAACCCATGACCGCTTCCGCCGCCAGGCGGGCGCGTTTGCTGCGTCGCTGAACGGTATCCGCCTGTGCCAGCAGTACGGCATCAAGGTCGGGATTCGCTACACCATGACCCAGGATAACGCCCACGACCTGTTGCCGCTGCTGGGATTGCTGGAACGGGAACAACTCGACAAGTTCTATTTTTCCCATCTCAACTACGCCGGGCGCGGCAACCGCAACCGCAAGGACGACGCCCACCATCGGACCACCCGCCGGGCGATGAATTTACTGTTCGAGACCTGCTGGCAATTGGTGCAGGAAGGCTGGCCCAGGGAATTCGTGACCGGGAATAACGACGCCGACGGGGTGTATCTGCTGTTCTGGGTGCGCCAGCGGTTTCCGGAGTTGGCGGACCACATCCGCGCCAAACTGGCGCAGTGGGGCGGCAACGCTTCCGGGGTCAACGTCGCCAACATCGACAACCTCGGCAATGTCCATCCTGACACCATGTGGTGGCATCACACCCTGGGCAACGTGCGCGACCGGCCATTTTCGGCAATCTGGCCGGACACGTCCGACCCGCTGATGGCGGGCCTGAAGGCCAAACCACGCCAAGTGAAGGGCCGCTGCGGCCAGTGCCAATACTTCGATATCTGCGGCGGCAATACCCGGGTGCGCGCCCAGCAACTCACCGGCGATCCTTGGGCCGAAGACCCCGCGTGCTATCTGGACGATGAGGAAATCGGCGTCACGGCGGGCAGCGAACGCCTGACCGTGACCCCGTATCGAGCCGCTCGCCGGAGCGCTGCGTCATGAGAAAAAACCTGATCTTCGCCTGTCTGATGTTGTTTGGAATTTTGGCCAGCGCCGCGCCCGACCCCACACCGCTCTACCAGCAACATTGTGTCTCCTGCCACGGCGCCGACCGTCTGGGCGGGATGGGGCCGGCGTTGCTGCCGCAGAATCTGGAGCGGTTGAAGAAACCCGATGCGTTGGCTGTGATTGCGGATGGGCGGCCGGCGACCCAGATGATGGGTTTCAAGGACCAGCTCAAGCCGGAAGAAATCCAGGCGCTGGCGGACTTTATCTACACCCCGCCGGTGGTCATGCCGCAATGGGGTGAAGCGGAAATCCGCGCCTCGCGGGTCGAGCATGTCAAAGCCGATAGGCTGCCCACCAAACCACAATTTAGCGCCGACCCGCTTAATCTATTTGTGGTGGTGGAGGCGGGCGATCATCATGTCACTATTCTTGACGGCGACAAGTTCGAGCCGATTCATCGCTTCCCCAGCCGGTTCGCGTTGCATGGCGGGCCGAAATTCACGCCCGACGGGCGCCATGTGTTTTTCGCCTCCCGCGACGGCTGGATCAGCAAGTTCGATATTTATAACCTGAAGACGACAGCGGAAATCCGCGCCGGCATCAACACCCGCAATCTCGCGGTGTCGGGCGATGGGCAGTGGGTGATGGTGGCGAACTACCTGCCGCAAACGCTGGTGCTGTTGAACGCGGCGGATTTGAGCCTCGACCGGATCATTCCGGTGGTCAACGAGACCGGCAAGAGTTCGCGGGTGTCGGCGGTGTACGACGCCGCGCCGCGCAAGAGCTTCGTGGCCGCGCTCAAGGACATTCCCGAAGTCTGGGAACTCAGCTACGACCCCAAGGCCGGGCCGGTGTTCAAGGGCTACGTCCACGACTACAAGATGGGTGAAGCGATTGCCCTGCCGGGGATGTGGACGCCCCGGGTGACCCGGCTCGACGCCATTCTCGATGATTTCTTCTTCAGCCAGGATTACGCCTACGTACTGGGTGCGGCGCGGCCCGCCGATGGCGGCAGCCAGGCCATCTCCAGCGGTCAGGTGGTGAATCTCGACGTGCGGCGCAAGGTCGCCGATCTGCCGCTGCCCGGCATGCCGCATCTCGGTTCCGGTATTTCCTGGCAGTATCAGGACCGTCCGGTCATGGCGACGCCCAATCTCAAGGAAGGCGTGGTCAGCGTGATTGATATGAAAGACTGGAAAATCATCAAGGAGGTCAAGACCGCCGGGGCGGCGTTCTTCATGCGCAGCCACGAGAACACGCCTTACGCCTGGGTGGACGCGATGATGAGTCCTGCCAAGGACACCATGCAGTTGCTCGACAAGCGCACCTTGGAAATCGCGAAGACGCTGCGCCCGGAACCGGGCAAGACCGCCGCCCATACCGAATTCACCCGCGATGGCAAGTACGCTTTGGTGTCCGTCTGGGAAAATGACGGGGCGCTGGTGATTTATGACGCGGAAACCTTGAAGGAAGTTAAGCGGCTACCCATGCGCAAACCGGTGGGCAAGTACAACGTCTATAACAAAATCAACCGTTCCGAAGGAACCAGTCATTGAAATCACAAAATCCCCTCTCCACCTGGAAGGAGGCTTGTTTTAGACGGCTGATCGCTTGCTACCAAAATACCTCTACGCAACCTCAAGCTGTGTAGTAGCTGGCTTTAACCGACTGCGGGCTACACCAACCTTGAGTCGGTCCTTGTATCGACCGAGCAGTTTTAGCGTACTCTCAACGTACTCCTGCGAAGAGATATCATCAGCGATATAATTTCGCAAAAGGCTCAACCAAAATGTATGAATCTCGCAATGCAGCGACTGGTGCGTTCCTGTCAGTGGGCAATCCGGACAGCGCACCTTGACCAAGGTCTGAGCGATAGTTTTCTTTTGCCACTGGCGCCGATATTCGCGGGCATGCGCAGCAATCCATTCAATGGCGCGCTCATCCCGTTCACTGTCAGGAAATTGCCCGATATAATCTTCAATAGCATTGATTTGTCGAATCAGAAATTCTGTATCAGATACTGCAACATTCTGGCTGTCTCCCATGAAGCGGGTGATCAGCGCCAACAGAGGGTCGTCGACGATGTACATGATTTTTGTCGTAGCTAACAGGATCACTGATAAAAATCATAGCAAAAAATTGTGCGATGCACAAAATATTTTTCCGGGCTCTCCGATCCTTCTTATGGGGCTATATGATCATGAACTCTCTAATATTTGAAAAACAGCAAACACCACAACCGAAAATAGCATTATTTAACCTGGGATTTCGGCCATTCTTCCTCGGTGCGGGGATTTTTGCAATTATCTCAATGAGTTTATGGATGGGCGTCTATGTCTTTCAACTACCGTTGCCGATCACCGGGATTTCTTCTTTCCAGTGGCACGCCCATGAAATGATTTATGGATTTGCGATGGCGGTCATTGCTGGATTTCTGTTGACCGCCGTCAAGAACTGGACGGGCGTGCAAACGCTTCATGGATTCGGTCTTTTGGGGTTGGTTGCTTTATGGATGTTGCCAAGAATCCTGTTTTTATTCGGAACCCCATGGATTTTTATTGCTGGATTTTTTGACCTGCTGTTCGCTCTGTGCCTGATCGGCTCGATTCTTTATCCGATTGTAAAAGTCAAGCAATGGAGGCAACTGGGAATTACAGTCATTCTGGCTTTATTAGCGTCCGCCAATGGCTGTTTCTATCTGGGGGCGACAGGACTGATGGATCAGGGGGTATTTTTTGGCATCTACGGCGGGTTGTTTTTGATCGTTGGGCTGATCCTCATCATCGGCAGAAGGGTCATTCCATTTTTCATCGAGGTCGGCGTCGGCTATCCGGTCAAGCTTTTCAATTCAAAATGGCTGGATTTGGCGATCATCGTGTTGTATGTCGCTTTTTTGATTGCGGAAGTCTTGGTTCGTAATCCGTGGATGGTTGCGTTGACGGCGATGGGCCTGTTGATTGTCAACTCTGCCCGATTGGTGGGTTGGCACACGAGAGGGATTTGGAAAAAACCGCTGTTGTGGAGCTTGTTCATCGCCTTTCTATGGATCAATCTTGGCTTTTTGCTGCTGGCGGTCAACGTTTTCCTGAATCTGCCCAATATCGTCGTGCTCCATACCTTCAGCATTGGTGGCATCGGTGTGGTCATTTTGAGCATGATGGCTCGCGTCACGCTGGGCCACACGGGAAGAAACGTGCAAAATCCTCCACCAACAGTTGTTATTTCCCTGATTGTTCTTATTACCGGGGCTATCTTTAGAGTGATAGCGCCATTGATTGCCGAAAGTCACTATGTCATCTGGGTAGCGACTTCCCAGATTTTATGGATTGCGGCGTTTTTGATATTCATCATCACTTATTTCCCCATGCTCGTTAAACCAAGAATAGATGGTCAATTTGGCTAGCTGACTTTTTGGGTAGAGTGGATGGGAGCTTGAAGCAGTGGCAAACGTGAATCGTGGAGGCAAAATCATGAGCGATACCGAACATCAATCACAGAATGCGGAAAACCCGGAAAACACTAGCCGGCGTAAATTCCTGGGCGCGGCGGCCCTAACAGGTCTGGCTGGCGCCGGTCTGGCGACTGGCTTGGCCTCACTGGATCCGGTCGAAGCCAAGGAGGAGGACGAGCAAGAGGAAAGCGGCGAGCACGGCAAGTATGAAGTGCCGCCGGGGCAACTGGACGACTACTACATTTTCTCCAGCGGCGGCCATTCCGGTGAAGCGCGCATCTACGGCTCGCCCTCCGGGCGCACTCTCAAGCGCATCCCGGTGTTCAACATCGACCCGATGGTCGGCTGGGGCATCACCAACGAGTCCAAGAAAATCCTTGGCACCAAGCCGGACGGCTCGCTCAAGTACATTACGGGCGACACTCACCACATCCACGGCTCCTACACCGACGGCACCTACGACGGCAAGTATCTGTGGATCAACGACAAGATTCATGGCCGGCTGGCGCGTATTCGCATGGACTATATGGAATGCGACAAGATCACCGAACTGCCGAACATCCAGGGTTTTCACGGCCTGTTCCCGGACAAACAGGACCCGGTGGACCCCAAGATCAACCACACCACCCGGGTGTTCTGCGGCGGCGAGTTCCATATCCCGCTGCCCAACGACGGCCGGGACACAGACGATCCCAAGAAATGGGCCTGCCTGTTTACTTGCGTGGACGCCGAGACCATGGAACCGCGCTGGCAGTGCAAGCTCAGCGGCAACATGGACCTGGTCGCTACGTCCTATGACGGCAAACTGGCGGCGGCCAACCAGTACAACACCGAAGGCGGCGCGATTTACACCGACATGATGTCGGCGGAGCGCGACGCGGTGGTGTTCTTCAACATTGAACGAATCGAAGCCGCCGTCAATGCTGGCAAGTTTGTCACCATCGGTGATTCCAAGGTACCGGTAGTGGACGGCACCAAAGACGCCAATCAAGACCCGAAGACCGCGCTGGTTTGCTATGTGCCGGTGCCCAAAAACCCGCACGGCGTCAACATTACCCCTGACGGTAAATATTTCGTTTCCTCCGGCAAGCTGTCGCCGACCGCTACGGTGACCGAGACTGCCCTGGTGCATAAGTGGTTCGCCGGCGAACTGAAAGACCCGCGCGACACCGTGGTGGCGGAGCCGGAAATCGGCCTTGGACCACTGCACACCGGCTTCGACGACAAGGGCAACGCCTACACCACCCTGTTCCTCGACAGCCAGATCGTGAAATGGAATATCGAAAAAGCCATCGCCCAGTTCAAGGGCGACAAGAAGGCGCAACCGGTTCTGGATCGCATTGACGTGCATTACCAGCCCGGCCACGGCTACACCTCGATGGGCGAGACCAAGGAAGCCGACGGCAAGTTTTTCAATTCCGGCAACAAATTCTCCAAGGACCGCTTCCTGCCGGTCGGACCGCTGCATGTGGAAACCGAGCAACTGATCGATATCAGCGGTGACAAAATGAAGCTGGTTCACGATCATACCGCCTATCCCGAGCCGCACGACGCCATCATCGTCCGCCGCGATATCGTCAAGACCCGGCAGATTTACAACATGGACGATTTCCCGAATGCGGTGAAGAATTTCGGCGACAGCCGGGTGGAGCGTAACGGCAACAAGGTCACGATTTATCTGGCTTCGATCGCACCGATGTACAGCATGGCTGATTTCAAGGTCAAGAAGGGCGATGAAGTCACCATCATCCTGACCAACCACGATAAGGTCGAGGATCTGACCCACGGTTTCGCCATTCCCAAGTACGACATCAACTTCATCGTCAACCCGCAACAAACAGCGTCGGTGACGTTCGTTGCCGACAAGCCGGGGCTGTACTGGTGCTACTGCACTCACTTCTGCCACGCGCTGCATCTGGAAATGCGCAGCAGAATGATTGTTGAAGCCTGATCCTTCAACTTGACGTGCGGGACGGGGACTTCCCCCGTCCTTCACTTTTACGTGACCTTCCTTATGAATGTTCATTGGTCAATCCCCCCGCGTCCCGTAATGCTGGGTGGTTTTTTCGCCCTGTTGGTTGCCCTGCTGTTTCCGCTGATCGCGACCGCTTCTTCCTACGAGGCTCCGCTGCCGGCGCAACTGTCCACTGACCCCGACCTGTGCGCCCATGCCCCCTGCAAGGATGTGATGCCGGATGCTGACAGCTTTTCCACCCGCAAGGGCAAGCCGGCTTATGTCGAGGCGTATCGCAACCGGAAACTGATCGGTTATGTGTTTCTGTCCACCGACATCGTGGACATTCCGGCCTATTCCGGCAAACCCGTGGTCACACTGCTCGGTATGGATGCCGAGGGCAAAATTATCGGGGTGAAGATTCTCAAGCACAGCGAGCCGATTCTGCTGGTCGGCATTCCCGAGTCGGAACTGACCAAATTCATCAAGCAATTCGTCGGACACTTCGCCTGGGACAAGGTAGAAATCGGCAAGGCGCGGGCGGGTGAAGGGTATATCGGTATCGACGCGATCACCGGGGCGACCGTGACCGTGATTGCGCAAAATCAGGTCGTCATGCGCAGCGCCTACGAAGTCGCCAGGCAGACCGGCATTGTCAAACCCATTCCCAGACCCCAGGCAAAATTCACTGATGTTCAGGAAAAGCTGAGTTGGGAAGATTTAATCCAGGAAGGCAGCGTTCAGCACTTGCGGGTCATGCCCAAGGATTTGGACATGGGCGACAGCAAGGAACCCTACATCGACCTTTATTTCGGCTATCTGAACGCGCCCAACGTGGGGCGCAACGTGCTGGGCGAGCGCAACTATCAGCGCCTGATGGCTGATCTCAAACCGAACGAACACGCCATTTTCATCGTCGCCAACGGCAGCAGTTCCTTCAAAGGCTCCGGCTTCGTGCGCGGCGGCATTTATGACCGTATTCAGGTCTCGCAGGAGATCGACAGCTTCACTTTCCGCGATACCGATTATCTCAATCTCTACAGCATCGCCGCCGCTGGCGCGCCGCGTTTCCGCGAATCCGGCATCTTCATCATTCGCAGCCCCAGTTTCAGCGCTGCTTATCCCTGGAGTCTGGTCTTTCTGGGCAACAAGCAGGACAAGGAAACCGGGGTCAAGACCTTCATCAATTTCGACCGGGAATACTGGCTGGCGCCGCGTTATCTGGAAGGCGGCCACCCGGAAGTGGTGAAGCCTGATCCAACCTGGCTGCGGGTGTGGAAGGCGAAGTGGCTGGAAATCACCTTATTTGTTCTGTTACTGGCCGGCGCGACCGTGACCCACGTGATGCGGGACAAACTGGTGCGGCGGGCCAATCGGAAAGACAAGCGTTGGGTGACTTATCCCAAATACTTCTTCTGGATCGCCAGTATTCTCTTTGTCGGCTATTACGCGATGGCGCAGCCGAGCATTACTCATGTGATGACTTGGTTTCACTCAATCATTTTTCAGTGGAAATGGGAGCTGTTTCTGTCTGACCCGCTCATCTTTGTTTTCTGGTGGTTCATCATCATCACCGTGTTTATCTGGGGGCGGGGACTGTTCTGCGGCTGGCTGTGCCCTTATGGCTCGTTAACCGAACTGGCCTACAAGGTTTCCCGCGCTCTGGGATTGAAGCGCTTCCAGTTCTTCCTGCCCAAGCCGTTGCACGACAAGCTGAAATGGGTCAAGTACGGGATATTTTTCGTGTTGCTGGTGGTGTCGTTCTTCTCGATAGGCCTGGCGGAAAAATTGGCCGAGGTCGAGCCGTTCAAGACCACGTTCCTGGTTGGCGTGTTGAACCGTACCTGGCCATTCATCCTGTTCTGGGTGGTGCTGTTCGGCGCTTCGATGTTCATGGAGCGGCCGTTCTGCAAATATCTCTGCCCGCTGGGCGCGGGGCTGGCGATTCCTTCGCACTTGCGCCTGATTGCGTTGAAGCGCAAGACCGAATGTCAAACCTGCAAAGCCTGCGCGGTCGGGTGCGGCTCGCTGGCGATAGACAAACAAGGCCGGATCGACCAGCGCGAGTGCCTGCTTTGCCTGGATTGCATGATCCTGTATTACGACACCCACGCCTGTCCACCGTTGTCCAAGGAACGGAAGCGGCGCGAGAAGGCGGGGTTGCCGCTGACGCCGATTTCTTCAAAGGGCTATTTCATCCCGGTCGAACAAATCGGGGGAAGAAAAGCGGCGACGGTGGGTGGAAGCTGAGCGGCGAACTGAATGAAAAAGGTTTTGAGCCGGTAGGATACGCATCGCGTACCGGCCCGCACCCACGTCCCGCGATAAGGTACGCGATGCGTACCCTACGGCTGAGTGGCAAAATCGATGAGAAAAGCTATGAAAACGCCGGGCTGGCTGATTGTATTAACCGCGCTATGGCTCGATGCAGCCATGGCGATGGAATGGACCGTCCGGCCCGGCGAATCCATCAGTGCGGCGGTGC